>CAYZVY010000180.1:0-8724 GCA_964481675.1 uncultured Verrucomicrobiota bacterium
CCCCGGCGGGAATTTTTGTTGCGGGCTGCCGCCCGACCGCTTACATACTGGCCCATGCCCTGGTTGACCCAGACCGCCGAAGGCGTCGTGATCACCGTCCACGCGAGCCCGCGCGCATCGAAAACCGCCGCGCACGGCTTGCACGGGGATGCCCTCAAGATTCGCCTCAACGCCCCGCCCGTGGACGGCAAGGCGAACCAGGCCCTGCTGGAGTTCCTTGCCGGGGCACTCGAGGTCCCCGTGCGCTCCCTGCGCCTGGTATCGGGCGAAACGGGCCGGCTCAAGCGTGTCCTCGCGCAGGGATTGACCAGCGCCGAGGCCCGCGCCCGCCTGACCGCCTGACCGCGCCTCCCCCTACCGCTCGCGGCGGCGGTAGGCGAGCGGCGTCTGGCCGGTGCGTTTTTTGAACACCTTGGTGAAATAGCTCTGGTCCGTGAAACCGCAGGCCAGGGCGACTTCCGCAATGGAACTGGTGGTGCGAATCAGCAGGCGGGAGGCATGGTCCACCCGGTATCCCACCATCAACTCGGTGAAACTGCTGTTCAACTGCTCCCGGACGAGGTGGGAGAACCGGCTCGGCGACAACCCCGCCACCCGCGCCACCTGATCGCGCGTGAGATCCTCCGCCAAATGCTCCTGCATGTAATGCACGGCGCGATTCATCAGGGAAATGTTCTGGTACCGGCGATGGTCGTGAATCGCATCCATCACCCGCTCCAGCATGTCCGCCAGCCAGGGCGTCAGGGTCTCGTCGTCGCGGATCACGGCCAGTTCGTTCAATCCCCGATAGTTGCCCCCGAGGATCTCGGCCGGGGACGCGCCGGCCTCCACGGCCGCCCGGGACATCATCACCACCAATTCGAGCACCAGGCTCTTGAGCAAGTCGATCCGCTTGCGGCCCAGGAAGTAGATGCCCACCAGGACCCGGTTGATGATGTCGCGAGCGAGGGGGCGTTCCCCCTTCCGGATGGCCGCAATGAGCGCGGGTTCCTGCTGCAGGTAGACGGCCCGGATGTGGTCATACTCGCCCCCCTTGGCGTCGTGGATCGCCTCCGCCCGCTGCCGTTCCCGCTCCGCCTTGGCCCGATGCGTGGCCAGCAGGGCGGCGTTGGTGAGATTGCCTTTCTCGGCGAGGACCAGAAGCGCGTCCGCCGCCGTCCGGACGGACGCCATGCCCTGCTCCCCCTTGGCGCGGCCCGCCGCGATCGCCCCGCCGACCAGGCGCTGATTCACCATGAGCGGCAGCCCCCAGAGCATCGACCCCCGCAGGCACAAATCCATGAAAGGGGCGCCCCAGCGCAGGGACTCGGCCACGATCCGGCGACGCAAGCCCTCGCATTCGACAGCGGAACACCCTCCGCAATCCAGGGAACCGGCCAGGATCCGGCCATGCACATCCGTGGCGACGGCGGAGAAGCCGCACTGTCTGCGGTAGTCGCGAATCAGCTCGCGCATGGAGTGCAGGTTGAGATCCCCGTCGGCCGGGGGCTCCGGCGGCGCGGCGCGGCGGGGACGACGGTGTCCGCCTATCTGGCGCGTGGTCTTGACCATGGGCCGGAACTGTAGCCGCCGCCCCCCGCGCTGTCATCCCGTATTATTCCGGGCATGGCCGCGTTTACAGCAACCCGATGCAGAAACGACTGGCGAGGTAGGCGGCATCCTCCGCGCACAGCAGCCGCCGGGCGCAGGCGTCAAAAAGCACGTCGGCCGAGGGCGGGAACTCGTCATCGCCGGGGCGATACACCAGCCTCAGCTCGATGGCCCCCAGGGCCTGGATCGTCGCCTGGAGACCCCCGTCGGGCAGCGGCGTCACCGTGGCGGAGAACCGCCGGAGATGGTCCCCCAGCACGTCCAGCGCATTCCCCATGCGCCCGACCAGGGGCTTGATGGAGCGCGACAGGAATGGCTCCCAGTAGAACTGGCCGCCGGAAAATTCTCGGAAGGTGATCCACGTCCCGGTGGGCGCCATCGGCGCCTCGCCCAGCAGGTAATGCAGGGCCACAAGCTGGTCCGCCGGTCGGGGAGGCGGGCCCGCCCCCGCAGGCAGCGCCAGGAATCCGGGCGCCCGGAAGTCCAGCGGTGCGCCCAGGACGACCAGCCGGATGGCGCCGCCCGTCGCGGCGGGATCGGGAAGCCCAAGCCGGGCACAGCGCGCCGGCCAGTCGTCCAGCGCAGCCAGTTTCCCGACGGCCAGCCGGATCGCGTCCTGTTGCGCCTGTTGCTGGTGGCTTAAAGCCTGCATTTCCGGATCAGGGTTTGCACATTGGGAAACTGGCGGGGATCGGTGTGCGGCAGAAAACAGGCGCCGGTATACTGGTCCATGTACTGGGGATCGGAACTGAGATCCACATAGGTCATGCGCCGGGCCAGCTCCAGCTGACGTTGCCGGTAGTCCTGGGAGACGAGCACGATATACGATCCCATCAGCGAGGAATTCCCGATGTAGTGGAACTTCTCGCGGGGAAGATCGGGAATCAATCCAATGATCACCGCCTTCTCCAGATTCAGGAACCGGCCGAACCCCCCGCCGATATACACGTTGGCCAGATCGCCGAAGGTCAACCCGGCGTGCTCCAGCAGGAGCGAGCAGGCCGCATAGATCGCCGCCTTGGCCCGGATGATGTTCTCGATGTCCAGTTCGCCGATCGTGATGGCCTTGGCCAATCCGCTCTCACCCTCGGGCGCAAGCACATAGCGCGCATGCCGGCCTTCGATCTGGATGGCCGGCGAGGGCCTGACCCGGTTGAACTTCCCGGCCGCGTCCAGCCACCCGGTCTTCAGGAGATCCGCAAGCAGCGCGATCATGCCCGACCCGCAGATGCCCTTGGGCCTGACATTCCCGATGGTCCAGTAGAGCGGCGCGCCGGTTTCGGGATCGACCTCCACACGCTCGATCGCCCCCAGCGCCGCTCGCATCCCACAGTCGATGCCCCCACCCTCGAACGCCGGGCCGGCGGAACAGGCGCACGTAAGCAGGAACTCGTTGTTCCCCACCACCAGTTCGCCGTTGGTGCCGATGTCGATGAACAGGTTGACGTCCGACGTATCGGTCGCGAGGTCCGTGCATAACATCCCGGCGGTGATGTCCCCCCCGACATAGCTGCCCACGCTGGGTGAGAAACAGACCCAGGACTCCGGGTTGATGGTGATGCCCACCTCGGCGGCCGTCAAATACGGGAACTCCAGCACCGTGGGCGTATAGGGCTCCAGGCGGATGTACTCCGGCTGAAGCCCGAGCAGCAGATGCACCATGGTCGTGTTTCCCGACAACACGGCATTGCTGATGTCCGTGGGGGCCACCCCGCCCGTCTCGGCCACCTGGGCGATGAGGCGGTTGATGGTCGCCAGCACGCGCTGGCGAAGCTCTTCCAGCCGGTCGGCGCGGCGGGCGTAGTTGATCCGGCTGATCACATCGAGCCCGCAGGCGATCTGATCGTTGTAATCGCTGCGCGTCCCCTTGATCTCGGCCAGGGTGAGATTGACCAACTGGACCGACACCGTCGTGGTGCCGATATCCACGGCAATCCCATAGTGGAGCGTCGTCTGGTCGCCCGGCTCGACCCGGATGACGTGGATCCGATCGCTCCGGATCAGGGTGACGGTCACCACCCCACCCTGGGCACGCAGCGCCTCGGCAATCGTGCGGATGACCGACAGGGGGTACTCAAGTTGAACCGGCCCCCAGTCCCGTTGAATCCGGCGCGTCAGTCGATCCAGGTCCGACAGCCCATCCTCCGGCTTGGGCGCCGGGACATCCACGCACCAGTTGACCGCCAGGGTGTCGTACTCCCAGTTCCGCGGCAGCAATTCGCCCCGGACCAGGGCGGATTCATCCCCGGCCGCAATCTGGGCGCCCTTGCGCCCGAGGGACTCGGGGATTTCGACCGTCAGGTCATTTTCGGGAACCGTGGTCCGGCAGGCCAGCACATAGCCATCCGCCACCGCCGTGGCCGGTAACATGCCCAGGCTGGCGCTGGCATCCACCTGACCGGCGTCAATGTGGACGATGCACTTGCCGCAGGTCCCCCGTCCGCCGCAGGGTGAGTCAATGTCCACCCCCGCCATTCGGGCGGCATCCAGCAGTTCCGTTCTGGCTGGAACCTGGACACATTTCCCTGAAGGCTGGAAGGTGACCGCGGGCATGACGGCCTTAAGTCAGCCGCGCCTTGATGAAACTCTCAAGATCGGCCGCTTCCTGCGGACCGACGAGCACCTTCCACCCGGGCAGGCTTTCCTCCAACTCGCCACTGATCTGGGCGACGTATCCGGGGATGACAATCTGCCGGGTCTGGACCTGGCTTTCCAGGCCGACTTCCTTGATGAACTTGCCGATGCCCGCCCCGGAGAACTTCCCGGCCGCCCACGCGGTCAGCACGCTCATGCCCTCGCATTCCGGCACCACGAGCCACGCGCTGGTGCCGCTGTTCTCGATCTCGCCCGACACGATGAAGTAGGTCAGCGAGAAGTTGGTGGTCACAAACACCGGCGACGTCGCCGTGGGTTCGCCGATGGGATACACCTTGGGCTCGACCTGGATCGGTTTCTGAGGGTCGGTGTAGAGGTTCAGGCGCAAGGTCATCAGCACCGAGACCAGCGCCGGATCGAACGCCGGCAGGACGCAGATGCCGCCATACTTGCAGATTTCAGTGATCGCCTCGACCGCCCCGTCCAGCAATCCCGCCGCCTCGACGAACCGCAGGCTGGGATACCCGAGTGGCTTGTATTCACTCTTGATCGCGGTCCGCCGGGCGATGGAGTTGGTCTGGAATTGCTCAGCCAGGGAGTGCGTCTGGAACTGGAGCACCAGGTCATTGAAGCCGCCTTGCTTGGCCGCAGCCGTCGCCAGCACGAGTTCGTTCAGGCTCGGTGCGGTCAGCGCCAGCGCGTGCCCGTTGTCCTTGGCGATCACGGCCAGGGCCGCCGCCGTCTCGGGCGTGGCGGAGGCCAGCACGCTCCCCGACCCCTTGACCGCCTCGGCGGCGGCCTTGAGGGAGTCCACGGAAGCGGCACGCAACACGAGGGGACGCCCCACCGTCTCCCACGCCTTCTTCGCCAGGGCGGCGAAAGCGGCGGCATCGCCACCCTTCTGGGTCACGGACACCATGTCCACGACCAGGACTTCGCCCACGCGTTCCAGAACGTAGTCCCGCACCGCCGCGAGGGTGGCCTCCACCGCGGCCGGCGTGTCGGTATCGTTCACGTTCACGGCGAGCGCCGTCTGGTGCACAAAGGTCTTCTCATGCCGGTACAGGATCGTTTCCGCACCCACCTTGAGTGTCCCCTTCACGCCCAGGCTGATCTCCTTGACGGGCGGCTCACTGGCCGCGCCCAGCACCCGCTTCGCCTCATCCGAGGCGTAGGGACACTCCGACAGTTCCGCCTTTTTCGCCGCGAGTTTCATCGCGAACGCCAGGCAGGTATTCGAACCGCATTCCTTGCAGTTCGTCTTCGGCAACAACTTCTGAATCTGTAATCCGCTTAAGGCCATGGGAACCTCGCACTGGGTTTGTGGTTCTTCGTTATTCGTCTATTCGGGCTTGTTCGTTGTCAAGAGACCGTCTCACGTGATCATGACCGGGGTCTGTCATGACCTCTTTCCGTATGTCCACGCTTCGTCATACATGGCAATGATGTTTGCCACGGGGGTGTTCACCTGGAGATTGTGGCAGGGCGCAAGGATGTACCCGGTGCCATCGCCGGCCAATGAGTCGATGCAGTGACGGACCTCGGCGCGCACGTCCTCAGGCGTTCCAAACGGCAGGATCCTCTGATTCTCCACCGCGCCATGGAAACAGACCCGCTTGCCGAACTCGGCCTTCAATTCCGCCATGTCCATCCCCGGGCAGGTCCACTGGATCGGATTCAGGATGTCGATGCCCATCTCCACCAACAGGGGCAGGAACGGCCGACAGCTCCCGTCGTCATGATGAAACACCTTGATCCCGAATTCGCGGCAGAGATCGATGAAGCGTTTGTGGTGGGGGGCATAGAATTCACGGTACAAGTCCATGCCAATCAGGGGGCCGGTCTGGCTGCCGAGGTCATCCGTCACCTGGGCCACATCGATCGCCCCTCCGCAGGCCTCAAACATCCGGCGATGGTAATCGTAGAAGTAATCCGAAACCCGCCCGATCAGCACATGGGTGAACTCGGGATCGAGGAGCGGGTCGATCAGGGACTGCTCCAGCCCCCGCAGGAGGTTATGCAGAAAGAAGGGCGCCATGTAGCCGCACATCACCACCCTCGTCTTCCCGCACTCCCTGGCCTTGGCGCGCATGCCGGAGTAGTCATACCACTCCGCGCTCGGCCAGCGATAGGCATCCAGGTCGTCAAGCGTCACGGCCTTGGCGAGCGGGTAGAAATACTGCTCGCCATAGGCCCCGCCCTCATGCGGTACCTGTCGGGTCCGAATACCCCAGATGTCGACCGACTCGCCTTCAGGCACCTGAGGCAGGGGCGGCCCCACATACTCCGGGCCCACTGACGCGAACCCGTCAATATGGAGTTCAGCAAAAAGGTCAGCCTGCTCGCCAAAATGCTGGCGCAGTTTGGCCCAGACCTCACCCGTGGCCCAGATATCCGTGGGGATGCGGTCCACCGGCTGCCGGTTGATCGCGGCAAGCATGCGTTCTCTTGAGTTCATGTCCGGCGCCTCAGTACGGTCTAATCCATGAGCTGATCGATCGCCTTTTTGAGTTCCTTCACCGCGTCGGGATGAGACATGATGAGGAGATCGGCGCCGGCATAAAGCAGGCCCATGGCCGTGCTCAGCTCCCATAAGGCCGCCCGCTTGGCGAGGTCGCCCCAGGCCGGGAAGTCCTTCTCCGAAGCCTTGACCTCCTTGACCTTGACGCACTCCTGCCCCGGCGCAACGATCAACGGACCGGCCAGCATCTTGTCGCCGCCCAGCCCCGTCTGGCGGATGCGTTCCATGACCGAATAGGTGTACTCGATGCCGTAGCCCAGGGCGCCGGTCATCGGGTCCATCACGATCTGCTCCGGCTTCATGTCCATGTTCGTCAGCAGAATGTTCAACTGCTTGGCGATGTTGACGTCGATCGGGGCCTGGGCCACGACGGAGTGCCCGTAGGCGATCGCCACGCCGGCGATCGTGCGGTAGTTGTTCTGCTCCACCCAGTTCAGGAGGAGATTCTCACCCGCACACGCCTGAGCGACCGCCTTCATCACGTCATTGATGCGGTCAAAGTAGTTGTGCCCGGTGACAATCAGGGGCACATCCACGGCCTTCAGGACGGACTTCACGACCTCGACCGCCTGCTCCGGCGTGCGGTTGCCGCGCTCCGGATGCGTCCCGTCGAGGCGGACGCTGATCAGTTCCGCGCCATAGGTCTCGACGCAGAGCCGGGCCATGGCCGCCGGGTCGTTGAGCACCGCCCCAAATCGCTCGCGCAGGACGGCCGGATACTTCGCGCTGACCACGTCGTACACCTCCATCGCCACCCGCGGCCGGTTCGGGATCTCACCCTCCCAGAGATGGAACGGCATGGCCTTCGACCCGCCGATGGTGTACGAACGGCCCCGCGTGCCGCCTTCCGCCTTCGTCGCGCCCAGCTTCACCGTCCAGATCGGGGTGTCGCATTTCTCCTTCTTGATCTCGAAGGCTTTCACCGCCTCGATGCGCTCCGCCGCGCGGGGCCCTGTCGGCACGGGCGCCGCCACCGGCGCCCCGGCTGCGGAGGCCGGCACGTCGGGCGCCGGGACACCGAGGAACTTCTGGCTCAGCGTTCCAATGATCTCGCGCACGATGTCCTGGGTCATCGTGGACTTGACCTCCAGCGCCACCTGGGCCTTGATCTGGGCGATCAGCTCTGCGGTCAGGACGGCCGCCGGAGCCGCCTCGGGCTTCACGGCCGGGGCCGGGGTGGCGGTCTTGACCTCCACCGTCGCCGTCGTGACGGCGCCCTGTGCGCTCGTCGCGGCGCGCGGGGCCGACTCGGCATAGTTCCCCATGTCGTCCATCGTCACCGCCGGATGGCCCACCTTCTCCATATAGGCGCGGATGGCGGCGCCATCGCTCCCGACGGTTTCGTCGGCGATCTGGTCAAGCAGATCGGGGGCCCCCTGTTCGGTGAACCGCTTCTTCAGGTCATCGGCCAGCAGCGTCTTCAGCTCCTTCGGCATCCACACCAGCCGCTTGTGCCCGCCCTCGGCGAAGAGGAACTTGCGCGAGGTCAGAAACACCTTGCCGCATCCCATGAATCCCGGGGTTTGCTGGCCGCCGCCGACGTTGCCCGCGAGCGAGGAGAACGTCATTCCCGCCGGCGTCTCGCCCTGGAACTCGCGGTTCACCACCATGACGCCGTTGCATTCCGGCACGTAGGCCACGATGGCCTCGAAACACCCGCAACTGGTCATCGGGCGGTCCATGATGGAATAGGCGCTGAACGACTGCACCGCCTTGTGACTGGTCGTGAAGACGAAGTCGTCGATGCCCTTCCAGACGCCCCGGACCGGATCCAGGCACTCGCCCTTCTGCACCGGCTGGTTCGGCCCGGTCTCGTCGATCTCGTAGGCCGCCTTGCCGTCGAGCCAGTTATAGGCGCCGCACAGGCCCAGCCGTTCGGGCGTGATGATGCACACGTGGTTCGGGGCAAAGGACTGGCACAGCAGGCAGGAATAGAAGGTATCCACGGAGTCATCGGTCATGGACTCCAGGCGGCGATTCCGCTCGTCGTAGACCTTGCGGGCCACGGCCACGCGCTT
>CAYZVY010000181.1:0-8679 GCA_964481675.1 uncultured Verrucomicrobiota bacterium
TTTTCGGCGTTCATGGCTGCCGTCCGCCTTCCCCGTTCCCGGGTCATGGAGAGCGAGGGGAGCAGGAGCCCGCTCAGGACGCCCACGATGAGGAGGATGACCGCGGCGTTTGCGACGATGCGGTAGGAGGGCCGGAAACCGGCGTCCATCCACCGGGCGAGGCGATCGGCGAAAGTGTATTCGCGGGCGGCGGCCTGCCGGGCGGCGTTCAGGATGCGGGTGCGGCGGTCGGGGGAGAGCCGGGGCTGCTCGCCGGCCGCGGCTGACAGGGTCTGGCGGATTTCCTCGAAGGCGGGTTGCAGCTCCGCGAGGGCGGCCTGGCAGTCGGGGCAGGCCTGAAGATGAGCCAGGAGCCGTTTTTCGGCGGCAGGCTGCAGTTCGCCGGCCAGGTGCGGCGTCAGGTTGTTCTGGAAGTCGCGGCAGGGCCGGTTCATGACTCACCCGCCTTTCTGACCAGCTGGCTGAGTTTTCTCACCGCGTCATGGAGAAGACGTCCCACGGTGCCGGAGGGCAGTCCCGTGGTTTGGCTGATGATCTTGTAGGGAAGGTTTTCCTGGAGGCGCAACAGGAGGATCTGCTGTTCGCCGGGAGGCAGTTGGGCCAGGCAGTTGAGGATTCGTTCGCGGCGGTTGGCGGGGTCGACTGAAGGAGGCTCGGCCGTGGGATCGGCGGCCGCCTTTTCGTGAAGGTTGTTCAGCCGCTTTTCGCGGCGGAGGTGGTCGATGGCGGCATTGTGGACGGACTTGAAGAGCCAGGCCTTGAGGGCGGGCGGATCCAAACGGATCGGGAAGCCCTGGTCGCAGAGCCGGATGAAGGCATGCTGGACGGCGTCCTGGGCGGCGTGCGGATCGCGCAGGAGCCCGCCGGCATAGCGCAGCAGAGCCTGTTCGTGGGCGGCCACGATTGCCTCCATTGCCACCTCGGCAGTCTGCTGTCGGGCGGCGGTTTGTTCCGGAGTCCCCATTCGGTCCCTTCAGAGTCCGATGTTTTCCCCTGTTCTATGGAAGAAACGCACGCCGAGGGGTATTTCTTCATAAAAAGTGAGGCATGGCAATGAAGAAATAGGTCCTATAGGTCCTATAGGACCTATCTCTTGGGCTAATTCCGCCCATGTTCGCGATAATACCGGAAGCCTTCGGTGAGGGTTTTGAGGTTTTCCCAGGGGACGCCTGGGGTGATGGAGCTGCTGCCGCCGAGGAAGAGGCCCTGTTTGGGGCCGTTGCGCACGAGCCACTGCATCTCGCGCTTCACGTCGTCGGCCGAGCCGTAGGGCAGGGTCTTGGTGACGGAGACGCCGCCGATGATGAGCAGGTCGTGGCCGTCGCGCGTTTTCATGCGGCAGATTTTCTCATAATCCATGCCGAACTCGTATTGAAAACCCTGGAATCCGGCGACGCCAGCGGCGAGGAGGCCGGGGACCATCGGCATGAGATTGCCGTCGCAATGCCAGATGCAGGTGATACCGGCTTTCACGAGCGGGGCGATACATGTGGCGAAAGGCGGGAACCATGAGTCCTCCAGGCTTTTGAGGCTGACCAGGGGGCCCTTTCCGTCGGCCATGTCATGGTCGAGGCGGACATAGGGCGGGAGCTTGTTTTCCACGATGACGCGCGCAGCCACTTCATTATAAAGGCGGCTCAGTTCGCCCTGCAGATGGAAGTGGCGGCCGATCAATTCGGGGAACAGGGCGTAAAGCATGAAGTAGTTGGCGTAGCCATACAGGCCGTAAGCCAGGCCGGGGACGCGGCCGAAGGGACTCGCGTAGGGGGCTTTCAGCATCTCCGGCCCCATGGCGTCCTGGATCTTGAGCTCGTTGGCGAGCGCATCCCGATAGAAGACATCGGGCTGGAAGGCGGCGATCTGTTTTTCGAGCGAGGGAAGGGCCACGGTTTCCATGTGCAGGGCGGCGGCTTCGGGCGAGTCGATGGTGATGCCGTCGCGCACGATGACGTCGAGTCCCGTGGTGGCGGTTTTTTCCTTGCCCTCATAGCCGTGGGCGCCGATGGAGAGCGGGTTCGTGGGGATCCACTGGTCGATCAGGTTGCAGCCGCTGTTGAGCAGCATCTTCCGGTAGGTGGGGATGGGGTCGCGCTGGTAGGTGCCTTCGGGCTCGCCGGCCAGGCGGTCGATCATGCGCCATTCCATGGGATTGATCAGCCAGATGCCGATGCCCTTGACCGGCTTGCGCAGGAGGACATCGAGGGCGTGCTGTTGCGAGGCGGTATACGGCATGACGGGTTCCTCAGGGTTTTGCGGGCTCGGGCGGGGCTTCCCAAGTCCAGAAAGCGGGATACGAGAAGGTCAGGTAGGGCGTCGGCACCACGCGGCCCTGGTCGCGCTTGGAGATGAGGGCCGCGTCGAGGAGGCCGCTCGTCATGAGCGTGCGTTCGGCGGGCCACGCTGGCTTGCCGGTCAGGATCATGCGCTCCACGCCGCGCGTGAGAAAACCGAAATGGTCGAAGGATCCGGTCTCCTGGAGCCAGAAGAGGGTGGAGGCGTTCGAGCCGTCGTCGTATTTCCAGGCCGCTGCCCACTGGGTGATCGCGTAGTTGAGGGTGAAGAGGTTCACCTTCAGACCGTCGGCGTATTCGATGTGGAACAGGACTGGCGACTTCACCAGCTGCTGCAGGGACTTGTTGGTGGGGATGGGGCGGTCGAGCCGGGCCAGGGCGGCGTACAGCAGGTTCGTGTCGTAGAGCGTGCCGGCGGCTTCCCAGACCGCGTTGCTGACCAGGCAGCGGACGGTCTTGACGCCGGTTTCGCCGCCTTGCCGTTTTTCGGCCAGGGCCTGGACCATTTCGAGGCCGTGGAAGCCGTAGCAATCCAGGGTGTGGTAGGAGATGCCGACGATTTCCTTCAGCGGCCTGGCCGGGGTGACGTCGGCCGGCGGATGGCGCCAGGCGCCGGGCACGGAGGATCCGGCCATGAGGGGGATGTTCAGGGCCTTGGCCTGGTCGTGGATCCATTTGGAATCGGCCCAGGTGTCGGCCAGGTGCTTGTCCACGAAGACGGGGCAGACGCGGCCGCTGTCCTTGAAGACCTTGAGGGTGTTTTCGAAGAGGCGCCGGTGGGGGTATTGGAGCTGGCCGGTGTCGGAGCGGGGGTATTCGGCCCATTCGGTGCAGATGATGACGCCGTCGACGGCGAGCTTGCCGGTGCCGAGGGTGAGGGCCTCTTCGGGGGTGGCGGCGACTTTGAAGCCGTATTGGGTGGCCAGGTTGGTAGTGATGTCGCGGCTATCGGGCAGGTCGCGGTAGACGCTGACCAGTTCGATGTCGTAGGGCTGCCCTTTTCCATCGAGGGAGTCGGTTTTCAGCAGGCGGGCGAGGATGACGTCGGGGTGGGAGCGGGGGAACCAGCAGGCGATGAGGGCGGCCACCTTCTTTTTCGCCGGGCGGGTTCCGGCGGCGGGTTCGGCGGCGGGCAGGCTGGAGGCGGCCAGCAGCAGCGCCAGAAAGGCTGTGAAGCGGGGGAACGACATGGCGGCTCCTTGGTTATCCGGATAGTAGAGGTTTGCCGGGGTTTGCGCATTAAAAATATGGGCGTTCCGCGGCCTCGCTGCCTGTTTGACAGTGTTGCATTAAGCGTTTTATAATAAAAAGATTCCATGGAGGACTTTATGCGGTTCAAGCCGGTTCATTTGTTCCTTTTTTCTCTTTTACTCATGGTGGTCGGCCCGGCGTTTCAGGCCCGGGCTGTCACGTCCATCTGGACCGGCGCGGGCGCGGATGCCAACTGGGGGACGTCCGGCAACTGGGCGGGCGGCGCGGTGCCGGGCCAGGCGCGCGATTTCGTCTGGTTCGGCAACGACGGACTGGGGACCAGCCGGCTGGACCAGGCTTACACCGTCCGCGTGCTGGTGGTGACGAACAGCTCGCAAACCCAGCCGCATGTGATGGACCTGAACGGCTACACGCTGACGCTGACGAATGCCCTCCAAGTGGGCTACCAGACCAACAACTCCTATTGCATCATCAGCAACGGAACCTTGCGGATGGGGACCTCCTCGAATGCGGCCAACCTGGACGCGGGCTATAACACGCTGGCATCGGGGCTCACATTCACCAACAACCGGCTGACCGTGCAGGGGGTGATCGAGGCCACCAACCTGAACCGGATCTATGTGGGGTATAACACACAGAACCAGACGCCCGATACCACCCAGGTGGAAGGGATCATGGACCTTTCCGGAGCCACGTTCGTCAGTCGCGGTGTGACGAACAGGCTCGAAGCTAATGCCTTGAACGTGGGCGGCGGCTTCCGGGCCAAGGGGACCCTGCTCCTGAATCCGGCCATTACCGAAATCGTCGTTGGCAAGATCGGCGTGCCTGGCACGGGTATGAACTATCTTCGGGGACGACTCAACCTGGGGCCCAACAGTCAGTTGCGCATGTTGGTGGTGACTAACACGTTCAGCCTGGGAATGGGGGGGCCCGGATTCATCGACAACTGGCCGACTAACGTCGAATTCCAGGTCGGGCTCCCGAACAAACCGGGTGAATGCAATATCGGACGCAATGACGGGTGGGGCAAATCGGAGGGATACCTGGCCCTGACCGGCGGGCTTTTCAGGGCCTATGTGACCAACTTGAACGTGGGGCTCGGGGATCAATCGTATAGCGATGCTGCTACGGGCGTTTTGGACCTGGCTTCGACCACCGTCTTGATCGGCAACGAGACGAACAAGGTCAAGCTGGACTGGCTGTCAATCGGCGGGGAGGGGGCCAACCGCGAGGCGAGCAACGGGGGCGGAGGCGTGGGACTGCTCAAGCTTCCTGCCACCGTAACGGATATTGAATGCAACACGTTTGATCTTGGCAACAGTTACAACTACGGCGTTTATTGTGCCGGCATACTCGATTTGGGAGGCAACTCGCAATTGGCGCGCCTCACCGTTTCGAATAGTTTCTACATGGGAAGCGGGAGTCTGGGCGCACTCGTGGGTCTGCCGACCAACACCGAGATCCGCATCGGCACGGCGTCCAAGCCGGCCACCATGAAGGTGGCGTCCAAGCTCAACGCCCCCTCGCGGGCCGCTCTGGCTTTGACCAACAACCCCGTCTGGCTCTATCTGAGTTACCTCCAGGTGGCGGACAATGCGTCCTGGCAATACGGTGGACCCAGCGGCACGCTGAATCTGGCGCAGGCGGACCTGCGGGCCTTTTCCGTCACCGGGGCGTTCACCCTTGCCGCCAGCCTCGGGGGACTGACCAACAAGGATGTGCGGGGTTTCGTAATGCTGCCGGCCGCCGACGCCACCAGCGGGTCGCTTCTTGTCGGCAACCGCCATGGTGGATCCCGCGGCATCCTGGAGCTGTTCGGCACCCGGTTGGCCGTGACGCAGTTCGTGTTCGTCGGCAATTCCGGCGTCATCACCAATCACCTGCTCGGGGCCCCGGGCGGGCTCGACCTGGTCTTCGGCGCCACCAATCTGTTCAACGTGGCGCCGACCGGCCGCATCGTGCTGGCGTTCGACGCCAACCCGACCAACGCTTCGGCGTTCACCTGGGGCCTGCGCATGGCCGGCGACGCGCGGCCGCATGTCCAGAACCTGAAGGACACCGGTCGTCTTTCCTGGACCACCCCGGGGCTGTCGGCTTTCTGGACCAACCGGATTTCCATCGTCTACACCAACAGCAAGACGCAGGTCGGACTGGAAGCCGCTCCCACCCTGACGGTTGTCGCCGAGTCCGCGTCGGACATCACGCCCTCGTCCGCGACCCTTCAAGGCACCCTGATTTCCGCGGGTGGCGGCGAACCCGCCCGGGTTCACGTGGTGTGGGACACCGCCGATTCCGGGACTACCAGCCTGGAAGACTGGGAAAGCCGGCAGGTGTTCGGGGCCTTCACGGACGGGCAGCCGTTCCAGACCAACCTGACCGGGCTGCTGTCGGGCACGACCTATACCTTCCGCTGCTTCGCCTCCAATTCGACGGGCACGGCGTGGTCCGAGCCGCTCACCTTCCAGACGATTTACGCGCCGGTCGTCTCGAACACCGGCGCCGGCAACATCGGCTATTTCAACGCCCGCCTGCAGGGACAGATCCTGGAGACGGGTTGGGATACGCCCGTCTGCAGGATCTATTATTGGGAGGCCGGCAGCGGCGCCACCAATGTCATCCCCATGGGAAGCCAGTCGGGGAGCTTCGGTTCGGTGATTACGAACCTGTCGCTGGGCACCACGTATGCCTATTATTTCACCGCGTCCAACAGCGCGGGGGTGGCGGTCAGCCCGGTGCAGTCGTTCAATACCCTCGTGGGCACCACCTGGTGCGTGGCCACGGGCGGTCTGGAATCCGCCACCGGCACGAACTGGGACAACCCGCTCCGGTCCGTCAGCAACGCCCTGGGCAAGGCGAAATACGGCGACTTGATCCTGGTCACGAACGGCAATTACTATTTGGCCGCCGTGATTTCCGTGACCAACGCCGTGTATATGAAGAGCCTGGCGGGAGCCGATTTCACGCTTCTGAACGGCTCCAACACGATGCAGGTGCTGAAGGTCAGCCACGCCAGCGCCGAGGTGCGCGGCTTCACCCTGACGAATGGGTATGCCTATTCCGCCGTCACCGGGATTCCCGGGGCCGATGTGAGCGCGGGGATCCTGCGCGACTCGAGGATTCTGGATTGCATGTATGCGGTGGGCGGAACCGTGGCTGGCCTCCGGTTGAGCGGCACCTCCGCCAAGGCGGAGCGGTGCGTGATCGCCAACAACTATCTCGATCGGACTCAAGCCGGAGGCGGCGTCGGCGGCGTGCTGATCAGCGCCGGCATGCTGAGCCAGTGCCTGGTGACGCGGAACCGGTCCAGCGCCACGCCGAATACGACCGGGGATTTTCTCGTCAGCGCCGGCGTGTCCCAGTCGGGCGGCGTGGTCCAGCACTGCACGATCGCGGGTAACATCGGGAACGGCGGCACGCTGGGCGGGCTTCGCCAGACCGGCGGGGCGGTTTCTAACAGCATCATCGCCTGGAATTACGATCCCCGGTATGCGGTGGGCGACCATGCCAACGATCCGAATGTCCGGCAGACCGGCGCCGGGACCATCGCCTATTCCTGCACCGTCCCGGAGGTGGCCGGGACGGGCAATGTGGAAGGTGATCCACGCTTTTCCGATCTCACGGCCGGCGACTTCCGCCTGATGCCCGGGTCGCCGGCGTTGGATGCCGGCGCCCCGATTTCCCAGTTCGGGGCCGATGGGCTTGGCGGGCCGAAGGATGGCGACGGCGATGGCGTGGCGGCAGCCGATATGGGCTGCCTGGAGGCCCTGGCCGCGGGCGACGGCGATTTTAGGCTGGGTTTCTCGGCCTTCCCGTTGTCCGGCGTGGCATCCCAGACGGTGGTCTTTACGGCGGCCGCGGCGGGTTCGGATCCGGAGTTGTCGAATTACGAGTGGTCGTTTGGCGACAGCCAGACGCTGAGCGGCGCGGGCTTGACCAACGTTTCCCATGGGTATGGCCCCGGCGTCTATCCGGTGAGCCTTACGGTCACCCGCTCGGTGGGCGGCACGGTTTCCGCGTCGCTGCCGGTTTCGCTCTACGTGGCGCCGGCCGAGGTTTATGTGTCCACGAACGGCGGGTGCGTCTTCCCGTTCGATACGTGGGTCAAGGCGACCACGAACCTGCAGGACGCGATTGAGGCGGCCGGCTCGAATCCTTCGACCTCCACCGTGGTCCGGGTGGCAGCCGGAACCTACAGGATCGGGAAGTATTTTCCGATCCAGGTCCGCAAGCCGGTGCGGGTGCGCAGCGAAGAGGGCCCGGCCAGGACGATCCTGACGCGCGTGCTGGATGTTTATTGCTATCAACTCGTACATGTGGTTCATCCCGACGCCGTCCTGGAAGGCTTCACCATCACGAACGGGTTCGGCGGCCTGACAGCGCAATGGAATTACTGCGGGGGAGGGGTTTACATGTCGGCCGGCACGCTGCGCAACTGCTGGGTGGTGGGGGGCGAGGCGCCCAACGGCGGCGGCATCTGGATGCAGGGCGGACTTGTTGACCGGTGCAAGGTCGCCGGCAACAAGGCCAATAACGGAAACGGGTACGGTTGCGGCGGCGGCGTGTATGCGGAGGCCGGCACGGTGCGCAACTCGCTGGTCCTGCAGAACATGACGACGCACACCAACACGACCGCGCCGGGCGCCGGGATATCCCTGTTCGGGGCGAACGCGCGCGCCGAGAACTGCACCGTCGTCGATAATGTTGTCAGTAACGGGATCGCGGGCCCGACCTATTCGGGCGGCGGCATCTACCGCAAGGTGGACGGCGCCGCCGTGGTCAACTGCATCGTGACGGGCAACACGAAGGCCGGGCTGCCCAACGACATCGCCAGCTCCGGCGCCACCACGAACGGCATCCGGTATACCTGTTCGCCGGATGTCCGGGCCGGAAACGGCAACACCGCGGCCGACCCGGCCTTCCTGAATGCGGCGGCGGGCGATTACCGGCTCTCCGGCGTCTCGCCCTGCATCGACACGGGCGAGGTGCAGGCGTGGACGATGACGGGACTCGACTATGCGGGCCGCGAACGCTACAAGGGTAAGGGCGTCGACATGGGAGCCATCGAGTCCCGCCCCCTGCCCGGCACGCTCATCATGATTTATTAACAAGAAGGATTCGTAGCGCTCCGCCCTCCGGATGGATCGCGAAACGTCTCCGGAGGGGCGAGCGATGCGAG
>CAYZVY010000182.1:0-5241 GCA_964481675.1 uncultured Verrucomicrobiota bacterium
AGGGGCGCCCACCAAAGGAAGCCCTGTTTTGGCCGGCCAGGTGCATCGCGGACTCGCGGGAGCTCGTCCCTCCGGATGGATGGCCCACACGGCGGCGGATTTGGCCGATCTGTTTTTCTTGCCCAACGGGAGGCCCTCCGGCATACTTCAAGGTCAAACCAGTCATGGCGGAAATAATGAAATCAATCCTCACCAACCGACTTCTTCTCACGGCGGCGATCCTGTTCCTGTTCACGGCCGGCCTCCGGGCCGATGATCAGCGGGAATTCATGGAATCCTGCCGCAGCGGCGATACGGCCAAGATGGCCACCCTTCTTAAGGCGAACACGAACTTCCTGACCCTGAAGGGCGAAGAGGGCTGGATGCCGATCCACTGGGCCGTCCTGTCGCGCGAAGACAAGGCCGTGATCCTGCTGATCACGCGGGGAGCGGACGTGAACGTCGTCAACGATCGCGGCCACACGCCCCTTCACCTGGCTGCCTTCATGGATACACCCGACATCGCCGAACGGCTGATTGACAAAGGCGCCAAGATCATGGCCCGGACGGATACCGCCGCCACGCCGCTGCACTGGTGCGCCTACCGCGACTCCTCCGAGGTGGCGGAACTGCTCATTTCCAAGGGCTCCGATATCAACGCCACGGGTGAATTCGACGCCACCCCTCTTCACTGGGCCGCCCAGAACGGGGCCACCAACCTGATTCAGGTGCTCCTGGCGCATCACGCGAAGACCGACCTGAAAACCACGGCCGGCAAGACAGCCCTGGAACTGGCGGAGGCCGGCGACACCCCCGAGGCCGCCGACCTGCTGCGGAAGGAACAGCCCGGCCAGCCGCCCCCGGCGGAGCCTCCCGTCACGCCCGCCGTCGAGGCACCCCCGCCCGCGGCGGCCACGTCCGACTTCCAGGTGATCGAATACGAGGACGGCACCGTCTATACCGGGGACATGGCCGGAAAGCATTTCCACGGCGACGGCCTGCTGGCCTTCCCCGACGGCGAGCGCTACGAAGGCAGCTGGAAAAAAGGGCAGCGGCATGGCGAAGGCAAAGCGCAATTCCCCGACGGCGCCCGCTACGAAGGGCAATGGAGCCGGAATCAGCGGAATGGCGCCGGAACAGCCGTCTTCGCCAACGGCGACACGTATAAGGGCGGCTGGCAGCACGACCTCATGCATGGCGACGGCCTTTACACCTTCGCCAATGGAGCCCTGCTGTCCGGTACCTGGAGCAAGGGGCATTTGAATTCGGGAACAGGCCGCTACACGTTCGCCGACGGCAGCCAGTATAGCGGCGAATGGGTGAAGGACTGTCCCGCCGGGGCCGGAACGTATATTTCCAGCAACGGCGGCGTCACGCTCTCTGGAAGCTGGAAAAAAAACAAGCTGGTCGAGACGTTCAAGTAATCAGGACTTGAACACGTTTTCCAGCCCGCTCACCATATACGCCTGAAGCGTTCCCGATTCATCCGAATTGAAAAAGGCCTTGGTGCCGTCCAGCGACATGAACGGATGGATATGGTTATCCTTCTTCCCGTTCGAACGCGACTGAACCAGGTAAACCCACTCTGAAATGGGATCCTTCCCGGGCTCGCCCAGTCTCGCCGCCGCCACCTGCAGGCCGGCTGGATCGGCGCGGTCGGAGGCGATAAACCGCCCCGCTATGTCGGTCCCGAAATGATAGAATTGCGGTTTGACCATGTTCCGGGTCAGGTCGTTCCGGCGGCCGCCGGGCGTGTCGAGCCCCTGATGAAAGATATCGGGCGCGGCGGTTCCTTCGATCAGCGGAGCCGAGTTCGCGTCCTTGCGAAGGCCGCTCGTGATGGCCCAGTCGGAACGTCCGCGCCAGCACTGGTGGCCCTGGCAGAACTCGTTGTTGTCGCGCCCCCAGGGCATGGACCGGAAATCGGTCCCGTCGTCGCGGATCACGTGGATGTCGCAGCACCGGCCCGATACCAGGGTCGTGAACACACCTTCCTTGTTCACCACGTTGCCGTGATTGTCCTGGACCAGGATGTCGTGCGTCCGGGCGGGATTGCGCGAAAACTGCGGATGCAGGTTGCACCAGGTCTGCCCCGACAGGATCAGGCGGACCTCACCCTTCGCGACGTCAAACACCATCAGCCCCCAGGGGGCGTTCTGCTCCACGCCGTCGCCGAGGTAACAGGCCAGCGCGATGCGGTTCCCGTCCGTCGAGATGGTGGACAGCGGGTAGATCCGCGTGGGGACATAGTGGGTGCCCGGGATGAAGCCGTCGATGACCTTCAGCGTTTCGCATTCGCGCGTGTCGAGGCTGACCCGCTTCAGCGTCAGCCGGCCACCCGTGAAAGCAGTCTGGTTGACGAAGTAATAGAGGTATTTCCCGTCAGGGGACAACGACGGCGCCGTGGCCCCCGTTTCCTGCGTCAGGGGCGTCAGCCGGCCGCTGTCGGCCAGGTCGCAGAGCAGGAAGCGGTGCTCGGGATCGTCCATGCGGCTGCCATGCGGATGCGCCGAACGATGCACCACCAGGCGGCGGGAGTCGGGCGTGAAGATCTGGGCTTCCATGTAAACATGGCTGGACGGAACCGCTTCCTCTGTCAGTTGCACCACCTCAATACCCTTCGCCGACTGATCATCCAGCAGATCCATGCGCCGTTTCATGCCGTCCTCATGTGTAAGAGCCCAATTCCTTGGCCCGGGTCGTAATTTGGCGGAATCCCTCCAGGCTGACACTGGACGGCACCGAGTGATCCGAGGAGAAAATATAGCCCCCGTTCTGCTTCATCGCCGGAATCACCCGCTGCATCTCCGCCTCGATGGCCGGCAGGTTATCCCAGAGCACAGCGTTCACCCCGCCATGCAGCAGCACGCGGTCGCCGATTTTGCCTTTCAAGGCCACGGGATCCATGCCGGCCTTGACCTCAAGCGGGTTGAGCCCGTCCAGCCCGATATCCAGCAGGTCCGGGATCAGCGGGTTGATGTTGCCGCAGGAATGCAGCCGGGCCTTGATGCCGTGCGCGTGCGCCCACTCCACGGCTTTGCGATGGAACGGCTTCAGCAGCTCGCGGTACATGGCGGTCGAGAAAAACGGCGTCCCCTTGTAGCCCATGTCATCGGGCCAGTTGATCTCGTCGAAGGTATAGCCCGCCTGCCAGACCTGTTCGAAGAGCGCCAGGTGCATCTCCAGATGCGTGGAGAACATGTCCATGCACCACTCGGGGTCGTCCGCCAGCGCCGTCAGCAGACGCTCGGTTCCCACCATCCAGGAATGGGTCACGTCGAACCCGAACCAGAAACTGGCCGCGATCCAGTCGCCCCGCTTGCGCCGGGCCGCATACGTGTTCTTGATGTGCTCCCAGTTGATGCGGTCGGAGGTGGGCGTCATCCGCGCCTTGGCCTTTGCCCAGGAATCGCGGTCCACAATGGTGAAATCCAGGAATTCAGGGGTGGACGCAGCGTGCTTCCACTGCTTCATGGTCACGCCCCAGAGGGACGTGTAGATCTTGTGGTTCTCCGTCTCCTCGATGGTGCGCACCGGATAGCGCGGGCTGTTGTCGGCCCCGATATACGAGATGCGATCGAGGTCGAAATACTCCACGTAGTCGGCCCCCTTGGGCATGCCCTCGCGCGTCCACCGCTCCAGCGTGGCGGACCACGGGCCGTCCATCACGGGGATCCGGTCCGCCTCCCGGTGCGCATACATCCGGGTCATCCGCTCATGCGTGGTCATGGGTTTCATATTGGCTCCAGCGTTACTCGACGGTAATGACGGGCGGGTTGCGCAGCCAGTCGACCCACCGCAGCAGGTCGCGGTAGCGCACGTCCTCCTGGCCGGCCATCTTGAAGGCCAGGAACGCGGAACGCTCCTGATACAGGGCTCCGGACGGGATCGCCACCGGCGTCTTGTCGTCATAATACAGCGGCCGGCAGACGTAGGCGAAGTTCCAGTCGTAATGCTCGCCCACGCCGTGCTCGCCGTAGTCCAGGAAGTAAATGCAGGCGTTTTCGCTGCGCGGCGAGGAGCCGTCCAGGGTCGACTCCTTCCGCCAGACGTTGACGACCCCGATTCCGTACCCTTTTTCGTCGTTGGCCAGGGCCACCCAGGGGATGTCGGCCGACACGGTCTTCACCTTGCCCAGGAACGTTTTGGGATCGGGCTTGTTGTATAGCGCCGCCGACTGCGGCACCCCGTTGGTGTCGGGCCAGACCGCCAGCGTGTGGATGCCCCGCGAGAAGACCAGCTCGTTGTGCCGGATCGCCTTGACGTTCAGGTTGGTCGTGAACCGCATGCTGGACGACTCCAGCATGAACGGCATCCCGGCAAACGCCGTGTAGACCACGGTGGCCTCCACGCCTTCGGCCGACCAGATCCGGCCGCGGCGGTACATGCGGAAGGCCAGGGCGCCCCGGTCGATGGCCAGGTCGGGCCGCAACTCGGGCCGCTCGCAGTTCCAGTCCGACGTGTGGCCCCAGGACTGCCCCTCCACCCAGACGTCCGGATTCCAGTGGCAGGGCCGGTTCTTCCCCACCTGCCGGAAAACCAGGTTCGAGCCGACTCCCGCCAGCTTTGGCCGATAGCTGGCGAACTGACCCGAGAATGGATCAAAGATGAATTGCACGGGCCCGGAGTCGACCTTGATGCCGAACCCGCCGTTTTCGTAGGCCAGCTTGTCCGCCGGTTCAGGGGCGGCCCCGCCAGCCGGCTTGACGACAAAGCGGGCGACGGCATTCGACTTCAAGTCGGCCTGGAAACACAGCTCGATCGTCCCGTTCGAAATCCCGGGAACATCGGACAGCGGATCCGCCACCGACATCACCTGGGACGGGACAGCGGATTCCGTCCCGTCCGCGGAAACGGCGAACACGCGAAGGGACGGCCGTTTGCCGCCGGCCTCGGGCGCATCCAGCCTCACGAGAACCGGACAGCCGGTCCTCTCCAGGCCGGCCGATTCCCTGACCGTTACGACACGTTGCCAGGCAGGAGGCGGCGCCGCAAATGCCAGTGCGGCCGCCGCCGTTAGAACGGCGATCAGGAAACCGGGGTTTTTACGCATGGGCGCTTAACGGCCCATCTTGCGGACGTTTTCCAGGCACTTCTGGATGCATTCCATGGGCGGGAAGGCGTAGCTTTCCTGCTCGACGATGTACCACTTGGTGCCGCCCACGGTTTCACAGGCCTGGAACAGGTCGTTCCACTTGATGTCCCCTTCCCCGATCAACGCCTTGTCGTTGGTCTTGGAATATTCCTTCAGGTGAACCGTGA
>CAYZVY010000182.1:5341-8630 GCA_964481675.1 uncultured Verrucomicrobiota bacterium
TCGGTCGGCAGGCCGGGCACGATCAGGTAGATGTTGCCGATGGTCTTGTTGAACGCCACGGTCTTCTCGAGCTCGTCGCCCAGCAGCGAGGCGATGCCCGTGTGCGTGCCGGCGGCCTTCAGGCCGTTGTCGTCCAGCATCTTGCGGACGTCGGTGGCGCTGAAGTTGTGGTAGCCGGCGAACTCGACGCCCTGGTAGCCCATCTTCGCGATGGCTTTCAGCGAACCCGGCAGGTCCTTGGCGCAGGCTTCGCGGACGGAATACAGTTGAACAGCGACAGGAATCTTGGCCATGGTCTCTCCTTCTTCTTGGTTAATCAGGAATTCCGACAAAATTGCGGCAACGCGCCCAACTTGTCAAGCTCCGCCAGGTAATAATGCACGTCCACCCCGCCCCAGGCGAAGGAGCCGGACTGGCGGAGCAGATAGGTCAGGAACGCATAATTCTCCTCCAGGAACCGCTTGTCGCCCGACAATGTGTAGGCGGCCCAGGCGGGAAACAGGTCGTTGCAGGCCCAGCCGCCGGCCGCGTAGCGTGCCGGGGTGAGGCGGAACACCTTGGGAAGCGCCTTCATGAGCAGGGCCTTGACGGCGGCGTCTCCCGTGCGTTCATGGAAGAAAAAGAGCGCCCGCCAGGCGATGAATTCCCCGTACCCGGCGCGGAACGTGCCGACCCCGTGCGGAAGGTCGTACAGGATGGCCCCCTCCTCGTTCATCGAGGCGCGGTAATAATCGGCCACTTTCCGGGCCGCCTTGAGCCAGCGCGCCTCGCGGGTGTGATCGAACAGCTGGAGCCACGCCAGCATGGGCCACCCGCACTCGCGGCTGTCGGTGTAGAAAATCTCGGGCCGCTCGGACTGCCAGCGCATCATGTTCTCGCCCACCGAAACCGCCGCTTCCCGGAAGTCCTCGTTGCCGGTCAGCAGGTAGGAGGCCAGCAGCCCCCCCACCCACATGTGGGACGGATAGGCCGCCCCGTCCACATGCTCCGGGCAATGCGCGGGCATGGTGCCCTGGCGGAGAAGGTCCGGATCGAAGGCCACGAAATCCACATGCGCATTGTGCCGGGCGTTGGCCAGGGCTCCCCGCAAGGCGTTCCACGCGCCCCGCCGGAAGTACTCCTGGATGTTGTGGAGGATCGCGTCGTTCTCGTTGTTGTGGGCCCAGGTCCGGTCGGGCGTTATATGGTCCCCAAAATCGAACATCCCGCGCGAGGGCGCCCCGGGGGCCGCAAACGTGTTCAGCTTCTGCTCCACCGGCAGGTACTGCTGCTCGTCGAAGCGCAGGAAACGGTGCACATCGAACACCTGCGTCCGGCGGATATAGTCGGGATCGAAGGTGAACTCCACCGGCGGCGCCGAGGAGCCCAGCACGCCGTAGCCCTGGAACTCGTGGTCGAAATAAAGGGCTTCCAGTTCCTCGCGCGCCATTTTGGACGGGAACAGGCCGATGAAGATGTCATGTTCCTTCGACTGGCCGCGCCGCACCCGCATGTCGCCGGCCCAGGCGGGCCAGATGTCGAACGTCAGCAGGTCGCGATCCATGGCCAGGCTTTTCGGGAAATGGTTGTCCATCTCCGAAAACCACGCCACCGTCGATGCGCCCCTGGCGGTCGCCGCCACATACGGATAGCAGCCGCGGAGCCCGCCCGTCATGTCGGTCCGCGGATTGCCCGGCCGCAAGAAATAGGGATAGTCGGCCGGATTCTCCCGGAAGTTGGCCAGGTTGCGGATCAGGATCTTGCCGTCGGCCGCGCTGCCGTAGCGGGTTTTGGCGGCATCGTTGACCGCCTTGGTGGCCAGGATTTCCACGTTTTCGGGAACATCGACCAGCCGGGAGAACCAGTTCGCGCCCGTGTTGGATTGCCGCACGTGGCGGACAGACTCCCGCCCGAGGGCCGTAGGCAGTGTCAGACGGAGGAGGCTGACCGACACGCCCTGCTCCGGCATCTCATGGTTCGTGAAGCGGTAGGACAGCTTCACGCACGGATCGCTCCGCCGGAACGTGTAGCGCACGCGGAAGGACAGCAGTTCGGTCCCGTCGCCGGCGGTATGGCGCCCCGTGGCGTCGATCACCACGCGCAGGGGCCCCGCTTCCAAAACGGTCAGCGCCAGACTCGCGGCGGCGGACCCGTAAAAGCGCTTGCCGTTGACGTCTTCGAGAAGGATGTCGCTGTCCGGGCCGACCATTTCCTTTCCGCCGGCCTTCCAGGAGGCGAACAGGGAAAAGGCGGTTTTGGAGAGCGTGATGGTGTAGTGCGGACCGCGAACCGTGATGGCGCTCTTGTCCTCGCTGACCTTCAGTCCGCCGGTGACGGCCGCGGGGGCCCGGGTCAGGGCGACGGTGGCTGTGGCATTGGCCGCCAGCGGCAGTTCGAAATCGAGCAGCATCCAGGCGGGCGAGCCGTCGGCATGCTGCTGCAGCACGCGCGACTGGACGGGCAGGCGACTGCCGTCCACGCACAGGGAAAGGGCCGCTCCCTTTTTAACGGCGCCCGGCAGGAGCGGCATTCCCACGCTCATCGGATAAGCCGCGAGGGAGCGATTGCTCTTGTTGACGCATGTCAGGGACGGCAGCGCAAGATCGGCGGCAGGATTGCTTTTCATGAGTGAAGCATACCCGTACCAGGCGCCGCAAGCAAGACTATGTCTCCATAGTGCGCGAAGCGCAAGTAGGGCTGCGAAGCGGGTAGGGCGGGCAGTCCCGTGCCCGCCGCCATGCGTCTGTTCGACGACTGGCTTTACCAGCGTACTTAAGCCACCGCCCTCAACGGGGAGCGGGCTACGATCTAGTTATAGGGGAACGAATACCGCTGACCCGCGACAATATTCGGCCATGCCACACTCGTCAGCACCCCGCCATTGATGGCGTTTCTCCACATCAGGGTGTGTGTCCCCGGGTTCACATCCATGTAGTCTGTGTTCTGCCCAGGAAACAATGTCTGAGTCCGGGATCCGTCCCACACCGCGTAGACCGTCTTGCTGGAATTGTTTTCGAACCGGACCTGGGTATTGCCCGATTCGTCGCCTTCGCAACCGGTTGAGAAAAACAACATGCCGACGAGAAGGGTCAGACTCATCAGGAAGATTTTCATGTCGCATTACCTTGCAAGGTTAAAGTTTAATAACGCCGAACCGCAGGGGAACAACCAAAAGAATCAATATCGGCCACTCCTTCCTTTAGGATCACCTTGACGTATTGTTTATGTTTGGAAAAATACAGCACCACTTCTGAACTGTCAATGCTGTGGTTTGATTTGTCAAGCTTATAGGGACGTGAGCTCGCGGGGT
>CAYZVY010000183.1:0-5555 GCA_964481675.1 uncultured Verrucomicrobiota bacterium
CCGTGACGGTCGGGGCCTGGGCGATCATGACGCCGGTCAGCGCCGCAAGGCCGGTCGCCACAGAGATGGCGGTCACGCGACAGGATCTGCACGACGGACTGTGGCTGATCGGGTGGCCGGCGATCCGCAACAGGCTCTACGCGGTCTATCACTCGGACGACGATGGAGCCACCTGGACCCTGAATGGGCCGTTCGTCCAGGCCACTTCGAACGCCATGTCCTGGCTGGATCTGGACGCGCACGCCCCCGCGGAGCGCGTGTACCGGGTAGTGGAGGCCGGACTGTGACTCGGCCGGCTGCCTGACGAGCCGGTCCTGGAATTCCATGGCCGCGCCACGGGCGCCGTGACGGGCGGCGATGAAGCAGGCGGCCTCGTGGGAGAAAACAACGCTTCCCCGGTTAGGGGCTGCTATGCCACCGGGCCCGTCTCGGGCGGGGAATATGTCGGAGGCTTGTTCTCCTACAACAACGGACCGGTCAGCGACTGCTTCGCGACAGGCCCGGTTAACGGATCCATCACGGTCGGCGGCCTCGTCGGCATGAACAGCGACGCCGGAACCCTGGAACGGTGTTATTCGGCCGGGGCCGTCGCCGGCTCCACCTATGTCGGCGGTTTCGCCGGATACAACTCCTGCACGATTTCAAATTCTTATTGGGACACCAACACCTCTGGGCGGGCCTCGTCCGCCGGCGGCAGCGGCTGCACCGGCCTCACCACGGAACAGATGAAGCAGCAGGCGTCCTATGAGGCCTGGGACTTCACGAATATCTGGCGGATAACGGAGGGCGAAAGCTACCCGGAACTGATCATGCCGGCACTGACCCGGATCATCGGCGTGTCGGGAGACCTGTCGTTCGGGTCCGTGACCACGGGATTGACGGCGACGACCGTCCTGACCATCACAAATTGCGGCAACGTGCTGCTGACCGTGACGGACATCACCTATCCGGCCGGCTTTTCAGGCGCCTGGAGCGGAACGCTTGAAGCGGGCAACGCGACGACCGTGACCGTGACCTTCGCGCCGATGGCGGCCCAGTCCTACAGCGGCACGGTGACCGTGGTTTCCGACAAGACGGCCGGCGAAAACACGATCACGGCCTCGTCCCAGACGAAAATCCTCATTGGCGCCAACACCAAGGCGGCGCCGGAGGCGCAGGCCCGGTCACGGCAGAACCATTAACGGCAGAAGCATTCCGGACGCTCGGACTCGGTCTTTTGGCCACAAAAGAACACAAGGAACACAAAGAATTCCTGATTGGTCTTTGCGTTCTCTGCGTTCTTTCGCGGCTATCACTCTTTGTTTTTCTCGATCCGGTCAGGCAATTTGATGCGCGCATCTACAGCCCCAGCCTCTCGAACGTTTCCGGGGGACAGGGCGCGGCAATCAGGGCCTGCCGCAGCCGGTCGCGCATCTCGCGCAGCACCCCGGGCTCCTGCTCGACAAGGTTTTCAGGAACCAGCGTGAAGGGCCTCCGCCGGAAAAGGAAGCTCGGGCAGTCCTGGCCCTTCACCGGAACGCGCCACTGCGGAATGGCGACGCCGGGGATGAACCGGCCGGAGGTCATCTCCGGGGAGGCCCGCAGCCCGGTGGTCGAATACCAGTACAGCGGCCGGTCAGACCGGCAGCCCTGCGCCAGGATCCAGTCGTCGGTGGCCAGGCAGACACCGGCGCCGAAGTCGCCGAACAGCACGTGGTCCCGGTGCGCGCGGGTTTCCCCCCGCAGCAGCGGCAGCAGGCTGCGGCCGTCGGGCCCGTCGGGAGCGGCGTCACCGCACAGGTCGCGGACCGTGGCGTTGACGTCCACCGCGGTGGTGAGCGCGCTCCTCCGGCCGGGGCTCGCCTGCGGATGGCAGACGATCAGCGGGATGCGGGAATGCGCCTCGCGGTGCGGAAAACTTTTCGCATACGGATTCATCAGCTCCCGGTCCTCGCACAGCTCGTGGCCGTGGTCGGTGGTCAGGATCAGCGTCGTATCCTTCCACAGGTCCAGCTCATCCATCTTGTCGAGCAGGCACCCCAGCCAGTGATCCACCATCGTGACCTTGCCGTCATACTGGGCACGGACCCAGGCAACCTCTTCGGGCGAGGCCTCGGCCAGGAATCGGCGGGTCTCGTCCCTATTCTGGTAGGGCGGCCAGCAGGTGAACTCGGGATGATCCTTCCCGTCCGGGCTATACATCGTCCGGTAGGGCTCGGGCAGGAAGTGAGGCTCGTGCGGATCGAAGCACTCGGCCCAGAGCAGGACCTTCCCGTGCGCATGGTTGCGGTCCAGCCAGTCTGCCGATTTTTGCATCACCTGCGCGCAGGGGAAGCGCGACTCGTCGCCTTCGAAATTCCGCGCGTTCCCATAATATAAACCACCCCAGCCCATCGGGCGCTGCCAGTGGCTGGGACGGTATTTGTCGATGCTCCGCGCCCATTCGGGAATGGCCCCCAGCGGCGACGTATCCCAGAAGTCCAGCTCGTGGCCGCGGACAAACTCCATGCCGTGGAACGGCTCGAAGTAACCGTGCGCGCTGTTCTCCCAGTAGTGGTAATGATCGGTGATCATCTGCGTTACATACCCGCATTTTGCCGCGTCCACGGCCAGGTGGCGGTCCCAGGGCTCCATGTGGCCCCAGCTGCGCCAGAGAAATTCCCGCCGCCCGGAAAACAGCTCCCGCCGGGCGGGCATGCACGGCAGGGACCCGACGAAGTGGTTGTCGAATACCACGCCCCGCTCAGCCAGCCGCCGCATGTTCGGCGTCCGCACATGCGTGGCTCCATAGGGCTCCAGGCAATGAAAAATCAGGCTGTCGAGCAGGACCATCACCACGTTCATGCGCCTTGTCCCTTCAGCAGCTGAGCCGGTCCGGATCCGTCCGCATAGGTGGCATCCACGGAGGCCGCCGCAGGGTCCGGTCCCTGCCGGCGATACAGCAGCACGCCGTCCGTCGCCCCGTCTCCGCAGGCTCCCAGCATGGTCTCCAGTCCAGTCGTCCAGTTCACTGTTTCCCGGGTTCCATCCGGCCAATCCAACGTTAATCCGGACGGCTTGCCGCCCATCGCATCGCCCGGGGTGAATGCGCTTTTGAAATCAGGGACAACGGAACCCGGGTAGGGGACCAGGAGCGTGGCCAGGATTTCCATGTGCCCTTTCCACGGCCGGCAGGTCAGCGACACCTGGGGGGCGGGAATGCCGCCAAAGCGCGCCATGTCGCGGATCCACCCCCGCTGGGGTTCCGTCTCGCCTTCGTGCGTTTCAATCACGGCCTCGGCAGGCGCCTGCACGAACGCCAGGAGCAGGTTGGCGTCGGCATGGCACGTGTGAACACGGCGCCGGGCGGCGTCCGCCTCCACGCGGCCGGGCGACAGCTGCCAGTTCACCTCCAGGCCGGGCGACTCATGCTCCGGTCCGCGCCCGGCCTCGTTCCAGCGGGTGATCTCGTCGATCACCAGCGCCCACCGGCCGTGTACCCAAAACAGATGACGCGCATGCACCGCCGCCAGCCCCTGCCCCAACCCCCCGGAAAACCACCAGCCGAAGCGGCCCGGCCAGTAGCCGCCCGAATACCGGCTGGAGACGCAGTCGAACCCCGGCGCATGAAAATGGCGGAAGCCGTCGGGATTGACCGTAAACTGGTTCCATCCGTTCAAGTTCAGCGTGTTGTGAGCGCGGGTCGACTTCGCATAGGGCCCCAGGGGGTCGCTCATCTCGTAGCTGATCCGCCCCGGATCCACCAGCAGCGACCGCCCATGCGCGTGCAGCTGGATCGAATTGCGGCTCAAGTGGCAGTGAGCCCCTCCCCAGCGGGTGGCGTCAAACGTCAGGTACGTCGCCTCCTCGCCCCAGCCGTCGCGCAGAAACGCCTGTCCGGCCTGGGGAAACACCTGGCTCGGGGGGGGCTCCGCCCCGGGCAGCCGGTGAAACCGGCGGAAGGCCTCGCGCCGTTCCCGGGCCACATTCTGGCGGCTTCCCTCCCAGGCGCCCTCGCTGTCGTGGAGCCCGCACAGCGAGCCGTTGGGGCGGGTGGCCGCCATGCTGTAATTGTGCATGGCCGAAACGGTTTCCACCGAAAAAGCGAAGCCCAGGTCGGGCCACGCCTTCCCCAGGCACAGGCAATCGCCGAGGAGCAGCGTCATCCAGGCATGATAGCCCGGGTTGCACTCCGCATGCACGCCATCCGGCAGGATCTGACGGCGGGCAGCGTCGTTCATCACGGCCGCGCCCAGCCGGCGCCAGCCCACGGCTTCGGGCATCATCGGAAGCCGCAGGCCGCACTCGATGAGCGTCATGGCCTGCTTCATGCGGAAATTGCCGCGGGGCGACAGATTCGAGCCGATGTACCCAAGTTCGCCTGCGACATCGCCGAGCACGCGCGCCAGGAAGGCGTCGTCCCAGGCGGGACTGGCGGAAAAAACCGCCGCCGCTTCGGCGAAGAAGGCCACCCGGACCGCCAGGTTCAAGCCGTTATCATAGCGGGGCATGGCCCAACCCGGCGACGCCGGATGCACCCGCATCCAATCCGCCAGGTAATCCCGGGCCGCCTCCGCATAGGACTCGTCCCCCGTGACGGCATAGCCCGCCATCAGCGCCGGAAACCAGAGGAACCGCTTGGGGCGCTCCTTCCAGACATGGTTGGCGATGTGGCTGCCGGTATAATCGATTCCGGAGCGCCCGATCGCGACGTAGGTCCCGTCGGTATAATGGACCTCCCCCCGCAGGGCATGAGCGGCCTCTTCCCGCAGCTTGTCGTCAAACTCCGGCGGCAGCTTGCCCAGCGCCTCGCCGTACCGGCGGGCGGCCTTCCTCAATTCGGCGCGATCGATCACGTCAGGGTCCCCCCGGCTATCCAAGCGCATACACGCGCAGGTTGGCATACTCCGCTTCGAGGGGCGCCATCTGGCGGAAGCCGATCCGCCCGCCGCCCAGCAGCGGGCCATACGTTTCCCCGTCATCCACCCAGCGCAGGATTTCCAATTCCGGCTCCTTGGGATTGAAGTTGCCGATGCGGAACACCACTTCGGGTCCCCGCTTAATGAGCGTCATCCGGTAAGGGCCCCTGGCGTGTTTCGCCGGCGGAATGGGATCGGCCGCCTGGGCCACCATGTGGAAGCCATAACTCTTGCGCAGGTTGCAGAGATGGAAAGCCATTTCCGTCACATAGCGCCGTCGGAAATAGGAGACGTGCAGGGCGTGGATGTCGCCATGATGATACTGGTTGTACGGCCCGCTGCGCGGGGCCAGCGCCGGATCGAACAGGTCCTTCCCCTCTTTGCCGACAGCCGCAAAGAAAAGAATGGCCAGGCCGGGCTCATGCAGGGGCGTAAACTCCCAGGAAATTTTGATGTTATCCGGAAAAACCTCCGGACACCAGAACACCAGGTTCGCCCGCTGGTTGGACACCGGGTCCGAATCCGGCCCGGGATCGACCAGGCTCCTCAGCCTCATCCGGCCGGCCGGAAAGTCAACCCCGCCGGGACCTTCCATGACAAACCCCGCGACATCCGCCGGCGAAGCCAGCGGGTTCTCGTACAGGATCACGGAATCGTCCGCGCTCATGCCAGCTCCCC
>CAYZVY010000183.1:5655-8591 GCA_964481675.1 uncultured Verrucomicrobiota bacterium
CTCCGGGTTCGCAAAAAGAATGGCCACATTCTTCGCGGAGGCCAGATCGTTCATCGCCTCGCGCACCACGGAGGGGGGCACGGGGAACGAGTCGACGTGCGACGGCACGTCCGCCGCCAGGATGCCAACCTCCACCAGTCGCTTCTGCAGGGCGCGCACGTCCATGTCCCGAAAGCGGCCACGGCCGGCCATCACGGCCGCGAGCCCGGCCGCATACCCCATGTTCTGCACGTCGGCCTGCATCCGGATCACCGGCAGCGCATCGCGGTGAGCGCTCAGCCCCAGGCCCACCACCAGCACGCCTTCGACGCCTTTCGGCAGCAGGCAGCGGAACGGCACGTGCGCCTGCAGGGCGCCATGGTCGGGCACGGCCACCATGAAGACCGGGTGCACGATGTAGCCGTGCGTGTCGAAATTGCTGATCGCCGTGACCACCGTGTCCGGAAACGTCCGGTGCGCCAGGATGTCCAGCGGCGACACCTCGAGCTCGCCGACAATCTGCCGGCGCTCGCGGGTGTTCACCAGCGGCGAGGTGTCGAAGTCGCTCGGGAACTTCGCCCGCGCGTTCACGAACGCATGGGTGATGCCCTCGGGGTCGGTCTCGTCCACGAACGTATGATCCGAATTCTTGTAGCGGGTGCCCGGCCTGACGCGCGGGGAAAGCCCGGTGCCCTGCACGGCCACGTGATCCGCTCCGATCACCCGGCACGGCGCGCCCGCCGCGGCGGCGATGTCGGCGTTGCCGGTCGCGTCGATCACGCTGCCGGTCTCGAGGATCCCGGCGCCATACGGGGTGGAGACCAGGACGCCGTTCACGCGGTCGCCGTCCAGGCGGACGCCGAACGCGTAGCTGCCCATCCACGCGGTCCCGCCCGCGTCAGCCAGCAGGCGGTGGTAGAGGGCCGCCTTGGCTTCGGGCAGCCATGTGTTCCCCTTCCGCCCCCGGGTCTCGGCGTCCAGCTCCATCACGGCCCGGTCCAGCTCCTCGGTGAACCCGACCTTGTTGCCGTACCAGTAGGAGGTAATCAGTCCGATCGTCCCGACGCCGCCGAGCCCGTGCTGGACCTCCAGCACGACCGTCCTGCCGCCGGCCCGCGCGGCGGCGATTCCGGCGGGGGCCCCGCCCGTTCCGCCGCCGGCCACCACCACGTCAACCCGCCCCAGGACCGGCAGGTTGACCGGGCCCGCGTCCACCCGTCCGATGGCCTGCCGCAGGAAAACCGGAGCGAATCGGTAAGTCCCTTTAATCGGGACAGGCGGTTTGGCCGGGCGAGGCGCGATCGCCCGGGCGTCGGCGTAGATGTCCGGCACGGGCGCGAAGGTCTCGTCCGCGACATCCTGCAGGAGGTCGGCCGTGGCGAGAAGGCGGCCGTCCTGCAGCGCCGCGCGGGCGAGATGCTCGCGCGCCAGCGGATCCGCGCCCCGCTCCGCCCAGACGCGGAACACGCGGTAGGCCTGATCCTTCACCTGGAACACGCCGGGCGTTTCTTCACTGCCCGCCGGCGCCTCGCTGGCCAGCACATGCCAGGCCACTTTGGCCGGAGCCTGGACAGCCGGAACCGCCTGGGCGCCCGCCAGCCGCCAGACCGTACCGAACCGGGTCGCGTCCACCACCGCCCGGCAGGTCACGGCCAGCAGCGCGGTCCGCGCCGCCAGCACCGCGCCGGCCACGCGCCCGTCCTCGTCGCGCAGCAGCGAAACCGGGCGGACCAGGTACAGGAAGGGCACGCCGGCCTTCAGCAACGACATTTCAAGGCCCCGCTTGACCGCCCCTGGAAGCGCGGGCGCGCAGAGCAGCATGCCGGCTGTTTCCTCACCGAAATAGCTCAGGTCGGCCACCACCATGACACTGCGGCCCTGGCGGCGGACTTCAAGCGCCGCCTCCACCGCACGGGCCGTGGAACCGACAACCAGCACATCGACATCGCGCCAAACCGGAATCATCCTCGCCGTCCTTTCACGCCGCCCGAGCCCTATATCGGCCTTCATAGGCGGCAAATTCCCTTTATATCACAATCCCGCGGCAGAATCCCGCCGGATCTGCATCAGCTTTTCGAGCACCGGCCCGACCCACTTCGGATTCCAGCTATGCGGCGCCGCGACCTCGGGATCATAGGCGTGTTTCACACCCACCTGCTCCATCAGCGCATGGGCCGCCTCCGTGTGGGACGGGCCCTCATACGGAAACCGTTTGTCCGACATCGTGCCAAACAGGTTCTTGCCGGCCAGGACAAGCCGCGTCTTTTCCCGGAACGGGCCGCTCTTATCGCGCAAGAGCACCGACGGCAGATACGGCCCCATGTTCTCCGGCGTGCCGAAATTCTGGTCTGTCTGCCAGACGCCGAACTGCTTTTCGGTGAGCATCAGCGGCGCGTCCCAGCTGGCGGCATACCCGAACACATCCGGGTTCCGCAGAATCAGCGTGAAGGCGCCCCACCCCGACTTGCTGAAGCCCAGGAGCAGACGGCCTTCGGGCGTCCCGGTCGTCGGGTAACGGCTTTCGATGAATGGCACGACGGTCTTGACCATGTAATCCTCGTAGCGCCGGCCCGGATCCGTGGCGTGGTTCCCGAACCAGGGCGGAATTTCGAAGGACGGCGCCGCCACGATCAGGTTATGCCGGTTGTGCGCATTCAGCTTGCGGATCACGGCCAGACCGTCCCCATAACGGGAACTACCCCGCCCCTCGACCGGCAGCACATAGAGGACGGAGTGCTTTTTCGCCGGATCGAAATGGTCGGGCAGGAGCACCGCGATCGTGTTGGTCCCGACCGCATAGGGACTGGTGAGCGTATCATGCCACACCCCGTTTGTATCAGGTTTCACCGGCATTTCCTCCGCACGAATCAGGCTCACGACGAAAAGGAGGCTCGCGAAATGGACTCTCATGCGCGTCCCTTCCACGGCGCGTGGCGGGAAGAGCGGACAATCGTCTG
>CAYZVY010000184.1:0-7330 GCA_964481675.1 uncultured Verrucomicrobiota bacterium
AGCGGCTGGATGATCATCGAGGATAATGTCGTTTGCGGCACCAAGTGCGGTGGCTTCCATCAGCATTATGGCCGCGACAACGTGGTGCGCCGGAACCTCTTCGCCGACTCGATCGAGAACCAGGTCGCGGTGTCGCGCTGCGAGTTCGTCCGTTCGGTGACGTTCGAGCACAATCTGGTTCAGGGCGCCGGCAACGGCTCGCTGGTTATCGGGAAAGGGTGGGCCAGCGCCCGTTTTGACCGCAATGTGTATGCCGGCGATCCGGGCCGGCCCGCCCGGTTCGAGGGAAAGAGCTGGGAGGCCTGGCAGGCGAACGGCCTGGATGTCCATGGGCGCTTTGCCGAGGCCATGCTGCTGGATGCCGCGGGCGCCGCCCCCGCGGCGGCCCACCCCGCCGCGTTCAGGGCCGCGGGAATCGACCCGGAAACGGTGGCGCGCGTCATGGCCGGAGCGGGGCCCCGGCTTCGCGGGACGCTGCCATCGTCCGTTGACGCCATCCCCCGGGAGGAGGGAAAGCCGCGGCCGGTCGTCGAGCCGCTCTTCTGGCCCTGGCCTTCCGAATGGCCCGATGCGTCCAGCGGGCAGCATCCCTGGAGCGCGTTGCCGCGGGTGCTTGTGGTCGCGGCGGGGGTTCCGCAGGCCGTTTCCCTGACCCTCGAGAACCGGGGCGACGCCCCGGCCCGCGGGCGGTACCGCCTGCGCGTGGTGCCGGCTTCGGCCGCCCGCCTGACGGGGCCGCGGGAGCTGTCGGCCGCGCTCAAGCCCGGCGGGCGCGCCGCCCTGGACGCCAGGGTGACGCCCACCGGGAAGGCCTCCGCCTTCCGCATCGAGGCGGAATGCGAGGGCGAGGGACTGGCGGCCACCGCCCTGCTGTTTGCGGTTTCCCGAACTCTTGTTGTGCCTAAAATAGATTCAATCCCGGAGATGCCGGGCCTGGCCAAAATGCTGGGCGGGCTCCCCGGGACGCCCGTGGCCGGCAACGGGAGTCCCGTCAAGGCGACCGTGCGCCTGGCCCTCGCCGGGGACCGGCTCCTGGTGCGGGTCGATGCGGAGGATGCCGCGCCGGCGCGGGGCCCGAACCTCTGGGATGGCTCGAGCGTCGAACTCTTCGTGGCTCCGCGGGCCGGGGCGCCCTGCAGGCAGCTGATGGCGGCGCCGGCGGCGGGGGCGGAGCCGGCCGTGGTGCGGCTGGCCGCCGGCGGAAAAGTGAGTCCGGCGGAGGGGGTGGAGATGACGGGCGCGGCGACGAAAGAAGGCTGGACGCTGGCGCTTTCCGTGCCGTTTTCGTTCGTCGGCATCGATCCGGCCGCCGGAAGCTTCACCCTGGATCTCGTGGTCAGCGCGCGGCGGCCGGGCGGGGATACGCTCTGGCGCGCGCATCTGGCCGGGGAAGCCAATCCCAGCATCGATTCAACCGGTTACCTGAGAGTCACAACGGCTTGCACTTAAGGAATACGCCATGACCGCATCATTATCCGTGAATCTCGCCAACCGGCAGTGGGCCCTCGGCATCAACCCCCGGACCGGCGCGCTGGACCGCATCAGCCATCCCGGCGACGCCTATGCCATGAACTGGGTGTGCGACAGCGCCGGGAATCCGGCCATGCTGGATTCTCACGGCTGGGGGCTGGGCTTCCTGCGCATGCCCGGCGGCAACGGCCCGCAGCGCTGGCAGCGGCCCGAAAAAGTCGTCGTCTCGGGAACCCGGGCCGTGAGCCGCTACCGGGTCGGCCCGATCGAGGTCACCGTGACGCGGCGGCTGGCCGGCGCCTCGATGGAGGAGTCGTTCGCGTTCCGCAACCGTTCGGCGGCCGACCAGCCCATCTGGGGGATCGGCCTTTACGCGCCGTTCAACGACAATTATCCCGACGCCCTCACGTGCGTCACCCGGCGCTGCAACGCGCACCTCTGGTGCGGCGGCAACACCGCCTACGCCTGCTGCCTGCGCATGGGCGGTGCGGCGCCTCATCTCGGCCTGGTGCTGGCCGAGGGCTTCCTGGGGGGCTACAGCATCGAGGGGCGCGGCTGCGGGTACGGCGCCTCGAACCTGCGCGGCAGCATGGTGTTCAATGTGCCGGGCGTGACCTTGAAAAAGGGACAAACTTACCGGGTGGCGTGGACCTGCTTCTGGCACGCCGGCTGGGACGATTTTTTCGCGAAGGCCCGGAAGGTGCCAGGGTTCGTGGCGGTGTCGGCCGACCGCTACACCTACCTGGCCGGCAAGCCGCCGGTGATCACCGTCAGCGATCCCGCCGCCGTGGTCGAGAAGCCGGCCGCCGCGGCCGGCGAGCAGACGCTGAAGGTGCGCTACGGAAAGGACAAGGAAACCTGGCTGCGCGTGCAGGCCCTCGACAACGTGGCCCGGCTGGTGCGGAGCCGCATCGCGTTCATCCGCGACCGGCAGCAGGTCAACGACCGCCGCAGCCCGTACGACGGCGCCTTTGTGATCTACGACAACGAGACCGGCGCGCAGCTGCGCCACGGGCACCGGGGCGACTTCAGCGAGAGCCGCGAGCGGCTGGGGATGGGCGTGCTGCTGGCGCAGTCTCTGCAGCGCTGGCCCGACGTCAAGATCCGCGCGGCGCTGAAGCGGTACCACCGGTTTGTGCGCGCGAAGCTGCAGACGCCTGACGGCACGGTGCTGGGGGAGGTGGGGGGCGAGAGCAGCCGGCTCTACAACTTCCCCTGGGTGGCGCAGTTGCACCTGGAACTGTTCCACGTCTTCGGGGACAAGCGGTACCTGGCGGATTGCGACAAGACCGTGCTCGCCTATTACCGGCATGGAGGCGATCGCTTTTATCCCATCGGGCTTCCCATGGTCGATGCGGTCGAGACGTTCCGCGCCGCAGGGCTGAAGCGCGAGGCGGCTCGGCTGCTGGCCGCGTTCAGGCGGCATGGCGACAACGTGTGCCGGAACGGTCTCGCCCTGCCGAAGTCCGAGGTGAATTACGAGCAGACCATCGTCAGCCCGGCCATCCTGATCGCGCTCGAGTGCCACCGGCTGACCGGTGAGGCCCGGTACCTGGACTGTGCGAAGACGATGATGCCCGCGCTCGAGTCGTTCGGCGGCCGGCAGCCCGACCACCGCCTGCACGACATCGCGATCCGCCACTGGGACGGCTTCTGGTTCGGCAAGCGCGAAAGCTGGGGCGATGTGTTTCCGCATCATTGGAGCGCGACCACCGGCTGGGCGTTCTACCTGTATTGGCAGGCCACGGGGGACGGCGCCTATCGGCAGCGCGCTCGTGCGATCCTGATGAACAACCTCAGCTCGTTCAAGCCCGACGGCACCGCCACCTGCGCCTACATCTATCCCGATTCGGTGAACGGCGAGGGCGGCCGCTTTCCCGATCCGCTGGCCAACGACCAGGACTGGGCGCTCGTGTTCCTGCTCCAGGCGGCGCGGCTCGATCCGGCCTTCGTGAGGGAGTGCTGGAAGTGATCCTGCCGACTCCCCGCCAACTGGCGTTCCAGGAGCGGCAGTTCGGCGCGTTTGTCCATTTCGGCATGGCCACGTGGTATGACGGCCCGGCCTCCGCCGTCTTTCCCCGGGCAGTGCGGGAGCCCTATGCGATCAATCTGGGCCATTGGGGCTCGATGATCGCCCAGCCGCCGGCTTCGGTGTTCAATCCCGTGGAATTGAACGCGGCGCAATGGGTGGCGGCGGCCAGGGCCATGGGCGCCCGGCATATCGTATTGACGGCCAAGCATCACAACGGGTTCTGCCTGTGGCCCACGGCGACCACGCCGTACAGCGTATGCGCCAGCCCGTGGCGCGGCGGCCGGGGCGACGTGCTTGCCGAGTTCGCGGAGGCCGCGCGCGCGGCCGGGCTGGGGGTGGGGCTGTATGTCTCGGCGGGCGACGTCAGCCAGGGCTGTTTCAGCACGCCCGAGCCGCAGGGCAAGCGGCGGCTGATCGGCGACCTTGACCGGTATGTACCCATTTTCGAGAAACAGCTCCGCGAGGTGCTGGGCGGGTACGGGCCGCTGTGCGAGATCTGGCTGGACGGCGCGCTCGATCCGTTCGGGCCGGACGTGCTTCGCCCGGACGGGTCGCCGGTGGGGCGGGGGACGTGGGACCGGCTGGCCGGCATCATCCGCACCCTGCAGCCCGATGCGGTGATCATGGGCGGCACGCGGCCGGATGTGCGGTGGCCGGGCAACGAGGAGGGCCTGGCGCCGTACCCGTTGTGGAACGTGGTGGAGCCGGGGCAGGAGGCCGCCCACTGGGTGCCGCCGGGCGCGACCGGCTGGATCGTTCCCGAGGCCGACGTCTTCACTCGCCCGTCGTGGTTCTGGACCCCGGGTTCGGACGGCGCGCTGTTCAGCCTGGAGCGGCTGCGCGACGTCTGGGACCGCTCCGTCGGGCATGGCGCCAACCTGCTGATCAACATGACGCCGGACCGGCGGGGTCTCGTTCCGGAGGCGGAGGTGCGGCGCCTGGCCGAACTTGGCGATGACGTGCGGCGCCGGTTCGGGCACCCGATCGCGGAAACGGCCGGCGAAGGACGCTGGAGCGAAGGACAGGTGCTGGAGCTGGCGTGGGAGCGAACGGCGACGGTGGCATCGGCGGTCATGGAGGAGGATCTGCGTTTCGGTCAGCGCGTCTCGCGGCACCGCGTGGAGGCGGAGGTCGGCGGGGCGTGGCGGACGGTGGCGGACGGGACGACCATCGGGCGCCGCCGCATCGTGTCCTTTGCCCCGGTGGCGGCACGGCGGCTGCGGCTGCGGATCCTGGAAACCGCGCCGCTTCCGGAAATACGGCTTTTTGCGGCCTATGGGTGAAGGGTTGGGGCACTGTCCCGTCGGGCAGGATGGCGGATCAGGATTGCAGGAACGTTTTCAGCGCCTGGACCAGGGAGAGAATCTCGGTTTTGACGTCCGGGATCATGTGGCTGGCGCTTTCCAGCTCCCCGTCCCGGACCCGCTTTTCGAGGCGCTGGCAGAGGTCATGGGCCCGGCTTCCGCCCAGCATGGCGGTCGCGCTTTTCAGGCTGTGCGCATGCCGGTGAAAGGACTCCTTGTCGGACGCCTGCGCGGCCGTTTCCAGGTCGCTCAACCGCCGGGGCGTGTCGTTCAGGAAGCAGGTCGCCATTTTCCGGGCCAGGGTGACTTCGCCTTCCGTGTAGCGGAGCAGGACGTCGCGGTCGAAGATGTCCCGGGTATCCGTCACATTGCCGAGCAGGCTGGCGAGCGTGGCGAGGAGGTCGTTTGCCGTGAACGGCTTTGAGATATAGGCGTTCATGCCGGAGGCGAGGCAGTGCTCCCGGTCGCCTTTCATGGCGTGCGCCGTCATGGCCACGATCGGGATGTCGTGCCGGCGGACCTTGGAGGCCGGATCGCGGATGGCGGCGGTGGCGGCGAAGCCGTCCATCACCGGCATCTGCACATCCATGAGGACCACGTCGAAATCCTCGTCTTCCAGGCGTCGCAGGGCGTCCTGTCCGTTTTCGACCACCGCGACGGCGTGGCCCCGCTTTCCCAGGATCTGGACCGCCAGCTCCTGGTTCATGGGGTAGTCTTCGGCCAGCAGGACTTTGAGCGGGCGGAGTGCCGGCGCCTCCGCGGCTGTCTGGGGCGCCCCGGCGGCGAAACCCATGACGCGCAGGATGGTGTTCAGCAATTCGGACTGCCGCACGGGCTTGACGAGGCAGGCGGCAATCTCCAGTTCCCGCCGGCGCTCCGCGTCGCCGAGGTCGCCCGTGGAGGAGAGCATGATGATCTTCAGGCTGGCCAGGTCCGGGGTCCCCCGGACCCGGGCGGCAAACGCATACGCGTCCAGGCCCGGCATCTGGCGGTCGAGCAGGACGAGGGAAAACGGGACGCCGGCCGCCCGGGCCTGCGCGAGGGCATCGAGGGCCTGCCCGGCTTCCTCAACCGCCATGGGCCGCATGTTCCAGGAGCCGATCACCTCCGTGTAGATGAGCCGGTTCGTGGCATTGTCGTCCACGATCAGCACCCGCATGCCGACCAGCTCCGCCGGTGACGCCGGCGTCTGCGAGGGGAGTCCGAGGGCCGACTTGAACCGCGCCGTGAAATGAAAGACGCTGCCTTTTTCCGGCTGGCTCTCGACCCACATCCGCCCCTGCATGCGCGCCGTCAGCTGCGCCGAGATCGCCAGCCCCAGGCCCGTGCCGCCGAATTTCCGCGTGACCGAGGCGTCGGCCTGCCGGAACGGCTCGAAGATCACCCGCTGCTTTTCGGGGGGAATGCCGATTCCCGTGTCCGCGACGCTGACGTGCAGCACGACATCCTGCTCGTGCGCGGATTCAACCGCCACGCGCACCACCACTTCGCCGGCGGTCGTGAACTTGATGGCGTTGCCGATCAGGTTGACCAGGATCTGGCGCAGCCGGCCCGGATCCCCGACCAGCATCTCCGGCGCCTCGGAAGCCAGGTGGCAGGCCAGCTCCAGGCCCTTGTGATGCGCCCGCTCCGCGAGCGCGCTGGCCGTCCCCTCCACGACATCCCGCAACGCGAACGGCATTTCCTCCAGGTCCAGCCGGCCGGATTCGATCTTGGCGAAGTCCAGGATATCGTTCAGAACCCCCAGCAGGGAGTCCGCGGACTCCCGCACCGTCAGCAGGTACCGTTTCTGCTCGGGTGAAAGGGGTGTTTCCAGGACCAGGTCCGTCATGCCCATGATGGCGTTCATGGGGGTGCGCACTTCGTGGCTGACGTTGGCGAGGAATTCGCTCTTGGCCCGGTTTGCCGCTTCGGCCGACTCCTTGGCGAGCACCAGCTCCCGCGTGCGCTCCTCGACCCGCTGCTCCAGCTGGGTGTTGAGGGTGCGAAGCGTGTCCTCCGCGCGCTTGCGTTCGGTGATATCCCGCGTGATCTTGCAGAACCCGCGCAGGCGGCCCTTGTCGTCGCGCAGGGCTGTGATGACCACGCTGGCCCAGAAGCGGGAGCCGTCCTTGCGCAGCCGCCAGCCCTCGGTCTCAAGGCATCCTTCCGCGGTGGCGATTTCAAGATTTTTCATCGGCTGGCCGGCGGCGCGCTCGGCTTCCGGGTAGAAACGCGAGAAGGAGTGCCCGACGATTTCGTCCGCCCTGTAGCCCTTGAGCCGTTCGGCGCCGGCGTTCCAGTTCACCACAAGGCCCGCCGGGTCGAGCATGAGGATGGCGTAGTCCGTGACCCCTTCCACCATCATGCGGAAGCGTTCTTCGCTCTCCTGCAGGGCGTGCTGCGCGGCGCGCTCCTCGGTCTGATCGCGGAAGACCAGGACCACGCCGGTGATGGTGTCGCCCTCGATCCGGATGGGGGCGGCGCTGTCGGCGATCGGCCGCTCCGCGCCGTTGCGGTCGATGAGCAGCGTGTGGTTGGCCAG
>CAYZVY010000184.1:7430-8507 GCA_964481675.1 uncultured Verrucomicrobiota bacterium
TGCTGCTGCCGGTAGGCCAGGGCGGTGAGCGCGGTCAGGAGCAGGAGCGACAGGATCGCCAGGCCCGCGATGGTTTTGGCTCGGTAGCGCACTTCGGCCAGGATTTCGGCCGTATCGACTTTCGCGACAATAAACCAGGGCGATCCGGGAATCGGTCGCAGGTCGGCCAGCACCTCGACGTCGCGGTAGTCCGGACCCTGGAAGAGGCCGTGCGTTCCGATGGCGGCCCGGGCGGCCGGGCCCGGGTGGTTGACCGGGATGCACATGGCGAGGGCGGTGCCGGAACGGTGGCGCAGTTCGTTAAGGATAACGACGTCGCCCCCCTGGCGCTCCACCAGCATCGTTTCCGCGCTTCGGCTCTGCGTGGGCCAGGACTGGACCAGCGGATACAGGTGGGCATCCGCGCGGTTCCGCAGCAGCATCACGGCCATCGGCTGGCCATCGGCGTTCCGCACCGCGGCGGCCGCGTCGAGATAGAGGCCCCCGCGGGGACGCCGGCTGAAGCCGGACAGAACCGCTTCCCGGCTGGCCAGGGCTTCTTGGATTATTTTCCTAATGTCCGGATCATCCGAGGGGGTTGGGTCGTCTCCGGCGGCCAGGATCGGTTTCCCGTCCGGGGACACCAGGAGGACTGAGGCGTATAGATCGCTCTTCCGGTTGACTTCGAGGATCTTCTGCAGCTCCGCGCGGAGCCCGGGCGCGTCGGGATTCTTCAGGATCTCCGTCAGGTTCTTGATGACCGTCGGGCCGTTCGCCGCCCGCCAGGCATCGGCCAGGCGCTCTTTCCGCCACTGCGCGATCTGCCCCGACTTCATCTCCGCGATGGTCGCGATGTCGCCGTATTTTTCGAGCCGGATGTGCTCGGCTTCCATGCCGTAATAGAGGTAACCGCTGATCAGGATGACCGCAGCGATCAATCCGAAGACGACCGCCCAGATCCGGCGGGCGGGTTCGGTGCGTGTCGTTTCGCGCGTCATGTCCGGCCTCCCCCTCTTGAGAAACGCTCAATCACGGAACGATGTTCGAATTGTGATTCAGGAACCGGCGGTTGTCAACACCCAACAGCCCCTCTTGCAG
>CAYZVY010000185.1:0-8422 GCA_964481675.1 uncultured Verrucomicrobiota bacterium
GGCCAGGTCACTCTGCTTCTGCCTGTTTATGGCCAGGGCCTCGTGCACGGACACCTCCGTGAAGCGCAAGGAGGTTCCCGGTCCGTATTGGGCCAGCATGTCCACGTCGGCGCTGATCACGTTGAAAATACGCGGATACCCACCCAGGGTGGGCCGATGCCTCAGAAGGATGATCGGCCCGGACGGGGTGAGCTGCATGGTGCCGTCGCTGACGGCCTCGGACACGATGTTGGCAATCTCGCACGACAACACGGGGCCAACGAGCCGGATGCCGATCTCGTTGGACTGCGGGGAGACCATCCACACCCCGTCCAGCAGCATCCCCGGGTTTCCGAGGTGCCGGTATTCCGGACCCCGCAGCACCCTGATCCGGTGGTCGCGGTCCGCCCAGTGCGCCATCTCGGCGAAGGGTTTCCGGACTCGCCCGATGATGCCGGCCTCCCGGCCGCTCCTGAAGCACAGGTACGTCCTGAAACCGTATTGGAGCTCTCCAAAGGCAAGCACGTCGCCTTTCCCGGCCAGGTAGACGCGGGCGTGGCTGAGGGCCTGCCTGCGCCCCCCGGAAATCAGGACGGCTTCGCGGGCCGCCCCGCCGAGGACGATCATCGTCTCGCCCAGGAACTCGAGCCGGGGTGGCAGGAGCATGATCTCGAGGCATTCCGCGTCCGGCCGATTGCCCAGAAGCAGGTTCCCCGTCCGCATGGAAAAACCGTCCATGGCGCCGGCCGGGCTGTAGCCGAGGGCTTGCCTGCCGTAGACCGGCCCTGAAACAAACCGCGTCACGCCTTCGTCGAGCCATGTGAACGGGCGGGTCGGCATTACCCCTCCCCTGTCTCGTGGATCAACGCATGCAGGCTTTTGACGAGTCGAAGGGAAATGGCGGAATCCGAGTGCACGCAGAGGGTCCGGCCGCGGAGAAATCGCGGTTCGGTGATGGGCGTCCCGTCGGAGCGCTCGCCCACGACGGCCTGCACGCTCTGCTCCCGGATGAACAGGCGCGCCTGGGCGAGCGCCTCGTCGACGCCTTGGATGCAGGCGTAGGGCTTGTTCCGCGGGACGAGGCAGAGATGGCGCCTGTCGTCGAGTGTGTATCGCCTTTCGGCATAGACTTCCTCGACGACCTCCATCCCATTCGCCCGGGCCGCTACGGCCAGGGCGGAATCACCCTGCGTCACAACGTGGGTGATGGCGTGCCGGCGTGCCCACGCGGCCAGCGTGGCGGCCAGGGATTCGTCACGGCAGGAGTCGTTGTATAGCGCGCCGTGGAACTTGATCCAGGCCACGCCCGCCGCGAGCCGGAACTGGGCGGTCAGCGAGTCGCAGAGCGCCGCCGCCTCGATGTTCATGGTCGTCCTGCCGAAATTCGCGGGGTCGGGATACGACAGGTGCGCCGAGGGGATGACGCCATGCCGCCGGGCCAGGTCAAGGAAGAAACGGACGCTCACAGGATCGCCGGCATGGCCTCCGCAGGCGATATTGGCCACGTCCAGGCAGGGCATGATGGCCAGATCGGTCTCGTTGGAGATTCCCCTCTCCCCCGTATCGCAGTTGATCAGGATGGCGGTCATAGCGCGGAAACACTCCTGAACTTGACCTTGTCTCCGATGGCGATGTCGATCAGCAGGCCGGGCGACGTTCGCCCGATCAGGCTCCATCCTCCGGGGCTTTCGTCGGGGTAGATACCCGTCTGGTTGCCGCCGATCCCCACCGAGCCGGGTGGAACACGGGGCCTCGGGCTTGCGAGCCTGGGCGTTTCCAGTCGCGGATCCAGCCCCAGGAGATAGGGAAAGTGGGGCCGGAAGCCGATCATGGCCACGGTGTAGGTCTTTGACGAGTGGAGGCGGACGACGTCCCGGACCGTCATCTGCTTTCCGCGCGCGAGATCGGCCAGATCCATCCCGTCATAGACCACGGGAATGCGGTGCGTGACGCCCTTTCCCGAGACCCGCTCCCGCGCGGCGCGCTCCAGCAGCCCGTTGATCGCGGGAACCAGTTCGTCTGCGTCGGCCTGCAGGGGGTCGAAGTGCACGGCCAGCGCGCAGTAGGAGGGGACGCAATCCAGGACCCCGGCGACCTGGTGTTCCTTGAGAAAGCGATAGGCCTGGATGACCCTGCGGGAGGTCCGGGGATCGATCCCCTTGCCGAACGACCAGCACAGGCAGGAATCGCCTATGAAATGAATGTTGTCCGCCAGCGCCATCGGGTCGCCTATGATTTCCGGGTTATCCTCCAGCCTTTATCACCCAGGCGAGAAGCCCCCTTCTCGGCCGGCTCACAGGATAACAGAGAGCGGGCGGGAAGGAAACTGTTCAGGCAGACTTCGCCCATATCCTTGCCTACAGAACCTCCTGGCGGCTATATAGCTTGTCAAATGCTTCATTAAAATCGTCCGGCAAGACAACCACGGGTTTTCCGGCGTCATCTTGAATATAGCGGATGATGTTCAGCAGCATCCGGTCTGCCGCTGGATTGGTGTCGAGGTTTTCCAGCACGGGGAAGGTGTTGATGAAAAACGTCCCATGCCCGGACCGATACCCGGCAAAAAGCAATCCGGAGGCATACCCGGTCCGGAACCTGTCCAGAGAGGAGCCACTTTGGTACCCCGTCGCAAATGAAGCGGCAGCGACCTCGTCCGGCGTATCCTGCCCTTCAAAAACAATATGCGGTATGAGCTGGTCATAGTATTCCCAGTTCATGACGCCCCGTCCCTGCAAGCCCTCGAACAAGGGATGATTTTTCGCCACGCATTCCTTGTGATAGACCCAGTCCGAAAACCGGTAGCAACACCCCTTGTTGGCCAGCGGAAGCCACCCGACGGAGTCGCCGCCTCGTCCAAAGGCCGCCGGCGATAGAAACACGACCGTACTTCCCCGGGCCACCCGTTCAAGAATCCCCCGCCAGTCTTTCACACCGGTTTTGGTTTTGGAAAGGTCTCCGACCAGAATGACCTCGGTGATCTCCGGGGCGGCGGCGTCATACGGACGGCAGGTTACGCCACGGGCCTTCAGCCATTCCGCAACCTTGGCCTCAAGGCCCAGCAACGTCACCTGACTTTTTACCGACATAGACGGCACGTCCGACACGTAAAACGTGCGTCTGCCGCCGACCGGCGCGCCGCCCCGCTCCAGGCTGGCGGCAAATTCATAGGTGCCGGCAGGGAGATCCAACTTGACGCGCTCGCGCAGCACATTGACCGTCAGCGAGGGCTCGTCTCCCTTGGCTGGTTGAGGGATGGTAAAATCAACTTTCTTTTCCCAGACCGTGCCAGAGGGGCCGAAAATCTTCAGGTGCGCCGGATAAGCACCCGGCTTGAGCGCATCCTCGTTTGCCAGGACCGCGTCCAGTTCGAACTCGCGGCCCGCATAGACATGTCCGGGCTCAACGAACAGGCACCAGCGCAGCGGCGCCCAGCCTTCCCGCAGCGCCTCCAGCATGCCGGGCTTCAACTCGCGCCAGAAGGTCCATTGCCCTTCGGCGGCGTTCCAGTCCACCAATGAGGTTACGCTGTAACCGCACATTTTGGGATTGGATCGGATCAGGTCAAATCCCAAACGCAACTGGCGCGCCTGCTGCCGGTAACTGTCTGTGAACATATCTTCTGGAAACGCATAGACCCCGTGCATGTCGAACCGGGCCCAATCGGCAAGAAACAATTCGACCTGCTTTCGCAGCATGGCGGCATTGGCGAGTTCCACCGTCGAATCCGTCCGGGAATACTGTCGCAAACCATTGATGACATCGAGCAGGCTGCCCACCCCGTTTTCCGAAAAGAATACCGGCTGCGCATCACGGGCGTGAGTCCGGATCAAATCCCGGTCCGGCTTCGGATACGGCACCTGCGGGTACTTATGAAAATCGCCGAAGACTCGTAGCACGGAGTCGCCCAGCCCCCCTTGCGCGAAAGCGACCTCCCGTTTCCCCTGCCCCTCCACCTCCATCACCGGGAGACCGCCCGTGGTTTCCTTCCCCCAGACCGGCTCCCACTCCAGGCTTTTGGGATTGGAAAGCGACCCGATGGTGAGGGTGCCATCCCAGCGCCCGCTGTTTAACAGCACCAGGCGGGAATCGTCCAGCGCGCGCAATTTTCGCAGACTGCCATAGGCATGCCGGAAAACCGGGCCGTCAAACGTTTCATTCAATAATCCCCAGATGACAACGGAGGGATGATTGCGATCACGGAGCACAATGCCCAGCATCGAGCTGTCAAAGCGGCCGGGCAACTTGGATAAATCCGAGTGTTTGGTTTTAATGCGCGGGTCCGACATATACCAGCTTGCGAAGGATTCCTCATAGACCATCAAGCCGATTTCATCGCACAGATCGAGTTGCTCGGGGCAAGCGCCACCCACAATGAACCGGATCGTGTTAAACCCCGCCGCTTTGGCTAAAATCAGATCCCTCCTTAAATGGTCTACCGGTATTTTCTCGCCGTAAGAGTAATCGTTAGCAGTAAGTGTGCAGCGCAATAAGATTCTTTTCCCGTTCAACCGGAAATAGCCGTTCTCAACCTTTAACTCCCGGAAGCCGCAACGAACCGTCTTTTGATCCGCACAACGTTTTGCACCCGCGCCCGTATCCAGGCCAACCGTCACGGTATAGAACTGCGGATCTTCCGGGCTCCACCAGCGGGGCTGGTCAATGGGAATGATCAATTGACGATCACTTTCGCCGCTTGGTACGGTAATGGAGAGTGATCGGGTGGTCAGCGGCGCATCGGAATTCCGGAGCCTTACCGTCGCCGTCATGCGGCCTTTTACGGAGGCTTTGCGCTGGTTCCGGATTTTCACCGAAACCTTGATGGCGTTCGTGTCGAGATCCGCCTGCGCATGGATATCCAGAATCCGCACCGGCGGGTTCACCACCAGTTCGACTCCCCGTGTGATGCCGCCAAAGTTATACATCACCCCGGGGCAGTACTGTTTGGGATTCCACTTGAAGCGATGGGCGATGTCCTCCATGACGAACCCGTCAATTGGTTCGTCCACCGGATTAATCACCCGCACCGCCAGCAGGTTCTCCCCCTTGAATTTCAAAGCCTTTCCGCACTCCATTTCAAAGGCGAACTCCGCCCCTTCATGGCTGCCGAGCAGTCTGCCGTTCAGCCAGATGTCGGCATAGTAATCCACTTCACGGAACGTGATGGCATAGGTCATGCCGGGTTTCTTGCCAATCACCGTCTCAAACTTGATCCAGTACCAGGCGACGCCGTGATAGTCCGGGAACGTCTGCTGCATGATCCCGGGTACGCACGCCGGGCGGGCCGCGCGGGGAATCGCCTTGAACCACCGCTCTGTTTTACCCTTGTTATCGGGATCAGGCAGGAGCCGCCACGCCTTGTCCAGAAACTGGCACGCGGTATTTTTGCTATTCATGTTCCCTTTACGTTCAATCACTGAATTTCAATCGCCTGGATGATGGCGTCGTTTTCTCCGGCCGCCACAATGCCTATCCGGATACAACCGTCCTTGCCAGGCGTGACCTCCGCGATGCGGATTCCGGTGGCCATCGCCAGCTCCCCCGCGGCCTCCGCCGGGTCCCAGCCGCGCCTGACCAGCCTCCCGTTGACGGAGATGTCCATCGGGCGCGCGCCCGGCTTGGCGAGCCACAGCTCCGCGAACTTCAGCTGGAGGGTATAGAGTCCATCCGGCAAGGAAACGTTATAGGAAATCTCCCTGCCGGCCCGGGCGGTCCGGTAAAGCCCCTGGTCCCAGATCGTCGGCGTCGCCAGCTTGACCTCGGCATCCCCCTTGAGCGGCATACCGCCTTCATAGTGAACGTCGGCAAGCCACTCGTCGGTGTTCCAGTCGACAAAGGGGGACTCAGCTCCGCAATTGATCCTGACCGCCGGCCGTAACTCCGGCAGAATTTCAATCGCACGGACCCGCGCCTTGCAGGCCTCCGTGACCGGACTGGACGCCCCTTTGAACCGCAGGTTTATACAATCGGAGGCATCCGGCACGATGTTGTAGAAAGACTTTTCGCAACTATTGCCGACTCCTCGCGCCGCGTGGCATACGTCAAAATTCTCAAGCACACGCTGCCCATTGACGCTGATCTCCATAGGTCGCTCGTAAAACCACGTGGTGTCCGTCTCGGCAAACTTCAAGCGCAGCGAATACAGCCCCGGCTTGACCGGTATGCGATAGGAGAATGCCGTCCCTTCCCGCCCGGTCAGATAGAGAACGGCATCCCCGGCGGCCGGCTGGGCGTTCGCGATGCTCCCCGTGGAGCTAACCGCCGCGCCGCCATCGTTGAAACAGTCCTTTGACCAGACATTGCCGGTCGTGTCTTTGTAATCAACAGCGCTCCCGCAGGATATCCGGACAACCGAATTCCCCGTGGCGGCGCCAGGCGCGCCGGCATAGGTGATCTTTGGCATCCAGGATATGATGTCGTTGTCCGGGTCGCCGCCTTTTCCGAGCACAAACCGCAGCACATCGCCAGACTTCACATCCAGCGCCAGGTCATGCGTGGCGCCATCGAGGCCACCCAGCGCCAGACCCGCCTGCCAAAGCCGCTGGTGTCCATGAAGAATTTCGACAGGGAGCGTTTTTGTTCCCAAATCTTTCCGGAAGCACTCCTTCATCGCCCTGCCAAGGATTCTGACACGCCCTGCACGTGGCGCCGTCCAAGTCCTGACGCACAGGGCATCCTTTGATACCCGTTGCCAACCGCGTCCGATACGGGCCGTTCCGGCCCCCTCCCAATAGCCTTCGACCCCGCCCTGCTGATTAGGCGTCCCCCCATCAACATCCGCCCCAGGATTCTTGACCGGCGGAATGAACACCATCGGCGTGAACCGCTTGCCGTCAACCGAGGTCTCCGCACCCCAGCCGTCGCGTCCCTGCCTGCCAAAATGTCCGCCAAGTCCGTGATAAGAAAGCCGCTCCCCCTCGATAAGCTCGGCCTCCCGCCATGAACTGGGAACGCCATGGCCGCCAACGGCCCGGACGGAATAGATGGAGTCCGGGTTCCAGCCCTCCGCATGATCGAAATAATAGCAGCCGATGCCGACCTTCCCCAGGAGGCGCCCGTCCCGCCGCACGTCATAATAGCTGATCCACGATCCCCCGCCAGCGGCGGTCCAATAAAGCCCCACACCGGAATGTCCGATGTTCGTCTCAAAACGCTTGAGCGCCCGTCCCACCGCTTTCGTCCGGGTATTGTCATGCCCCGTGCCCGGGCGGTCCGGCAAGCCGAGATAAATCAATTCACCCGCCTTCTGCTTCTTGATCTGAATTCCATTTTTCATCAAATCGGATCCGCTGCGGGTGACGGTCCCTGCTTTGGAGTCGAAGCCGACAAGGTACTGATGCGCCGGGAGGAGCCCCCGCGGATAAATCACCACCGCGCCTTCGGCACGATGCTTCAGGATGATCAGCGACTTCGTGCGCGCGTGGTTGGAACGTTGGAAATAGAAGTGCGCCTTATCCCCCTCCACAACGGGATGGAAGACATAGCTCCAGCGTCCGGCCACGCCTTCGCGCAGGAGATAGTGGTACAGTTCTATGACATTCCGGCGGAGCAGCTCCATGTCACCCTTATCGTCGGCAAAGGCCCAGCTGGGGGCCAGACAGAGTAAGAGTTTTGAGGTCTCAGGGTTGTAACGCAGCCGCCGGGCAATGACCTCGATGATGTCCATCCATTTGTCTGGCGTGTCGAGGTAAGAGAAATAGTAATTCAACTCGTCACCGCGACCGTTATCCGAAAGATAGTTCAAGTCGGCGAGACGTTGGACCCCGTAGGTATGAGCGTAGGCGCTGCCGCCACAGCACGTGTGAAAGGACGCTTTGGGATTCCGATCGAGAAACCCCTGAATATTGGAACGGAACGCCGTCTCGGATTCCGGCGTGAAGGTTCCCACTCCGTCGGTCCGCCACTGGAAATCGCCCCAGGCCGCGACCTTGGCATCCATGACGCCCGGCGAGGGGCGTCCGCAAAACCAGGCGAGCCACCTGGCACCCATCTTTCCCAGAAAGCGTTGCGTCAGCGAGAAATCCGGGCCATCGTAATTATGGTTGAATACCGAGCCATAGTTGTCGGGCACCGGGTACGTGGGATACTTGGCCCACCCGGCATCGTCCCAAAGCATATCGATCCCCGTCTCGCGCATGTAGTCGGCTCCGGCCATGTCGAGTCCCGCCAGGCGGTAGGCGAACTGTTCCTGCAAATTGTTGCAGGAGTAGACCCAGGCCACCGGGTATTGTGTCCGGGCATAATAATCCGGATTCGTGTAGTCCCAGAGATATTGGTACTGCCAGTCATAGAGGCCCATGCCCATGCCATCCAGGCCACCCGTGAAGACGCCGGTGGTAACCGGCGGCAGTTCAAGTTTGTCGCCGGGCTTAAGCGTGCGCCCCGCGTAGGCAAGCAAATTCACGGCCAGCAGCGCCGGGGATCCGCCGGAAGCTCTGACGGTCAT
>CAYZVY010000186.1:0-8419 GCA_964481675.1 uncultured Verrucomicrobiota bacterium
TGATGAAGCGGACGGCGTTCCTGATCAACACGGGGCGGGGTCCGCTGGTGGAGGAGCAGGATCTGGCGGACGCGCTCAATGCCGGGCGGATCGCGGGGGCCGGGCTGGACGTGCTGTCGCAGGAGCCGCCGCCGGCGTCGAACCCCCTGCTTCAGGCGAAGAACTGCCTCGTCACGCCGCACATCGCCTGGGCGACCCATGCCGCCCGCAGCCGGCTGATGACAACCGTCGTCGAGAACGTCCGCGCCTTCCTGGCGGGCGCTCCGCGGAACGTGGTTTCATAGGGGAAACTTGACATTCCGGCCCTTTTGTACGATGATTCTTCAATCATGAGCCGATCTTACCTGTATCAGTTCGCCTTTAGGCAGCCGGACACTGCGGTCCGGCCGGCCCTGTAGGCATTTGCTGCCAGGAACGGCTGAGAAGACAAACCGCGTGTCCGGCAGACGGACGCGCGGTTTTTTGTTTTTCAGAAACAGGAGCAACCCATGACCCCGACCAGGAAGAAAATGAAGCGCATCGCCTACCTCGGTCCCGAGGGAACCCATTCCCACGAGGCCTGTCTGACCTATTATCGGGACGGTTTCGAGGGGTATCCCTGCCGCACCGCCCGCGAGGTGTTCTGGAGCCTGGCCCCGGATTCCATGTCCAGGGTTGATGAGGCCGTGGTGCCCGTTGAGAATTCAACCGAGGGGCCGGTGACGCAGACCCTCGACCAGCTGTCCCGCTGCGACTGGGTCCTGGTCCAGGCGCAGTTCAGCCTGCCGGTGCGGCAGGCGCTGCTCGGCTCCAGCGAGGCGCCGCCGCTCGGGCGCATCAAGACCGTCTACAGCCATCCCCAGGCCCTGGCGCAGTGCGAAGCCTGGCTGGACGCCAACCTGGACGGGGCGGAGCGCGTGGCCATGAGCAGCACGGCCGATGCCGCCATACGCGTGCGGGAGCACAAGGACGCCGTTGCCATCGCGGGCGAGTATGCGGCCCAGCTGTATGGCCTGAGCGTGCTGGCGGAGACGATCCAGGACGACCCCGGGAACGCCACCCGGTTCCTGGTGATCCGGAAGGCCTCGGCCGGCCCCATGCCGGACGCCGGCGCCTCGGGGGACTGGCGGTCACTCCTGCACATCGTGCTGGCCAACCGGCCGGGTGCGCTGCTGGAGAGCCTCCAGCCGTTCCGGGCCCACGGCGTCAACCTGACCTTCATTCAAAGCCGCCCGCTGCCGGGCAAGCCGTGGGAATACGCGTTTTTCCTCGAAGCGGCCGAACATGCCGCGGGCGCCCGCATGAAGGCGGTGCTGGACGAACTGGGCGCGGTCACCGATTCCTGCCGCGTCATGGGCGTTTACAAGAATGAAATATCGCGGGGGTAGGGATATACCGTATGAAACAGGGGCCCGTCTGCTGTATACTGGAGCCAGAGGAAGGAGATAGTCATGAAGCGACTTGTTTTTTTGTTGGGGTGCTTCGCTTTGATGGCCGCGGCTTGCGGTGAAAGACAGGTCGATCCTCCGGCGCCGGCGCCGGCTTCGGAAGCGGCGACCGCTCCTGTAATCTGGATGACCGACTACAAGGCGGCCCTCGAAAAGGCCAAGGCCGACCGGAAACATGTGCTGCTGGATTTTACGGGTTCCGACTGGTGCCCGTGGTGCATCCGGCTCGAGAAGGAAGTGTTCAGCCAACCCGAATTCAAGGCGTATGCGGCCACGGCCTTTGTGCTGGTGAAACTTGATTTTCCCCAGCGGACGCCGCAACCGGCAGCGCTCAAGGCCCAGAACGAGGCGCTGTCGCGCCAGTATGGGATCGAGGGATTTCCGACAATCCTGATCCTGAATCCGGATGGCAACCTTGTCGAGACGACCTCTTACAGGGAAGGGGGCGCCACCGCCTACGTGGAGCACCTGAAGGGGATCCTGGGCCGCCAGTCGAAATAGTTTGAAAAAAGTAAAAATTCTACACATCGAATTGACTATTCCTCAAAATGAAGTAGCCTGTACACATATTAATTATTGAGCAGGCCCCCAATAGATTGTGGAAGTCGGGACGCAGGCAACTAGAGCAAGTGGAATTGGTGTAGGAAAGGAAACTCAGGTAATCGATGGACACTGGTATAACTGGTGAATGTCCGGTCACGATAGACGAACCTCCGTTGCTTAGTCAGCCGCGCGCCGCGGCACCCCGGGAAGAAGGGAAGGCAGCCGCCGTTTCCTCCCGGATTGATCGATCCAATCCCAAGTGGAATGACTGGAAATGGCAGGTTAGGAACCGCATCCGGTCGATTGGCGCCCTTCAGGAATGTTACCCCGACCTCAGCCTGAGCCCCGGGCTGCTTGAGGTGGCGGAAAAATACCCCCTGGCGATTACGCCGTATTATGCCTCCATCATCCGCCGCATGGATGATTTGGACCCCATTTTCCGCATGGCCGTTCCGCAGGCCCAGGAATTGATGGACCCCCCCTTCCTCAAGGCCGATCCGCTTGAGGAGGAGAGCGACATGCCGGTGCCCGGTCTGATTCACCGGTACCGGGACCGCGCGCTGGTCATGGCCACCACCATGTGCTCCATGTATTGCCGCCACTGCACCCGCAAGCGGGTCGCCGGCACGCGCGAAGTCACCATTTCGGCCGTCCGCACCCGGCAGGTGCACGATTACCTGGTCCAGCACCCCGAGATCAAGGATGTCATCATCTCCGGCGGCGATCCGCTGACGATGGACACCCCGGTCCTGGAGCGCCTCCTCGAGGCGGTGCGCAGCGTGCCCAGCGTGGAACTGATCCGGATCGGCACCCGCACGCCCGTGGTGCTGCCGATGCGCATCACGTCCGAGCTGACCACCATGCTGAAGAAATACCAGCCGATCTGGATCAACACCCATTTCAACCACCCCCAGGAGCTGACGCCCGAAGCGATCGCCGCCTGCGGCGCGCTGGTGGACGCCGGCATCCCGATGGGGAACCAGTCCGTGCTGCTGCGCGGGGTGAACGACGATCCCGAGCTGATGGCCCAGCTGTGCCGCGGCCTGCTGCGCTCGCGGGTCAAGCCCTACTACCTGTTCCAGTGCGACCTGGTCCGGGGCGTGGAACATTTCCGCACGCCGCTGACCAAGGGCCTTGAGATCATGGAATACCTGCGCGGCCGCGTGAGCGGGCTGGCCATTCCCACGTTCGTGGTGGATACACCCCACGGGGGCGGCAAGGTTCCGCTGCTGCCCAACTACATCGTCTCGACCAGTCCCACGCACACCGTGCTCCGGAACTTCGAGGGGATGATGATGAGCTATCCGGAGCCCCAGTACCGGACTGAAAGCGAAGCTGCGCCCGTGTCTGACTGCGGCGCCGCCCGCGGGGTGTGGCAGGTGGCCAATGGCCGGGTCTCGGCGCTCGTGCCTTCGGGCAGCGAGCGGCTGACCCGCCGGGCCCGCATGCAGGGGCGCAAGCCCCTGCCGGACGCCTAACCCGATCCGGGGGACATGAAGAGATTCGGCGAGTCGGTTCTGCTGGTCTATAATGCCCCCCAATCGGACGCGGAGAGCGAACGCGGCATTCTTGACGAAGTGGCGGCGGTTGAATCCGCCCTCGAGCACCTGCACCTTCCCTTTGTCAAGGCCGGGCTCAAATCCCTCTCCGACCTCCCGGCCCTGCTCACCACCTATCCCGCGCGCCTCGTGATCAACCTCGTGGAGGGTTTCCCGGGCCGGCCCGAGGACGCCAATCTGATTCCCGCCGTCTGTCGTGCCTTCGGCCGGAGCGCCACGGGAAACGATACATCCGCCCTGGAACTGTCCCTGGACAAGGCCGTGGCCAAGGCTGTCCTGGCCACCGCCGGCGTTCCCGTTCCGGCCGGTCGCCTGGCGGCCCCCGGCCAGCCCATGCCCGACGCATTCCTTCCGCCGGGCACCTACATCGTCAAGCCCGCGCGCGCCGACGGCAGCGAGGGGATCGACTCCCGCTCCGTGGCCCCCTGGCCCGGTCCGGCGCTGCGGGAGGCGGTGAAGCGAGTGCACGAGGCGTTTGGCCAGCCGGCCGTGGTGGAGGCGTTCTGCGGCACCCGCGAGTTCAATATGTCCATTCTCCAGGAAGGCGACCGCCTGCGGCTGATGCCGGTGGCCGAAATCGAGTTCCGCCAGTTCGGCGCCGACCGGCCGCGCATCGTGAGCTATGAGGCCAAGTGGAATCCGTCGACCTTTGAATACAAGCACACCACCCGCGTGCTGCCGGCCCATCTGCCGGAAGCCGACGCCGAGCGGCTCGGCGCCTGCGCTCGCGAGGCCTGGCAGGCCCTCGGCTGCCGCGATTATGCGCGGGTCGACATCCGGATGGACGACGCCGGCGCGCTGACCGTCATCGAGGTGAACCCCAACCCGGACATCGCCCCCGACGCCGGCTTCGCCAAGGCCCTTGAGGCGGGCGGGGTGACCTACCCGGAATTCGTGGAAATCCTGCTGCGCAACGCCTTCGCGCGCCTGGGCCCCGGCGCCGTGCCCGCGGCGGCCCCCCGCGCCCATGCCGGCGGCCACGTGATCCGCCGCAGCGAGGCGCCCGATCGGGACCCGGTGCTGGCCCTCACGCAGAAGACCGGCTTTTTCCGGCCCGACGAAGTGGAGATCGCCCGCGAGGTGCTGGACGACGCGCTGCGTGACGGGCCCGGCGGCCACTACCAGTCCTTCGTCATCGAGGTGGATGGAACGGTCGCCGGCTGGGTCTGCTGCGGCCCGACGCCCTGCACCCTGGGAACCTGGGATATCTACTGGATCGCCGTGGATCCGGCCTTCCAGAAGCGCAGCCTCGGCCGCGCGCTGCTTCATCACGCCGAAGCCTGCATCCGGGAACGGGGCGGCCGGATGGCGGTGCTGGAGACGTCGGGCCGCGAAGACTACCTGCCTACCCGCGGGTTTTACCTGAAATGCGGCTACGAGGAGTCCGCCGTGATTCGCGATTATTACTCGCCCGGCGACTCCATGGTCCTTTACGTCAAGCGGATGTAAAATCGTATTTTTAACACTGGAAACGGCTTTTCGTTTTTGGTAGTCTTACCAGATCACTCAAAAGGAGAGCTTCATGTCACAGGATCGTTCGATGTTTCGGCACGCTGGTTTTGTCCTCCTCTGCGCCGCTCTGATGGCGGCCGGTTGCAACCGCCAGGGAGAAATGCCCAAGAAGGAGTCCGGTGTTACGGCCGAAAAGCCCGCCGCAGTTGCCGACGCCCCTGCCGCCGTCTCCAAGGCCCGTCCGCCCGCCGATCCCGCCAAGGTTCTGATCCAGATTGGCGACAAGAAGCTGACGGAAGGCGAATTGACCAAGCAGGGCGACGAGCAGTATGAGCAGGTCGCCGCCATGGTCCCGCCGGAGCAGGCCGAAACCTACCGCTCGCAGATGCGCGTCCAGGCCGCCCAGTCCTTCATCATCTCGACGCTCCTCGAGAATGAGGCCTCCAAGCGGAACCTGACCGTCACCGATGCCGACATTGACAAGGCCATCGCGGACATCGTCAAGCGGCTGCCGGCCGACATGACCCTGGACAAGGTTCTCGCGATGGAGAACATGACCCAGGACACGTTCAAGGAGCGCCTGAAAAAGGATCTCCGCATCAAGAAGCTGTTCGACGCGGAGATGGACAAGACCGGCGCCGTCACGGACAAGGAAGTGGCCGAATTTTACGAGAAGCAGAAGTCCGCATTCGAGACCCCGGAACAGGTGACGGCCAGCCACATCCTGAAGAAGGTGGACGAGAAGGAAGACGCCGCCGCGAAGGCCGCCAAGAAGACCCAGATGGAAGAGCTTCGCAAGCAGCTTCTCGCCGGCGCCGATTTCGCCAAGCTGGCCACGGAAAATTCGGATTGCCCCTCCGCCAAGGAAGGCGGCAGCCTGGGCAAGTTCGGCCGGGGCCAGATGGTTCCCGCCTTTGAGGAGGCCGCCTTCACCCAGGAAACCAACGCCATCGGCCCGATCGTGGAAACCCAGTTCGGCTTCCATATCATCAAGGTGATGGAGAAGACCCCCGGCAAGACCCGCACCATCGCCGAGGTGAAGGACCAGATTGTCGACTACCTGAAGATGATGAAGAGCCGCAAGATCATCCCGCCCTTCATCGACGCGCTGCGCGCGCAGTCCAAGGTGGTTGTCGATCCCGGGCTGGAAAAGGAAATCGAAGCCGCCAAGCTGGCCGACCAGGCCCGCCAGGCCATGGGCGCCGGCGAAGCGGAAGGCGACGAGGAAGTGGTTGAGGATGCGCCGGTCCCCGTTCCCGCCCCTGCAGCCCCGGTGGAAATTCCTGCCCCCGCGCCGAAATAACAGGTGGCGTCCCGGTTGTTTATCTTTGATCTCGACGGGACGCTCGTCGATTCGGTCGGCGATCTTGCCACCGCAGTCAATCTCACCCGGGCCGAGTTCGGACTCGGCCCGGTTTCCGTCCAGACCGTGGCGGGCTTCGTCGGCGATGGCATCCGGATGCTGATGGTCCGCGCGCTGCAGGATAAGCCGGATGCCGATATCGACCGCGCGGTCCGCCTTCAGAAAAGCCACTACCTGGCGCACTTGTGCGAGAAGACACGCCCATACGAGGGTGTGACGGAAGGCCTGATGCGCCTCCGGTCCGGTGGGAACAAGCTGGCCGTGGCCACGAACAAGCCTTCCGATGTGACGGAAACCCTGCTGAACGCGCTCGGGCTGCGGTCCCTTTTTGATGCCGTTTACGGGGGCGGGAGCGTGCCCGACCTCAAGCCGCACCCCGCGATGCTGGAGGCGATCATGAGCCGCCTGGGCTATGGCCGCGCGGAGTCGTGGATGGTGGGGGATAACCGGACCGATCTGGAGGCCGCCCGGCGGGCCGGGGTCCGGTCCGTGCTGATGAGCTATGGCATCGGCGATCCGGGGCCGGAAAAGCCGGATCTGGTGTTTCAGACATTCGGCGCCTTTGTGGATCATATGGCAAGTGGAGGTTTGTGTTGAACGCGAAAGCCAAGTCACCCGTTCGTTTTGCTTCCGTCGGTGTTGCCCGTCCGGAAGGCTCCGCCACGCTGCCGGCCAAGCTGGAGCGTCTGCTGGCCCTGTACGATCTTAAGCACCTGTGCCAGGGCAAGGTCACGCCCATCAAGATGCATCTGGGCGGCAAGTACGGCTACTCCACCATCCACCCCCTGCTCGTGCGCACCGTGGTCAACGCCGTCAAGGCGGCCGGCGGCAAGCCTTTCATTGTGGAAGCCGGCTTCGGGACCGTGGCCGCCGCCGCCGAGCGCGGGTACACCACCGAGACGCTCGGCTGCCCGATCATCGCCGCCGGCGGGCCGTATGACACCTACATCGTGGAGCGCGAGCTGGGCTTCCGCCAGCTGGACAAGCTGCGCATCTACGGCGCCATCTGGGACGCCCCCTGCCTGATCAACCTGTCCCACGTCAAGGGCCACGGCGACTGCGGCTACGGCGGCGCCTGCAAGAACATCGCCATGGGCTGCGTCGACGCCGCCACGCGCGCCAAGATCCACGCGCTCGAGGGCGGCATCGACTGGGACAAGGCCAAGTGCACCTTCTGCGGACGCTGCGTCAAGGCGTGCGACACCGAGGCCGTCTCCCTGGACAAGGAGGAGAAGACCGTCTCCATCTTTTTCCACCACTGCCGCTATTGCCGCCACTGCGTGGCGGCCTGCCCGACGCAGGCCCTGACCATGCGGGACAAGACCGGCTTCAAGGATTTCCAGGAAGGCATGGCGCTGACCACGAAAACCGTGCTGGGCTCCTTCGATCCCACGCGCGTGCTGCACATCAACGTGCTGACCCAGATCACGATGTTCTGCGACTGCTGGGGCATGACCACGCCCAGCCTCGTCCCCGACATCGGCATCATGGCGTCCCACGACATGGTGGCGCTGGAAGCGGCCTGCCTCGACGCCATCAAGTCCGAGAACCTCATTCCCGGGACGCTGATCGGCAAGTGGCAGCTGCATGAGGGCAAGCACCTGTTCGAGAAGATCCACGGCAAGGATCCGTGGATCCAGGTCCAGGCCCTCGAAACCCACGGCCTGGGAACCCAGGCTTACACGATCGACGATATCGTCTGACGGTTCTTCAAGTCAGGAGGAGACCATGGGACGCTGGGCTCAAACATCGCCGGGCGTAAAGCTGTCGCTGATGATCGCCACGGGCTTCGGCCTCGGGCTCAGCCCGATCGCCTCCGGCACCGTCGGCACCCTGTGGGGGCTGCCGCTGGTCTGGTTCCTGAGCGGGCTGGCCTGGCCCTGGCAGGTGGCCGCCGCGCTGGCCCTGGCCTCGCTGGCGGTCCCGTTCTGCTCGCGGGCCGAAACCTGGTTCGGCCGCAAGGACGATGGCCGCATCGTGGCCGACGAATACCTGACCTTCCCCCTGGCCGTTCTGGGGCTGCCGCTGCACGCGGCCCCGCTCATGCTGCCCGTCGCCTTCGTGACGGCCCGCTT
>CAYZVY010000187.1:0-8402 GCA_964481675.1 uncultured Verrucomicrobiota bacterium
GAGAGCAGTGGTCAGTAACCAGTGATCGGTAACCAGTGATCAGTAACCAGTGATCGGTAACCAGTGATCAGTAACCAGTGATCAGTAACCAGTGATCAGTGATCAGTAATCCGTGATCAGTGATCAGTAATCCGTGATCAGTAATCGGTGATCAGTGAAGCAGAAATGACTATGCCCCCTCGCTACGATCTGATTGTCATCGGCGGCGGCAGCGGCGGATTCGGCGCCGCTCTCGCCGCCGCCCGCCTCGGCCTGCGCGTGGCGGTGGTGGAACAGGGCGACTGCCTGGGCGGCACCTCCGTGCGGGCCGGCGTGAACTGCTGGGAGCCCGGCGTCGGGGGGACCGGCATTCCCTTCGACCTCTACAAGCGCCTGAAAAACGAACAGCCACCCGCCGCCGGCATCTACTCGTTCGGCCGTCACTTCGGCTGGCAGGAGGCCTGGTACTGGCCGCACCGGCTCGACAAGGTCAACTTCCCGGGCGGCGAACTGCTGCTCGACCCCTCCCGCAACTACGCCGACTCGCTCCGCCGCCATTCAGGGGACGTTCCCCTGACAGAATCCTTCTGCCGCGAAACCTGGCACGGCGTCCCTTTCCTGCCGGACGCCATGGCCCGCGCCATGGCCGGCCTGCTACGAGAAACCGACCATGCCACGCTGTTCCTGAACACAACAGTCACCTCGATCGACCAGGACTCCGGCCTCCTCCGGGCGGTGACCCTGTCCGACGGGACGCGGCTCGAGGCGCCCTTCTGGGTGGACGGCACGGGCGGCCCCTTTTCGCAAGCCTGCGGGTGCGACACGCTGACCGGCTTTGATCCGCAAGCCCGCTTCCTCGAACCCCATGCGCCGGCTGAACCCGTGACGACCGTCAACGGGGTTTCGCTGATCTATCGCATCTCCCCCGTGCGCGAGCCAAGGATCGAGCCGTTGCCCGCCGACATTTCCGCCGCCTGCTGGTGGGCGGATCAGTTCCCGCCCGTGAGCTGCTTCGAGTATCCCAACCACGACCGGAACTGCAACATGCTGCCGACCCTGAACGGCAAGGACTATCTCCGGCTCGGAGAGCAGGCGGCTTATGCGGAGTGCGCGCGTCGCGTCAGGGCCCACTGGCATTTCCTGCAAACCTGTTTTCCCGAATTCCAACGGTTTCGCGTGAGCTGGGTGGCGCCCGTCCTCGGCGTCCGCGAAGGCTGCCGGGTGGTCTGCGAGCGCATGCTGACGGAACAGGACCTCGTGCAGGGCTTGCGCGGGCAAACGGATCCGGACATCATCGCCATCGCGGATCACCCTCCGGACCGCCACGGGGAAGGCGGCGGCTGTTTGCCCTTGGAACAACCCTACGGCATCCCGTACCGCTGCCTGATTCCCCGGGGCTGGACCAATCTCCTGTGCGCCTCCAAGGGCGCCGGCTTCTCCAGCATCGCCGCCTCAAGCGTCCGCTTGAGCCGCACCGTCATGCAACTCGGACAGGCGGCCGGGACGGCGGTCGCACTCGCCTCCCTGCATCACACGTCCCTGCCCGCCGTTCCCCCGGCGCTCCTGCGCGCCGCCCTGCGAAGCCAGCATGTCCAACTCGACTGGCCATCCCCGCCTGACCTGGCGGATTACCTGAAAGTAAAATCCTGAATACCGGTCTTGCTGGCGTCCATGCAACCGTCTGCGAACGGCATCAGTACCGGCCGTAGGTCCTGGCCGTCTCGATCATGGCCCGCAGGTTGGCATCGGGCGTGTCGCGCCCGCACTGGTCGCCCGTGGACAGGATAAACCGGCCGCCCGCGGCGGCATCATCGATAGCTTTGCGGGAGGCGGCCGCGACATCCTCCGGCGTGCCGCGCAGCATCACATCGGTCGTGTGCAGGTTGCCTTTCAACACGAGCTTCCCGCCAAACCGTTTTTTCAGCTCCGCCAGGTTGCAGTCCCCCATGGGCGGCACCTCCAGCGGATCAATAATGGTCAGCAGGGTTTCCTCGGCCAGGATGCGCACAAGTTCCTTCTCGGGCCCGCACGAATGGACATGCGTCGGGATGCCCATGGCGGCGGCCAGTTCGGTGGCACGCTTCACGGCCGGCAGAGCATGCTCGCGGAAGAAGGCGGGCGTCTGGTAGATCAGCGTACCGGAGCCGCCGACGCACAGGAAGTCCGGCCGGTCCTCGGGCCGCATCGCCCGCAGGTCGGCGAACCGCCGCTCCACCTGCCGGAGCCGGTCCTCCTTGATGGCATCCAACTCCTCCGGATGGTCGGCAACTCGATAGATCGAGTCCACGCTCCCGCAGAGGTTCGTCCCGATCAGGAAGACGCCAACCAGCCCCTGATCACCCAGCAGCCGCTTAACACGGCCCAGGCCCGCAACGCCCCGGTCCACGGCCTTGACCCCCGTGACCGGCTCGAAATGGGCCGGCGTCGCGGGAAGGCCGATCTTGGCGGGATCCACGCCCCCGGTCGGCGGATCGGCGACGTAGTAGACGGTCACGGTATCCTGCCAGATGCGGCGGCCGTTTTCCATCCGGCTCGCCTGCGTGACGAGCCGCCCGGCATCGCGGTAGACGATGAACGTCTCCCACGGCCGCGGATCCCCCGGGCCGTCGCTTGGCCAGCGAAACGGAAAGTAGCCGTCCATCAGCGAATCGATGCCGAAGTGGCGGGCGCAGGCGATGTAGGCTTCCCAGATGGGCGGGTCGTGATACAGGTACAGGTCCCAGAACGGCTTGCCGGTCAGCCGGGCCGGAATCATGTTGGAGAAATCCGGCGCCACCGGCACGCAATCGGGAATCTCTCCGCGCAGGACCGTGAGAAGTCGCTCTCTTGAATTCACAGTTTGCTCCATTCGTCGTAAACCGCTTCGATGTTCTCCGGGCGATGCCCGTTGCCGCCGAAGCATTGCCCCACCACCCCGGTCCTTTTCTCCTTCATGAAAGCCCGCGCCACGCGGCGCACCGCCTCCCTCACGTCCCCGGGGGTGCCGGATGTGAGGAGCCGCTGCCGGTCGATCTCCCCCCAGAAGCAGATCTTGCCCGCAAACCGGGCGGCCAACTCCTCGATCGGCATGCAGAAAAGCTGGGCGTTAACCGCATCGACGCCGATCTCGATCAGGTCGGGGATGATGTCCGCGGTGTAGCCGTCGGAGTGCATGAGCACATACTTGCCGTGCGCGTGGGCCAGCTCGCAATAATCCCGGTACAGCGGCCTGAAAAAACTCCGCCACAGCGCGGGGTCGATCAGGAGCGCCTGCTGGGAGCCCCAGTCATCCGCAATCTGCACGGCATCGACGTCCGTTTTCACCCACATCGCCATCTGCTTCATGAAATAGTCGTGGACCATGTCGCGCAGCCGGTAAACCTCCGGCTCCAGGCAGGCCAGGTCGAGAAAGAGCTGCTCGGTGCCGCGCAGGTGCTGCATCCGCTCGAAGGGATTGGGCATGCTCTCCCACATCGACATCATGAACCGTCCGGACGCCGCACAGGCCGGATTGACCGCGGACAGATCCGCCCCGGCGAGAACCTCCCAGGGCGGCCGGTACGTCATCAGCCCGTCCCAGCCGTCCCGCAGCGGCGACTCCTTCACTTCGCCGGTGACCCCGTCCTCCCCGGCCTCCCAGACGCAGCCCCAGATATCCATGCGGCGCCCCCGTTTCGCCCGGGAGCCCCAGCACCGGCCTTCCGGGTAGATATACGGGGGAGACCCGACATCGCTGGGATATTTGCGTTCCAACTCCCCGCCAAACGGGTTTTCAATCGGGATCCGATCCACCGCTTGGAACGTCAGCGCCCTGACGACCCGCTCGCGCGAGGTGCTTCTTTGTTCCCGCATCATGCCATGATCCTCATGCGGCACTATTCCGCATTCCCCCTGACGCTGTCAACCGGTAAAGAGGCAGGCGGCCAATGTTCTATTACCGCCACGAATCGCCAGCGCGCCACCGTCTCTTCCCCCGGAGCCCGCTCGCGATACACGCCATGCAGGTCCGGGGTGACATAAAACCCCGGGGCCCAATCCGCCTCATACCCGGCCGTCTCCGCCGGATCGGAAAAAATGGAGACGCGCCAGCGTGAGGATCGGACGTCCAGCCGCTCCCGCGCGGATATCGGAACAAGTCCGGTCGCCGCCTCCGCGATCGACAGCCGGTGGCGCCCGCCGTCCTCCCAGTCGAAGGCCAGATCCCCCACGTCCTCCGGATCGAGCGCCAGCGCGAGGTTGAACGAAAAGGCGGCGGCCACCGGCGGGCCGGGCAGCCGGTTGATCGCATGCGCCTCGCACCAGAATCCCGGCTCACTGCGGCGCATCCCGATCCGGAACCGGTAGTCGACATGATAAAACGACCGCGCCACCTCCACCGTCACCCGTTCGGCGCCCGACTCCACCACCTTCCAGGCATAGGGATGCTGCCAGAGAATGCACGGATTGGAATGCGTGCCCAGGGCCCAGATGGGCCGGAAGCCCACCGCGCCCGTATGGCTCCGATAGCCGCCCGGAAGCGCCTTGCCCCGCGGCGTGGACTGGTGGCGCGGCACCGAGTGCCTCATCAGCACAGTCTCGCCGAGTCGCCAATCCTGCAGCACGCCGCCATACCGGGTGTCGATGGCGAACACCTCGCCCCCGTTGCGGAACCGCAGCACGGCGTCGCCCGCCGGGCTTTCGTCCACCTCCAACCCGAATGATTCCTTCACGGCGGAAAGCCCCCTGCCCCAGACCGGCGGAACAGCCGCCACGCGGGGAATCCGCACGCGCTCGCCCAATCCCGCGGCAAAATGGGACCGCTCGTAAATCCGCCCCACCTCGGTCTCATCGCCCCGGGCCTCGGCGCGCAGGGTGGCCCGGGCCTCCGGAAACGCGTCCCACTCCGGCGACGCCAGGCAGGCTTCCAGGCGGCGTCGCCACTCGGCCTCGGGCGGGCAGCCCGGCGGCAGGCGCCTCATCGCCGCCCGCAGATCGCCCGCCTCAAGGATGGACCGCGGCCAGGGCGTCCCCCGCAACCGCCGGCCGGCCAGGACCATGGCCATGCGCTGGAATTCCCACCGGCAGTCTTCCCACGAGGTCATCAGGATGCCCTCGCAGCCATAGCGCCGGGACTCAGTCATCGCGCACGCGAACCCGGAAGCCGCCCGCCCGCTGATCATGCCTTCAAACAGCCCCCCCGCCATAAAGGTCCGGAATCCCCTCTTCCTGAACAAATCCAAAACCGGATAGCCCGAATCGCGATCGTAATACCAGACCAGGATCGTGGCTTTCCGGGACAGCTCCACCAGCGCTTCCGGATAGTGCACCGCCATGTCGTGCCAGACAAGCGCAGTCCGCCCCTCGCCCTCCAGGCACGCCACGGCCCGGTTGATCGCCCGGACCCAGGCGCGCGCCACGTTGAAGCCGGGCCTGGCCAGCAGGCTGTTGGGCGCCTGCCACTCGTCCCCCCCGATCAGGAAAAAGGGCGAGGGTGAAAACGCGCAGAACTCCTTCAGGCAGCGGTCCGTCCACTCCAGCACCTCTTCCCGGTCCACCTCCAGTTCGGACTCGTGCGCGTTCCCCATAAATTGGGGATAGGCGGAGGCATACAATTCCGAATGGCCGATCACATTGAAATGCGGGACCAGCCCGATCCCGGCATCCCGGGCAACCGCCTCGAACTCCCGCCACGTTTCCGCATCATACGCGCAGGCGGGCGAGGCCTTTGCCGCGGAGGGCAGGCGGATCATCGTCTCCAGATACGGGATAAAATGCGTGAATCCGGCCGCGGCCGCCACGCGCAGCGCGTCCTTGAAAATCGCCGGCTTCAGATAAGACCCGCGGGCGATGTCGTAATGGAAGCCGATAAAAGCCGGCAAGTGCGGTTCCGGCCAGGCTCCTTCTTCGCGCTCTTCCCGCTGGCTTGCCATTCCGACTCCGTGCCCTTCATCAATGGAGACAGGCCGCCAACCCGACGACCTCGCCGGGTCCGGCCAGACTCAAATCGCATGAAACATTACCCATTAACGCCGGCCGGTCGCAAGTCCTTCCTTTCGTGGTATTCTCCTCGCTTGACTGCTTTTTGACAGGTCCGCTATTATACAGCAACTAAGAGGAGGGATATATGCGGATCGTCCTGACGATAGCCCTGTTTGTAGTGTGCGGCTTTAGCCTTCTCGCGGAAGACAACACCAGCCTGCTTTTCGACGGCATGGGCACCGGCACCAACATCACAAGCGCGTTTTATGTCGGCAAGGACGGCACCAACAATTCCCTGCGGATCCTCAACGGCGGCTCGGTGACCGGCCTCTCCGCCGAAATCGGGTTCAATGGCGGGGGAAAATTCAACGTCGCGACCGTCGACGGCAGCGGCTCGCTGTGGACCAACTCCAGTTTCCTGGTTGTCGGCGACTACGGGTCGTCCAACCGGCTGGACATTGCGGGCGGCGGCAAGGTGATCAACGCCGCCGGCACCATCGGCGACGGCAACGCCTCTTTCCCGACCTTTGGAGACGACAACCGGGTCACCGTGTCCGGCAGCGGTTCGCTCTGGTCCTGTTCCGGGGCGCTGAACCTGGGCAAAACTTTCGGATTCCGCAACGAACTCCTCGTCGTCAACAACGGCACGCTCGCCGCCAAGGGAGGGTTGGTGGTGGGCGGCAGCGGGTTGTCCAACGTCCTCACCATCACCGGAAGCGGCGTGGTGGCCGGCACCACGGCCAACATCGGGTACGGCTCCAGCGGCGTCCTGACCATCGGCAACTACAATCGCGCTGTCGTGAGCGGAAGCGGCTCGGTCTGGTCGAGTTCCGGGGCGTTCAATGTCGGCTTTTACGGTTCCTACAACCAGTTAACCGTCTCCAGCAACGCCATCGTCATCGCAAGCAACGTTTTGACAGTCGGCTTCTACGGGCTTTCCAACCAGATGCTCATCGCGGCGGGGGGCTCCCTTTCCAATACTTATGGAACGGTCGGGGGCAGCACCTCAAGCCGGGGCAGTCTGGCCATCGTCGACAACGGCACCTGGCGCAACAGCGAACAGTTCATCGTGGGCCAGAATGCATCCGATGCCCGGCTGGTCGTCACCAACGGCGGCAAAGTGTTCTCCCTGTCGCCCACCACCTCTGTCATCGGAAACGGGGTGGGCAGCAACAACAGCGTGCTGGTGACCGGTTCCCTGTCCGTATGGACCAACAGCCCTCAAATCCGGATAGCCTTCGGCTCCGGGGGGTATAACTACATGACCATCCGCGACGGGGCCACCGTGTATTGCTCCGCCCTTCTCGTGGGCATGAACACAGGCAACAACGGAGTATTCGTCGAGAGCGGGGGAAAACTGATTTCCGTCGCCGCCGCCTCGGGCAACTATCTGGGCGTCAACTACACGTATGTCACCAACAACCTGGTGCGCATCACCGGGCCCGGATCCCTCTGGCAAATCCCCCCGGGCGGCAACCTCAACGTCGGCAACAACCTGGGCGGCGCGCTCGGCTCCGGCACCGTGCTGCTCGACGACTCCGGCATGGTCGAGGTGAATACCCTCTACGTCGGGTCAAACCTGGTCAATGGCGCCCAGAGCGCCCTGACCAACAGCGGCGGCATTCTCCAGTTCACCACCGCCTCCCCCGCCCTGACGATCCGCGCGGGCGGCCGGTGCGTCGTGACCAATGGCACGGTCTCGTTCCGCGCCATCGTCAATGCCGACGTGTTCTGCAACCAGGCCGGCAAACCGCTGGACTCGGCTGCGAAAGTCATCTGGGAGGGTGCCACAAATGCGTTCCGCCTGAACGCGGCGACCAATGTGGCGAACCAGCACTACACGTTCACGAGCACGCTGGGCGCCACCAATTTCGCGCGCCTGGACCTCTTCAACGGCTCCAAATTCAACGGCAACGTCATGATCGGAAGCGGCGGCACGCTGGCGGCGGCGGGCAGCGCCTCCTCGATCACCGGCGCCCTCACGCTGGCGTCCAGCGCCTTCCTGGATATGACCGTGGGCGGCTCCAACGACTATCTGGCCGTGACGGGATCCGTCAACCTGGGCAGCGCCACGCTGAAGCTCGGGTTCGCGGCGAATCCGGCCGCCCTCTTCCCCATCCGCCTGGTGCGCGCGGCAGGCGGACTGGGCGGCACCCGGTTGGGAAGCGACCTGGTCAGCGCCTCATACGCGGGACAAGCCTATTCGCTCGTCGTCCGCTACACGGGAACCGACGTCGTCCTGACGCCGGCGGCAAAGGGAACCATCATCTCCGTCCGCTAGCGCACATTCCCGGCGAAGGCGCCACTCGACAGTCCCCCCGGAAAGGATCATCCATGCGTCACCTCTCTGCCGGCTTCGGCCTGGCGTCCCTTCTCCTCGCCTGCGGCGGCCCGGCGGAAAGCATCGCGGCCAAACCGGACACGTTCGTGCTCCGGGATTTCATCAACCGCTCCTGGAGCAACGAGCTGGTCTCGTTCCCGCTCTC
>CAYZVY010000188.1:0-1820 GCA_964481675.1 uncultured Verrucomicrobiota bacterium
CGGCGATCCATGGCCCTGATGTCGGGTTATCATCTGCTCTGGCCGGAGGCGATCGTGGTCTACATGCAGGGCGTACGCACCCCGGGCAAGCTCACCGACCCCGAGGGGAAGAAGACGGGCTGGCAGGACACTCCGGGCACGTACGGGGACCGCGATCTTAGGTTTTTCGACCAGGTGCTGGCTTCGCTGAAAAGCGACTACAAGGTGGACGGGAAGCGGGTCTTTGCCACCGGCTACTCGCATGGAGGCTATTTCACCTACCTGCTCTGGGCGCAGCGCGCGGACCAACTGGCGGCCGTGGCGCCGTGCGCGGCGACGGCGATGGTGTCGGGCCCCCTCCTGAAGCCGATGCCGGCCCTGCACATGGGGGGTACGCACGACACGCTGGTGAAGTGGGAGTGGCAGCGTCTGACGATGGAACGGGTGCGGAAACTGAACGGCTGCGCGGAGCAGGGCGAGCCCTGGGCCTCAACCGGCACCTTGACCGGCGTCCTGTATCCCTCGACCAACGGCACGCCCTTCGTGGCCCTGACCCATCCCGGCTCGCACGCCCCGGCCCCCGGCATGGCTCCGCTGGTGATCCGGTTTTTCAAGGAGCATTGAGCGGGGGAGCGCATCCGCCGCCCCCACCGGGGCAGCCACAGAAGAGCCGGGCAAGCACGGGCACTTATAGAGTATTACCGCTCGTCCACGACCGCATTTCCTGCCGCAGGCTCGATCCGGTTGTCCTTCAGTTCGCAGGAGAGGACGCCCTTGCGGATCAGGATGCCGGGTTTTCCGGGGCGCGGGCGGATGCGGTTGCCGATCACGCGGAGGCCTTCCGTTTCGCCCTGGAGGATGATTTCCGCGTCGGCTTCCTGCTTGCCCGAGCAGTTGCGCTCGACGGTGCAGGACTCGATCAGCGTGCGATGGGCGGCGTTGGCCCTGGCGCACGGGCGGATGTAGACGCCCGCCGCGCCGTTCAGCCGGATGGTCAGGTTGCGGTTGACGCTGTCGGTGTCGCGCTCGCCCACCGAGATACCGAAGGAGCCGTTCTTCTCGAACAGGCTGTCCTCCAGCAGGCCGTGGCGAACGCGCAGGCAGTAGAACAGGCCGCAGCCCTTGTTTCCGCGGGCCGTGCAGTTCGTCATGCGGAAGCGGTTGCTGCCGCTGCCCGGGTGGAAGCCGTTGCCGGTGCAGTTTTCGACCGTGCAGTTTTCGGCGACAAAGTCATCGCACGTCTGGAAGCCGAAGCCGTCGCCGTTGTAATCGCGCACGGTGACGTTCCGGATCGTGAGCCTGTGGGCGTTCAAGGCGATGAACCCGCAGGCGCGGCAGCCGTTGGCCATGGCCGGATTCTGCTTCCGGTTGCCGTCCAGGCAGACGCCGTCCAGGACGGCGTCTGTGATGGCTTCCGCCGACACGATCGGGAAGACGGTTTCCACCACGCCGCCGTTGATGCCGAGATAGTCATGGTGGTGCGGGCGGTTGGTGATCCAGACATCCCCCTCGCGCCGCACCAGCGTGGCGACCGTGGTGTAGAAGCCCATGGCATTCCGGTCGCGGATCAGCACGCCGTCGCCGGGCGCGAACAGGTCGGGCGTGTCGACTTCCAGGTCGCGGTGGCCGTAGCCGAGGAAGGACACGATTTTCGCTGACTTGAGCGCCGCCTTGCGCAGGATCGTGGCGTCGCCCTTGCCCCGGATCGTCACCCCGGTGCGCAGATGCAGGGAGTCCGACAGGAGGAACGTGCCGGCCGAGAGCGCCACTTCGCCGCCGCCGAGGAACGCGCAGCGGTCGACGGCCGCCTGGATGTGGGCGTTGGTGAAGCCGGGGATGTC
>CAYZVY010000188.1:1920-5951 GCA_964481675.1 uncultured Verrucomicrobiota bacterium
GTTTCGCCGGCCTTGACCGGCACGGCAATGCCGCGCAGGTTGGCTGCCTTTGCGGACGTGCCGGAAAGGCCGCCGACCTCCACCAGGCCGCCCGGGACGGCGAGCCCGTTTCCGGTGAAGGTCATGGTGCCGGTGCGGGGCGAGACGGTCAGCGTGGCTTCCGCGCGGTTTGTTCCGTACAGCCAGGTGATGGGCTGGGGCCGGCCGTTGGGCTGGCCGAACAGGATGGCGGCGCCGGCGGTGTCGCCCGCGAACACGATGCCGTTGTTGCAGGCGGAGCGGAAGACCATCAGGTTGTCCCACGGCGGGTTGGCGTCGGGCGAGGCGGCCCGGTCCTTGTCGAGGCTGCCGCTGCCGCCGGCGACCGTCAGCACCGCATGGCGCATGATGCCGTGGTTGGCGATATCGAAGACGGGCGCGGGAAAGACGCCCGGGACCGCGTCCCACAGCCAGGAGCGGAAGGAAATGGGCTTGAACGGGTCGGGGCCGATCGCCTGCTCGACGGGATCGTCGGCCGCGAAATCGGCCGCGGTGCCGGCGAAGGGGGCGGGCGCGAGGCGGAGGAGCTTTTTCGAGCCGTTCACGTTGACCTGCGGCGACTCGACGCCCTCGGACACATCGTAGACATTCACGCCGGGCGCCACGATATAGGCGAGGGGCTTCTCGTGGCCGTCGGACGCATAGTTCTCCGGCCGGTAGAGGGTCGGCGCGCCGGCCGACTTGGCGCCCCACCAGTGGCGGACGATCCGGAGATCCTTGGTGCCGTCGGGGTTGACGGTGACGCGGTCGATCAGGTACCACCGGCGGACCTTGGCCGACGGGCTGCCCGCGTATTCGTTGGTCTCGTTGACCGCGAAGTAGCGGCCCGCGGAATCGGGGCCGACCGCCGAGTCGGCCGACAGGCGGATCAGCCCGCCCATGAGGAGGGACAGGATGCCGACGTGGTTGGACGCCAGGGTGGTGGGGTAGGTCCGGCCGCCGAAGACGGGATCGGGCTCGCGGTCGAGCGGGCTGGCGGTCCAGGAGGCGGGCCGCACGATCTGGACGGACCCGTTGGTGATCCACTTGGCGGGATTCAGGTTGATGAGCGGCCGGCCCGAGCCGAGCGTCTCCATCCGGCTGGCGGCCTTGTAGGTCAGTTCGCCCGTTTCGGGATTCCACGCGGCCACCTTGCCGCGGAAGGGGTTGACGTCGCTGTTGACGAAGGCGGCATACAGGGCGCCGTTCTCATCCCCGGCGGTGGAGTGGACGTCGCCCATGTAAAAGAAGCGGGCGTCGAAGAGGTAGTTGTCGCCCTGCGAGTAGTTGTGCCGCCAGAGCATGAAGTCGAACGTCTGGTTTTCGTTGTGCGACCACGTGTCCATCCGCATCACGTTGACGTGATTCTTGTTATGGATCAGCGCGCCCTTGTGGATGTCGGCGTCGGTGTCGGCGACGAAGTACCACATCTTCCTGGCGGTGTCGTAGCCCAGCGACTGCACATAGAGCCGCTGCACCGTTCCCCAGTCGCCCGAATTCATGAACGCGCCGGGGAAGAGGCCGCGGATGGTGGCCACGTAGAAGCGCTGCGCCTTGCCGGCCTTGACGTCTTCCTGGAGCCAGTCGCGGTAGCTGTTGGAGCCCCTCAGCACGGCGTTGTTCAGCCTGATCATGGGCTGGTAGTCCCAGTGCGGCAGGCTCTGGCCCTCGGGCAGGTCCAGCACGCGGCTGATCTCGAGCCCGGTCACCTGCGGCGGCTGGAGCTTCAGCGTGCCGTTGCGGTAGTCGAGCACGGTCACGCCGGGTCCCTTGCCCCAGCCCCTGCTGGCCGGCGCGGGCGGCGGCGGATTCAGCCAGATGCCCTGCGTGTTGTTTTTGGGCGACCAGCCGCGGGGCGCCTCGGGCGGAATGATCAGCAGGCCGCCGCCGGAGGCGATCAGCTGGGCCGAGGCGTTGGTGAACGTGCTGTTGGCCTGCGCCGCGGTGCCGACCGGGCCGAACTGGCTGAGGGAGTAGACCGGCCCCGCGCCGAGGGAGGCCACGTTGGTCAGGGGCGGCTGGAGGACGGGCGCCTGGGCCATGGCCGGCAGGCCCAGAAGGAGGGCGGCCGCCGCCGCACTCAAGCTTTCCCGGATAACGGTGTTCATCGGCAGATTCCTTGTGTTAACGCATTAAGATCCAATGGACGGTCGCGCCCTTCGGCGCCGGCCGGTCGAAGGCCATCTCGAATCCGTCGCCGGTCTGCTTCGTGACGGCGCAGGCGGCCGGCCAGGAGGGGCGGACGATCACCCCGTATGCGGCATCCTGTTCCTGTTTTGAAAATTGAACGGCCGCCTGCGAGGCGCCTTCCGCCACCGGCGCCGCCACGCCGCGCAGGTTGGCGGGGCGGGCGCTCCCGCCCGAAAGGCCCACCGCCTCGGCCACGCCCCGGCCCGCAAGGGCCACCGGTGCCGCCCCGCCCGCGAGGAGCGACCCGTCCGGGCGGACCTGGAGCCGGGCCGGCACGTCGCCCTCCCAGCGGATGGCCTGGGGCTGTCCGCCGGCCAGGTTCGGCTGCAGGAAGAGGATCGCGGCCTTCGCGGTGTCGGCCTCGAACCGGATGCCGGCGCGGCTGGCGCCCTGGAAGCTCACCATCATGTTGTAGGGCGGGCTGGCGTCGGGCCGGTCCGCCCGGTCGCGCACAACGCTCCCGCTGCCGCCGCCGACCGTCAGCACGGCATGGCGCATCACGCCCCGGTTGGCGACGTCGAAGACGGGCGCGCCGAAGACCCCGGGCACGGCGTCCCAGAGCCAGCTCCGGAACGGGATGGGCTTGAACGGGTCCGCGCCGATGGCCTGCTCGACCGGGTCGCCCGGCGCGAAGTCGGCGACCGTGCCGGCGTCGGGATAGGGCGCCAGGCGGAGGCGGCGGGCGCAGCCGGCCGGGTTGACCGCGGCCGATTGCACACCGTCGGAGACATCGTAGACGTTAACGCCGGGGGCGATGATGTAGCGCAGGAATTGCGGCTTGGCGGGATCGGCGGTGTAGTGGTCGTTGCGGTAGAGCCGGCCGATGCTGTGGCCGTTCTTGGCGCCCCACCATTGCCGCTGGAAACTCAGGTATTTGACGCCGTTCGAGGAGACGGCAAAGCCGCTGATCGGCCACCAGCGCCGGACCGTGTCGCCTCCGGGCACATACTCGTCGGGCTCATCGACGGCCAGGTACCGGCCCACCATGTTGGAGGTCCAGGGGGCGTCGGTCGACTGAACCGCGCCGCCCCAACCGAGCAGGGCGCCGCCAGGATGGGCGACGGTGATGCGCCCGGCCGTGATCCATTTGGCGGGGTTCAGGTTGATCAGCGGGCGGCCGGAGCCGAGCGTGTCGGCTTTGGCGCCGGGCTTATAGACGAGTTCGCCGGTGGCGGGGCTCCAGGATTCCACCGCGCCGCGGAAGATGGCGGTGTCGCCCTGGACCGTGGCGGAGTAGATGACGCTGTTTCCGCCGGAGGCGGAATGCATGTCGCCCATGTATTCGATCTTGCCGTCCACCAGGTAGTTGTCGCCCTGCGAATAGTTGTGGCGCCACATCATGACATCGAAGGTCTGGTTCTCGTTGTGCGACCAGGTGTCGGCCTTGATGAGTCCGGCCTGGCAGCTGTTGGTGGCGCGCAGGAGGACGTTTTTCAGGTAGACCATGGGGTCGATGTCCCAGTGCGGCAGGCTGGTGCCGGCGGGCAGGTCCAGGCTGCGGCTGATTTCAAGGCCCGTGACCTGCGGGGGCGACAGCTTCAGCGTGCCGGTGCGGCAGTCGACCACGGTCACGCCGGGCCCTTTGCCCCAGCCTTTGTTGGAGGGGGCGGGCGCCGCGGGATTCAGCCAGATGCACTGGCCGTTGTTGCGGGGGGACCAGCCGGCGGGCGCGGCGGACGGGATCAGGAGCAGGCCGCCGCCGGCGGCGATGAGCTGCGCCTGGGCGTTGCTGAAGGCCGCGTCGGCCTGCGCCGGCGTGGCGAGCGCGCCGAATTGGGCCAGCGAGTAGGCGGGGGAAACGCCCGCCGGTTCGTTGGTGAGCG
>CAYZVY010000188.1:6051-8288 GCA_964481675.1 uncultured Verrucomicrobiota bacterium
TTACACGCGGTAGATGCTCCAGGGCTGCGCGGCCAGGCGCCCGTTGACGACCGGCGCGGTCTGTTCCCCTTCTGGTGTCAGCAGGCGGGGCTCGCGGCCGGCGGCCACCGGATGCGCGAAGGGCTGGAAGGCGAAGAGGAGGGCGTCCGACTTCCGCTGCCACAGGACGCCGCGGTTTTCCGGCAGGAGGAGGCGGCGGCCCGTCAGGGGAGCGAACTGCCCGTGGATGAGGTTCAGGTCGCGCATCCAGCCGGTCCAGAGCTCCGTGTGGTCGGCGTCGTATCCGGTGAAGCCGAAGCGGCCGCCGGAGGCGAGGCAGCGGAACGCGAATTCGCGCTGGTCGTGTTCCCCGTTTTCCCACGGCTGGGAGCTGATGCCCATGTTAAGGCCGTAGATCATGTCCTCCTGGCCCAGCCACCAGTCGAGGGCGCACTGGACATTGCGGGTCCGCTTGCCGGGCTTCGGCAGCAGGTTCATGCCGAAGTGGCCGACGCCGAGGGGGCCGATGCCCTCGACGGTGAAGGTGCGGACGCCGGCCCGCTGCAGCCGGTTCACGAAGCGGGCGTAGGCGTCCTGCTGGCCGCGGCGGAGGGGGTCGGCGTAATGCATGGGGAGGAATGTCATATTCCCGTAGGAGTCGTGGAACAGGCCGTCGAAGCCGGTCTGCTTGTGCAGCGTGACGAGCTTGTCCAGCATCCAGTCGAAGCAGTCCCGATTGTTCAGGTCCACCGTGATCAGGCTCTGGTGGCCGAAGCCGCCGCCGTTGGGCAGGCCGTCCCGCGCCATGAGCATGAAATCGGGACGCTCCTTGAAGATGGGCGCGCGGCGCGAGAGGTGGCTGGCCCACCAGACCTGGACCTGGATTCCGGCGGCGTGGGCCTTCCTGACGAAGTAGGCGAGCGCCTCCGTGCCGCCCCACATCGGCGACACCTCGTGAACGCGCACGTTGCAGATGCTGCCGACGCTGAGGCCGCCGTGCATGCCGGACTGGTCCTTGAAGACGAGGCGGTCCTCGGTGTAGTCGCTGTGCCAGATGGAGTGGAGGCAGATTTCCTTGACGCCCATGGCGGCCCAGGCGTCCATGCGGCGGTCGGCGAAGGCCTGGAGGTTTTTCTCACGGGGGTAGGTTTTGCCGTCGAGCGTGAAGGTGTCGCGGGCGATCTGCGGAATCCAGATGCGGGGCAGGACGGCGGAGGGCTTGACGCGGTAGCGGCGGCGGACACCCTCGTGGACAAAGTCGTAGGCCGCCTGCCAGAGGTTGCGCTGCTCGTCGCGCTTCCAGCCGGCGTGGGCCGCGTGGAAGAGGATGTGCTTGGGGAAGGTTTCGAAGCGGTCGGAGAGGGGGCGGCGGAGCTCGTCCATGATGTGCAGGAAATCGTCTCCGCCGTTTTTCTGGATGATGCTGAGCACCTCGTCCACGGGATCGAACAGGCCGAGCAGCGCGCCCTTGGGATGGACCAGGAAGTCGAACGCCTGGATGGTGCCGATGCGGGGCAGGCGCTGGAAGGAGACGCGCTTGGGCGGAGTCATGAAGCCGGTCATCTCGGCGCCGTAATAGTTGCAGGCCGTCGTGAAGAAGAGGTCTTTGGTCAGTTCGGTGGCCGGGGGGTTGACCTCGCCCTGGAGGAGGAGTGTGTTGCCTTTCACATGGCCGCCGATTTCCCAGCTGGCGTCGTCGAAGAGGCGGTAGAGTTTCCGGCCTTCGCGGCTGATGAAGCGGTATTGGAAGGAGACGCCGGCGAAGTCGCGCTCGTCGAGGCTGAGTACGGACGGTTTGAACTCCCATTCGAGGCGGTCGGTCACGGGCAGGTCGGGGAGGGAGAGGTTGACGATGTCGCCGAGGTATTCGTCCTGCTCCTCCTGGATGCCGATGGCCGAGCCGATGGCCCGGGCGCTGACGGTGACGGTGCCGTCCCGGGCTGCCTTGGCGTCGAGGAATTCGAAGCGGGAGTAGTGGATGCCCTCGGATGTGGTGAGGATGGGCTTCCAGAGTTTTTTCGGGTTGCGCAGGGGAATCGAGCCGGCCTGGACCTCGCGGATGCCAAGGATGGCGCCGCGCTCGAGGGCGAAGGAGAGCGACAGGCCATTGGGCCAGGTGATTTTAAGGGCGGCGGGTGAGCGGCGAAGAACGGGTGCGGCCAGTTTCATGGGCATGCTTTTTCCTTAAGATACTGGCCGAAAAGATGGCAAAAGGGAGCCGTGAAAGCAAGGTTTAACATGTAGGATAACCCAACATG
>CAYZVY010000189.1:0-8258 GCA_964481675.1 uncultured Verrucomicrobiota bacterium
GACTACCGCCTCGCGGCCGGCTCGCCCGGCGTGAACCAGGGCACGAATGTCGGTTGGATGACGACGGCCACGGATCTGGCGGGCCTTCCGCGGGTCGGGCAGAAGCGCGTCGACATGGGCGCGTATGAACGGCCTTCATACCTGACCGGATCGTTCATGATCGTGAAATAGGGCGGCAAGAAGGGAGCTGGTGCATGAGAGCATGGTTGAGGGGGTTCGGGGCAGCGGCGGTGGCCGCCGCCCTGTCGGCGCACGGGCAGACGGACGCCGTGGTGCGCGTGGTGGACGATTTCCCGGCCGGCATCGGCGCCTGGACCAACGCGGATTCCGGATCGCTGGAATGGGTCGCGGATGCGACCGGGGGCGGGCACCTGCTCTGGAAGGCGGCGGACGACGGCATCGGCCGTATCCAGTTCAAGGGTGTCGAGTCGCTCGATTTGTCGGCCTTCGATATCCTCCGGTTCCGCTACCGCATCGCGGGCAAGACGCTGGAGAACATGAACCCGATCCTGCAGCAGTATCCGTTCATGCAGGGTTTCAGGGCCCAGTATTGGTCGGTGGACACGCTGGACGTGAAACTGGGGGAATGGCAGACCTACGTGCAGGAACTGGCCAAGGTGGAAAATTCATGGCCCGACAGCTTTTCCCGCACCAACCAGGGCTTCGAATTCGAGGTGCGCCAGATGCCCGGCGCGGGGAAGACGACGATCGAGCTCGACGACATCGTGCTGGAAAGGAACGTGCTCGGCCTGGAGCGGGCCTATCCGGGCGAATGGTCGGCCGGACAGGACGGCTCGCAGGGATATGACTTCCGGATCCCGATCCGCAACCCGGGACCGGAGCCGATGACGGTCGAGGTCTCGTGCGTCTCCAATTCCATGCGGAGGGGATCCATCAGCTTCATGAAGGAGCTCCAGCTTCCGCCGGGCGGCACGGGCGTCGTCACCGCCGCGGTAAAATTCGAGGAGTCGGTTGTCAAGGCGAGTCCTCCTTATTACGGGGAAATGGCGTCGCTGGCTTTCACCGTGAAGGGCACCCCGCTGACGTTGACCGCTCTGCTGCCCGCCGGCATCCGCCCCGTGCAATCGCCGCATCCGTCCATTCTCTGTCCCCCGGCGCACGCCGCCGAACTGCGACGGCAATACCAGGATTCCGTTGCCCGCAAGAACCTGAATCCGATCATCCTGACCGTGGCGGGGGAGGCCGTCAAGGCGCTGGACTACAAACCCGCCTATCCCCCGCTGGGCAATATGGCCCGGGATTATACGGTCTGCCTGATGGACAAGACGAACCTGGTGGCCGTGGTCATGCCCAACCTTCCTGAAGCCACGTACCAATGCCCGGCCTGCGGCCGTTTTTACCGCGGCCTGTTTTACCAGGCGGCGATGGAGAACTGGTACGGCCAGCACCGGGCCAATGCCGCCGCGGCCTACCATGCCGGGATTGGCTACATGCTGACCGGCGAGCCGGCCTATGCGAAAAAGACGGCGGAGATCCTGCTGGGCTATAAGGATACCTACCTGAAGATGCCGGTCGCGGCCCTGACCGCCGGCGTGCACGCCCCCATTCCCAGCTCCGGCGCCACCCGGATCGCCGGCAGCTACATGCAGGAGCAGAACTGGCTCACCCAGCTGTCTGTCGGCCTGGATTGCATCTGGGACAGCGGCGCGCTGACGGACGCGGAGAAGCGGGAGCTGGCGGTGAAGGTGTTCGAGCCCTCGGCCACGCTGATGATGAATCACCGGGTCGGGCTGATGAACCTGCAGTGGATGATCGACCGCGCCGGCGTGTTCGCCGGGCTGGCTTCGGAGAACCCCGCCCTGGTCGCCCGCGCCCTGTACGGGGACCACGGGATCCAGCGGCTTCTGGACGTGGGTTTTCTCAGCGACGGCATGTGGCGCGAGAACCCGAGCTACATCAACGTGATGGCGAACGAGGGCTATCCCGTTCTGGGAACGCTGTTCAATAACGGCATCCTGCCCTATACGCCGGAGATGGATTTCCGCTACAAGGCGATGTGGCACCTGGCCGCGCCGGACGGGAAGTTTCCGACGTTGGGAACGGGGGGGCCGCCCGGACTCGACATCCTGCTCAACGGCGTCAAGGCGGTGGCCCACCTGACCGATGATCCCGAGATGGCCTGGATCGACCGGCGGAACCCGAAGGTGCGGAACATGGGCCTGTATTTCAGCTGCGTGGTGGCCGCGTTCCAGGCGCAGGGCACCCGCGTGCCGGAGGACCGGGTCCGGCCCATCGTGCCGGTGACGACCAACCTGGCGGATTACGGCGTGGCGGTGCTGCGCGTGCCCGGCACGGACGCGTATGCCGCGCTGGCCTGGGGGCGGCACCTGGTGCACGGCCATTATAACAAGATGTCGGTGAACGCCTACGCCAAGGGCGGCTGGTTCGTCCGCAACATGTGGGGCGGCTACGGCAAGGGCTTCGCGGAGTACGTGGAGCCGACCGCCAGCGCCAGCACCATCATGCTGGACGGCCGGAGCCAGGACGCCGACACCGGCGAGCTGATGTTCCTGACGAACACCCCGGCCGCGCAGCTCGCGAGCGCCCGCGAGATCGGGGCCTGGAAGGACGCGGAGCACGAGCGGACCGTGGCGCTGACCGCGGACTGGATGCTGGTGCTCGACCGCGTGAGCTCCGACAAGCCCCACGTGATGGACTGGCTCTACCACGGGCAGGGCGTTTCCAAGACGGACACGCTGGCGTGGAAGGATGGCCCCGGCCTGGTGGACGGGCCGCCCCTGCGCCTGACCGCCGCCTCGAACAGCTGCTTCGGCTTTTTCGAGCCCGTCGAGGGACGCGCGCTGGAGGCGCCTGTGACGTCCATCCGCTATGCCCGGCCGAACGGGTCGGGCCTCGGCCTGCATTTGCTTAAAACGGGTACAGCGCTTTTCCGGACCGGCAACGCCACGTGGCCGCACGAAGGGCTGGTGTTCAGGCAGCAGGCGGCCGAGGGTCGCTTTGTGGCCCTCTTCGAGCCGCTTGGCACGAACGAGGCGCCGCGCCTTTCGGTGGAGACGGTGCAGCTGGTCCGCACGGATACGGGCAAGCCGGCGGAGCTTCGCGAAGCCCAGGCGGCGGCCGTGACGGCGGGCGGGAACCGGACGATCGTGGCGGTCAATTATGCCGGCGTGCCCCTTAAGACGACCGATGGCGTGGCGTTGAAACCCGGCCTGCGGGTCCAGGTGGTGGAGCCATGAAGCGATGCCTGTCACTAGTGGTCGCGGCGCTTGCCGGCTGCGCCTGGGGCGCCGAACAGCCTTATGTGGAACGGGTGACCACGCCTTACTGGGCGTGGGAAGGCGCGCATACGGGTGGCACGGTCCGCGCGCTGTTCATGGTCTACGACCATGCCCGCCGCCAGGTGGATGAACTGGCGCAGCGGTTCGATATGACGGTTGAATCCGTGGCCGTGGGGGGAAGCGCGCTGCAGGCCGTGGATTGCGACCGGGAGCGATGGGCGAACCTGATGACGCAGCGCTGGGACGTGGTGGTGCTGGCGTCCAGTGCGGCCTGGCCGGCCCTGGGGATCACGAACCAGGCGGCCCTGATCGATGCCATGAAGGCCGGGCAGCGGGTGGTGGTCTACAATATCCAGCAGGGGACCAACGACAACCTGGCGGCCCTGATCCAGGGGCAGGCCCTGTCCAATCACGCGTCCTCCGTTTTCCGGTGCCTCCCGGAAGAGCGTCTCCGGTACCGCGTTCCGTTCCAGTTCAGGGAATATGCGGTCGGGCACGGCCGCCTGTTCCTGCTGGACCGCATCGATACCCACTGGACACGGTTCAACGCCTTCATGGGGCAGGGGCTTCAGGGGCAGCATGCGCTCTCGTGGTATGAGGAGCCGGTATCGCCGGAGCTGTTTTATGCAGCCGCCGGCCGCTGGATTCGACTGGCCGCCGGTCGCCAGGGCGAACCGCGGGTGTCGGCCGTGCGGACGCCGGACGCTCCGGCTTCGCTGGGCGCGCCCGCCACGTTCCGGTTCTTGCCGAGCGGAGGATGGGAGGCGGGCGATTCGCTGGACTGGTTCCTGTCTTCGCCGTTCGGCGACGAACTGGCGCGCGGCTCGGGCACGCCGGTGACAGGCGCGGTCGAGGCCGTGGTGGCGCCGGCCCAGGCGGGCCAGCTCCTGTTGCGCTGGCAGTGGAGGCGGGGGGCCGTGACGATCGACTGGGGTGCGACGGCCTGGAACCTGACTAACCTATCGGCGGCCTTTTCCTCCGTCACGCTGCCCCCGGTGATTCAGCCGGAAGAGCCGCTCGCCGTTCAATGGGCGATAACCGGCGCGGTGCCGTCGACCGCCTCGGTGGCCATCCGGATCTACGATCCCGACGGCCGGCTGGTTTCGCTGGCCGAGGGCGCCGTGGCCGCATGCCGGCTGACTGCGCCGGGGTGGCTGCCGCGGAGTCTGTCGCACGACATCCGGCTGTTCCTGCGCGATGGCGACAGGGTTTTCGACGAACGCCGCCTGTCCGTGCAGGTCGCGGCCAGCCGCGCGCAGGATCGGGCGGCCTTTCACGCCATCGTGTGGGGGACCGAGCAGGGGGAGTATACCGATCTTTTCCGGTTGGAGCGTCTGCGCGAGCTTGGGATTACGGCTTTCGCGCCCATCGGGATGAACACCAACATGAACCGAATTGCGGCGTCGCGCGGGCTGCGGGTCGTGCCGACCAATATCCTGATCCCGCCGGGGGCCCGGAAGAAGGCGTTCAACAAGGCCGAGGAGGCTCGGCGGCTGGAGACCTTTGCCGCAGCCGTGGCTCCGCTCTCGCCGCTGGGTTATTCGTTGGCGGACGAACCGGGCGGTGTCGATCCAGCCTCGTTCCAGGCATTCGGCGCCGGGGTCATCCGGCGGCAGGACCCGGATGCGCGCGTGGGATTCTGCGGCATCTGGGAAGGCTACAACCGGGACGTGCCGGCCTTTTTCCGGGCGTGCGACTTCGCCGAACCGTACAGCCCGTTCCATCTCTATACGCCGAACCTGTGGATGGGCTGCGAGCGCGACCTGTACCGGTCGTTCATGCGGCCTGACGCCATCGTGACGTGCTGGACGCACTATGCCCCGTGGCTCGACAACGAGCCGTACAGCCGTACGCCGCCGTGGCTTTGGCTCTTCGACGGGCTGCGTGGCGTGTCGTATTTCGATTCGGGCGGGCAGTTCGGCGTCCTTCCCGGCGACATGCGCGCCACGCATGAAACGCGCTGGTGGAGCCAGGAGGTGCGCGAGATCCGCAACGGCATCGGCGAGCAGTTGCTGGCCGCCACGCGGGATGCCGGCGCCGTGCGCGTGCTGTTCCACCCCAACGCGGCGGGGGCGGCGGCCTGGGCTCGGGCGCTCAATGAGACGCGGACGCCTTACCGGTTCATCAGTCATGCGGAATTGGAGCTCGGTATAGAGCCCGGCGTGCGGCTGCTGATCTGTCCGCAGGCGCCGGTGCTGACCGACCGGGAACTGGAGAATGTGAAGGCGTTTGTGGAAGCGGGCGGCACGCTGGCGGCCACCGCGCCGTTCGGCCGGTACCGGCCCGCGCCTCCGGCGAAGCCGGTGGAGAAGAAAGTTGCCGCGCCTTCCAAGGCGGATGAGCTTGATGGACTGCTGAATGCCATCGACAAGCCGGCGCCTGCCGTTGAACCCAAGGAACCGGATCTGATCGATCCGTGGATCCGCGAGATCAGCAAGCCCAACAACCCGGTTCCTGAACCGGCGGAAGGCGGCCGCGTGGAGGCGCTTTGCGGCATCCGGTATGACTCTTCCACCGGCGCGGTCCCGATGGCCTCCCTGACGGTGACGCGACGCGCTCCCGAAGCCGCAGGGGTTCCCGTTGAGATCCGGTGGAGCGAGTCCGCTTTAACGATGACCGGCGCGACCCTTGGTGTTTACGGCTTTGTTCCGGCCGGAACGGGTCGGGCTGTGGCGTCGATGCGTGAAACAGCCGTGGCCACCAATTCCACGGCCGTTGAGATAACTGCCGCGAGGGCCACGCCGGCCGTGGTGGAGTCGGCCTGTGGTAAGGGGCGCGTCTGGTACCTGGCCGCGCAGCCGGATGTGGCGTCGCTGCGCGCCTGGCTTCCCGCCCTGCTGGCGGGGGCCGGCGTGCCGGAGCCGGAGTCGGCGGTGACGTTGCAGGCGGGCAGCAACGACACGGTGTATGCTTTCCGGTTCACGGAGGGACCGATCCGGCTTGTCGGCGTGGTGCAGGATTATTGGAAGGTCGGGCCGTCGGCAACGGTGACCGGCGGCGTGGAGACGGCGCTTTACTTCCAGCACGGGCCGTCCGTCTGGGGCGAATCGCCGGTCGTGTTGAGCCTGACGGGTGCGGCGCATCTGTATGATGTGCGGCGGGGCAAGTATCTGGGCTTTGAAAAGTCTGTTCCCGTTTCGCTTCAGCCCGGCCGGCCGGAGCTGTTTGCCATCTTGCCGTATCGCGTGACCGGGGTGGCGTTGAGCGCGCCCGGGAAGGCTATGCCCGGCGAGGTGATGGAGCTTGGCGTGCGGCTGGAGGGCGAGACGAAGGAGTGGGGGAATCATGTGGTGCACGTGGAACTGGCCGATCCAGAGGGGCGGGTGGTCGAAGCCGACCGCTATAACCTGCACACGCGGGGCGGCAAGGGAACGGTGCGGGTTCCGTTGGCATGGAATGCGCAGCCCGGCGACTGGACTCTGACCGCGCGCGACAGCATCAGCGGCGTTTCCGTCCGGTCCGTGCTGCGCGTGGAGCAGGCCAAGCCGCTGTTCCGCGTCTGGCGGAAAGAGCCGGTTGTGGTGGAGCGGGTTCCGGTGGCGTGGCCGGAAGGGAAGCTGATTTCGACAGGCGGGGCAGGGGCGAAAGCGGAGCAGGCCGGTTTGTGAGAAGAGAAGCACGCGGAGGCGCGGAGAAGAGAACCACGAATCGATCGGCAAGCAACACGAATACCGTGCCCACGTGGAAGACTGCCGTGGGCGCTCTCGACATCAGGGTGCCATCACGGAAGCGGCCCGTGTCTGACAGAGCATGGAGTACAATTCTGATGTTAAGCAGTCTCATCGCTTTCTGTGGGGCGCGGAACGCAGTTGCTGAAGAGCCTGTAGCGAGGCGCATCGCCAACCGGGCTTTCCCATCCGTCTTTCAGGCATGGAATCCGGCCGACAACCTGAAGGAAGACCTGGCGGTGACGGAGGCGCGGCATGACCTGATCTTTCAAGTGGAAAGGTTCTTTGGTCTGCAGTGGGACCATGCGCATGCCGGGCTCGCGACCAACTTCACGGCGGCCAGCATTCAAACGGGGCTTCAACGGCGTCGCGACCTGTTGCGGCGGAACCCGAACCTCATCCTGCTGATGGAGATCCGCTATCGCGATGCCCACCGGTCGTTTCTTCCGGACGGCCACACGTGGTGGCGGCGTGATGAGCAGGGCGCGATCGTGCCGGGATGGGAGGAGGGCGGCTATCTGCAACTCGACTTCTCCAATCCCGAGTATCGCGAGCACGTGGCGAAGCAGGCGCAGGCGGCGGTCTCGTCGGGCGTCGTGGACGGCGTGATGCTGGACTGGTGGCGGGACGATGCGGATCACCTGGCGCTGGCGAAAGCGGTCCGGTCGCGCATCGGAGACGAAGCCCTCATTCTGGCGAACGCGAATGATCTCACCACACCGCAGACGGCGCCTTACGTCAATGGCTACTTCATGGAATGCTACCGCACCGGAACCGCGGAGGACTGGAAACGCATCGCCGACACATTGGCATGGGCCGACAAGAACTTGCGTCAACCGCGGATCAACTGCCTGGAGACCTGGTACCACAAATCGCGCGCGGACGAGGCCCTCATGCGCGCCACCACGGCGCTCTCCCTGGTGCTCTCGGATGGCTACTGCCTCTTCTCGGATCCGAACCCCTTGCCAACGCCCGATCACCAGCACAATTGGTATCCCTTCTGGGAGAGGAGCCTTGGCGGCGCAATCGCTCCCGGGGCTACACGCCCCGACGGGGCCATGACGAGAGACTTCGCCCATGGGACGGCGGTCTACAATCCCATGGGGAATCTCCCTGTGACCATCACCTTGGACGAACCGCGAACAAGCAGTGCGACGGGCAGGCGCGCGCGCGTTCACACCGTTGGCCCGTGTGACGGGGACCTGTTCCTGAAGGACAACCCGGCCCAGCCGTCGGCTGGCCGCGACGGGAAACCAGCGCCACAGCTCTAACGTTTGGATCGATTGGTTTCCCCCCGGTCCTGCGCCGTCTCGGAAGTCGTGTGGTCCAC
>CAYZVY010000190.1:0-8233 GCA_964481675.1 uncultured Verrucomicrobiota bacterium
ATAGGACCTATGGCACTGATCACCGATCACTGATCACTGATCACTTCTTCTTCTCGCCCCTGCATCGCGCAATGGAATCGGCCATGCCCGCGATAAAGCGGGCTTCGGAAAACTGCTCGGCCTGGGCGCGGATGGCGTCGGCGTTCCAGTCGATGCTGGCCGACTTTTCCACCGCCTCCAGCAGGGAGGCTTCCGTCTGGTCGGCAAAGAGCACGCCGCTGACGCCGTCCAGGACCGTCTCAACCGCGCCGCCGCGGCCCAGGGCGATCACGGGGCGGCCGCAGGCCTGCGCCTCCACGGGCACGATCCCGAAATCCTCCTCGCCCGGGAAGACGAGGGCCCGGCACCGGCGGTACAGCGCCAGGATGTCGGCATCCGAGAGCCGGCCGAGGAACTCCACATTCGGTCCGGCCAGGGCCTTCAGCTTGTCCGCTTCCCCGCCGATTCCGGCGATCTTCAGTTTCCGTCCGGCGCGCGTGTAGGCGCGCACCGCGATGTCGATCCGCTTATACGGCACCAGGGCGGAGACGATGAGGTCGAAATCGTCCGGCGCCTTCCCGTCCGGCGTCCAGTGCGCGGTGTTGACCGGGGGATAGACCAGGTCCGACTCGCGCCCGTAGAAGCGCCGGATGCGGTCCTGCACATGGCGGCTGATGCCCACGAAGCGGTCCACGCCGGCGTTGGCCCGGCGGTCCCAGGCGCGCAGGAGGGCCAGCAGGGGCGCGGCGGCGGCGCGGCGGGCGCGGCCGCCGAAGTAGACGTCGAAAAAGAGCCAGGCATAGCGCATGGGCGTGAAGCAGTAGCACAGGTGGCGGCCGCCGGCGGGGCGGTTCAGCCCCTTGATGACGCAGTGGCTGGTGGTGATGAGCAGGTCGGCCGGCGGCGTCCGCAGGGTGCGCAGGGCGAGGGGGAAGAGGGGCAGCAGATGGCGGTAGTGCGTGTGGATGTTCGGGATGCGCTGCAGGCACGAGGTGCGGATGGGGTGGCGGTTGATGCGCTCCGAGATGGCGTCGGCCTGGTGCAGGAGCGTCAGGACGGGAGCTTCGGGGAATCCGTCGCAAAGCAGTTCCAGCACGCGCTCGCCGCCGCGCATGCCGGTGAGCCAGTCGTGCCCGAGGACGGTGCGCGTCGATTTCCAGGAGTCCGGATAGGTTGGAGGGGTGGTTGTCATGAAAAATTGGGAAGGGCGGCGGCCTGGTTGTAGACGGCGAGGGTCCGGGCGGCGGTTTGCTCCCAGGTGAAGTCAGCGGCGCGGGCGAGGCCGGCGCGGACCAACCGGCTGGCCAGTTCCGGTTTGAGCAGCAGGTCCCGCATGCCGTTGGCGAGGCCGTCGATATCGTCGGGCGCGGCCATCACGGTGGCGTCGCCCGCGATCTCCCGGAGCGCGGCCGCGGTGCTGCAGAGCACGGGCGTGCCGCAGGCCATGGCTTCCACCACCGGGAGCCCGAAGCCCTCGTAGCGCGAGGGGAGCGCCAGCAGGTCGGCCTCCCGGTACTGGCGCAGCAGGTCGTCGTCCGACAGGTAGCCGGTCCAGAGGACATCCTGCGCGAGTCCCAGTTTTGTCACGAGGCCCTGCGCCTCGGGATACCGGTCGTCGGGCGGGCCGGCGATCACGAGCCGAAGCGGGAAGGGCAGGCCGGTCCGCGCCCGGGCGAAGGCGCGCACCAGGCCGTCCAGGTTCTTGTAGGGATCGGCGCGGCCGACGTAGAGGCAGGTGCGGACGGTGGCGGTGTCGGCCGGATCCTTGCGCGGGGCCGGCCCGCCCGGGGGCGGGGTGAAGCGGGGCGAGACGCCGTTGTGGATGGCGGTGACGCGGTCCGCGCGCCCGGGCGGGATGGCGAGCGTGCGCAGGCAGTCGGCGCGGGAGGCCTCGCTGACGGTGATGAGGCAGTCGGCCCGCCGGGCCACCTCGCGCATGAGCCAGCGGTAGACCCAGGCCAGCCGCGACTTGCGGGAGCGCGGGGCGTGGTCGGGGAAGAGCAGGGGGATCACGTCGTGGATGGTCACCACGGCCCGGGTGCGGCCGGCGTGGTGGCGGGGAAAGGCGGCCAGGGGGATCATGTAATTGGGCGCGTGGTAGATTTCGAAGCGCTCCCGGCGCAGCAGGCCGGGCAGGGACAGCTGGCCGCGGAGCGAAAAGACGCCCCAGGGAACAACGCGGCAGCGGACGTTCGCCCGCCCCGCCAGCCCGGCCTCCTCCACCGTTCTGTCCCGAATATCGGTACGATCGAACAGGACCGTGTAGGCGTTGTCGGCGTCCAGGCGGGCGAGGGCCCGCAGCAGCTCGCGGGTATAGGCGCCGATCCCCGAGATACGGGGAAAGATCCAGCGGGCGTCGATGACGATTTTCATGAGGCGGCCACCTTCCGGTAGAGCGCCCAGGTCTGGCGGGCCGTTTCCTCCCAGGTGTAGCGGGCCGCCTGCCGCACGCCGGCTTCCCGCCGCTTGCGGCGTTCGTCCGGATCGGCCAGCAGGGTGCGGATGGCCGCGTGCCAGGCGTCGGGCTCGGCCGTCTCCAGCAGCACGGCGGCCTCGCCCAGCACCTCGCGCAGCGACCCGCCGGGGGACGACACCACGGGCGTGCCGCAGGCCATGGCCTCGAGGGGCGGGAAGCCGAATCCTTCGTAGTGGGAGGCGCAGAGGAAGAGGTCGGCGCCGGAATAGAGGCCCGGCAGGTCGGCTTCGGGAACGAACTGGAGATGGCGGATGCGGCTGGCGGCCGTGGAGCGGGCGATCCGCTCGAGGATGGGGCCCACCTTCCAACCGGCGGCGCCGGCCAGGACGAGGTCGCCGGCATAGCCGTCCAGGCCCTCAAACATCCGCACCAGGAACTCGATGTTCTTCCGGGGCTCCAGCGTGCCGACGCTGAGCAGGTAGGGCTGGTCGAGCCCGTAGTGTTTCCGGATCCGGCCGATTTCGCCGGCGTCGGCGGGCTTCAGGTGGGGGGCCACGGCCAGGTGGGTGGTGTGGACACGGGCGGGGTCGACGCCCAGCAGGGAGACGATCTCGGCGGCGCTGAAGTGGGAGATGGTGACGATGGCGTCGGCCTGCGCCACGGTGCGGGGGATGGTTTTCTCCAGGTAGCGCCGGTTCTTGTCCTCGGCGAACGCGGGGAAGCGCAGGAAGCTGACGTCGTGGATGCTCACCACGCTCCGGCCCCTGCGCAGGGGCGGCAGGAAGAAGTTCGGGAAGTGGAAGAGGTCGTGGGGGCCGGCAAAGGCGTCGAAGGGGGGCCAGCGCAGGTGGGTCCAGGCTTTCTGCACCAGGGCGCCGGGCAGGAGGCGGCAGGCGTTCAGGCGGATTCCGGGCGGCAGGGGCGGGGGCCCCTGGCGGCGGAAATCGAAGTAAAAGCCGGTCAGCGATTCCCCGGCGCGGGCCTGGGCCGGAAGATGGGCGGCGAGGGAACGGGTATACCGTCCCACTCCCGCTCCGGGACCGATGGCGGACTGGATGTCCAGGCAGATTTTCATAGGCGTGGTGGGTTGCTATTATCACCGGAACACGCTAGAGTACAAGCCATAAGAAATCACGGCATGCGAATATGACAGGAAGCCATGGACGACGATAAGCGCCCTGAGGATGACGACGAGCAGGATCCGGCCTGTCAGGAGGCCGCGGAGCCGCCCACCCTGGAGGAGCCGGTCCCGTCCGGTCCCCGGCTTCCGGCCGGCTTGTACGTCGTCGGGACCCCGATCGGGAACCTGGGCGACATCACCCTGCGGGCGCTGGAGGCGCTCAAGGGGGTGCAGGCGGTGCTGACGGAGGACACGCGCCATACGGGCGTCCTGCTCTCCCGCTATGGCATCCGGGTCCACATGCTCAGCTGCCACAAATTCAACGAAGCCTCCCGGGTGGATGACGTGGTGTCCCGCATAGCCGGGGGGCAGGCCATCGCGCTGGTGACCAACGCCGGGATGCCGGCGGTGTCGGATCCCGGCTCGCGCATCGTGGCGGGCTGCCGGAAGGCGGGGCTCACGGTGACGGTGATGCCGGGCCCGTCGGCGGTGACGGCGGCCATTGCGCTGTCGGGGCTGGGGTTCGGGGGCGGCTTCGTGTTCGACGGGTTCCTGCCCCGCAAGTCGGGGGCGCGGCGGCGGCGGCTGGAGGCGCTGGCGCTGGGCGAGCTGCCGGTGGTCCTGTACGAGTCGCCGTTCCGGCTGCTGGCGCTGCTGCAGGAGCTGGGCGAGGTGTTCGGGGCGGAGCGGCCGATCTTTGTGGGGCGGGAGCTGACGAAGAAATTCGAGGAGGCCCGGACGGGCACGGCGGCCGAGCTGCTGAAGGCCTACCAGGGGCGCACGGTCAAGGGGGAGCTGACGCTGGTTATCGCGCCGCGGGTTTGACTCCCGGGCCGGAACATGGTAATTTACAGGATTGTGGAAGGAAGACTATGGTTGCGGAAAACGATTCTTTGCTGGTGGCGATGGACGTGCCTCGCGCCGTTGTAATCGTCCGCGGGCGGGGCACCTTCAAGGCCGCGCCGGCGCTGAAGAAATTCGGCATGGCCGCGATCGACGCGGGCTGCAACCTGCTGCTGCTCGACATGCGCGACTGCATCGGCATGGACAGCACCTTCATGGGGGTCATGGGGGGGCTGTGCCTGCGGCTGCGCAAGGAGCGGAGCGGCCAGCTGGCCACGGTCAACCTGAGCGTGAAGAACCGGGCGCTGCTGGCCACGCTGGGGCTGGACCGCTGCTTGCGGACGGACGGGGCCGAAACGGAGTTCGCCGCGTTCCTGGGCAAGATGGACGCCACGAAGCTGGATTCGGCGGCGGCGGACCGGGATGTGACCACGCAGACCATGCTGGACGCGCATCACGCGCTGGTGGATATTTCCCAGGACAACCTGGCCAAGTTCAAGGACGTGATCGCCTACCTGCAGGATGAGATGCAACGCACCCGGGAGAAGGACGAAAAAGGCGGATGAGCGACTCTCCCTATGCCTTCCAGACCGAGCTCTACATTCTCCTCGGCGTCTCCATCTTCCTGTGCGTGGCCGTGGTGTTCCTGTTTCACATGAACGTGGAGCTGCGCAAGCGGCTGGCGGCGCAGCTCAAGGAGCGGGATGTGGCGTTCGGCTTCGTGCATGACGTGGGCGACGTGTTCGCCGACGTGGAAGACGTGGATGTTCCCGGCCTGCTGCAGCGCGTGCTGTTTTATGCCCTGACCACGACCAAGGCGGGCTCCGGGGCGGCCTACCTGCTGGACAATGCGGGCGAGACCCTGGTGCCGACGGCCCTGACGGGGGTGTTTCCGCCCATCGTGCGGGGCGTGGACAAGGCCTACAAGGGCGCCTTCAGCAAGACCCGCCACATCGAGCAGATCGTGCGCAACCAGCCGGCCCGGATGGGCGAGGGGCTGGTGGGCAACGTGGCGCAGCTCAACCGCGCCATCCTGATTCCCGTGGCGGAAACCGATCCGCGCATCATTATTTTCGAGGACGAGTTCCTGACCGTTCACACCATCCTGCTGGTTCCGATGCGGTTCCGCCGGCACGTCATCGGCGTGCTGGCGGTGGTGAACCGGGTGGACGGCGAATCCTTCACCGAGGGCGACCGCAACCTGCTGCAGTCCCTGGCGGACCAGGCCAGCGTGTCGATCCATTACGCCCAGGTCAACGCCGCGCTGGACGAGAAGCGGAAGATGGACTACGACCTCTCGCTGGCCAGCCGCATCCAGGCCGCCCTGCTGCCCAAGGCGATACCCCACCTGCCCGGGGTGGAGCTGGCGGCTTTCAGCGTGTCGGCCAAGCAGGTGGGCGGCGACTATTACGACGTGGTGGACATCGACCAGGATCACGTGGGGCTGGCCATTGCCGACGTGTCGGGCAAGAGCGTGTCGGGCGCCATCGTCATGTCGGTCTGCCGCAGCCTGCTGCGCATCGGCGCGAAGGACTGCGTGAGCCCGCGCGAGACCCTGTGCCGGCTCAGCCGGATGATCGGGGACGACCTGCCCGAGGACATGTTCATCACCTTCCTCTACATGGTGCTGAACACCCGCACGCGGGAGTTGACGGTGGCCCGCGCGGGGCACCTCTCGCCCATCATCTACTCGCACGAGCGCGGCCAGATTTCAACGGTCGAGTCGGAGGGCATCGCCATCGGGCTGGCCGACCCCGACCTGTTCGACCAGACGCTCCAGGAGAAGACCATCCAGCTGAACCCCGGCGACATCGTGACCGTCTATACGGACGGCGTGACGGAGGCGATGGACCAGGCCGGCTCCGAATGGGGCGTTCTCAGCCTCAGCCAGACGCTCCAGATTCACGCCCTGGATCCGGGCGCGAACGCGGAAATGCTGCTGGAGAACATCCGGCGGAAACTGCTCGTTTTCATCGGCGAAACCCCGCAATACGACGACATCACCCTGATGGTGCTGCATTTGACCCCGGACGGAAGCAAGACATGAAGCGTAAAGAGGAAACGGAACGCAAGGCGAAGCCGGCCGATGCGGCCAAGCCGGAGGCGGCCACGACCCCACCCGAAACCGGAAACGGCGAACCGGTCGACTCCCTGGTGGATATCGGGCCGGAAGTCGAGCCGGAGACGGACGAAGCCGCCGCGGCCGCCGCACCGGAGCCCACGCCCGAGCAGAAGGAAGCGGCCAAGCTGGCCGACCGGCTGCTCCGGCTCCAGGCGGATTTCGACAATTTCCGCAAGCGGACCAACCGCGATCGGGAGGAGCTCCAGAAACGCGCCGGCGCGGCGGTTCTGGCCGACCTGATCCCCATTCTCGACAACCTGGAATTCGGCCTCACGCAGGCCCTGGCCAAGACCGGGGGCGAGTCCTTCGTGGACGGGCTCAAGCTGATCCAGACGCAGTTGATCGACGTGGTCCGCAAGCACGGGATCGAGATGATCGACGCGGTGGGCAAGGTCTTTGACCCGCACGAGCACGAGGCCTTGGCCTATGCCCCGTCGAACGACGTGCCCGAGGGCACGGTGCTGGCGCAGTCCCGCCGGGGCTACCGGCTGGGCGACCGCCTGCTGCGGGCGGCCATGGTGGTGGTGTCCAGCGGTCCCGCCCAGGCCGGACATGGCCAGACCGGGGAGGGCTGAGCGTCATGGCGGAGCGCGATTATTACGAGTTGCTGGGCGTGCCTCGCACGGCGTCGGCCGAGGAAATCAAGAAGTCCTACCGCAAGCTGGCCATGCAGTTTCATCCGGACCGCAATCCGGACGACAAGGCGGCGGAAACCCGCTTCAAGGAGGTGAGCGAAGCCTATGAAGTGCTGAGCGACACCGACAAGCGGCAGCGGTATGACCAGTACGGGCATGAGGGGGTCAAGTCCGCCTTCGGCCCCGGCGGGTTCGAGTTCAACCGCGATTTTACCCATTACAACGATCTGCAGGACATCCTGGGAAGCCTGTTCGGCGGGGGGGGCGGGAGCATTTTCGAGGACTTCCTCGGGGGCGGTCGACGGCAGCGGCGCGGCGCGTCCCGTAACGGACCCCAGCCCGGGTCCGACCTGCAGTTTGAGATGGAGATCGACCTGGAGGAGTCCATCTTCGGCTCCACCCGCGAGATCACCCTCCCGATGGCGGAGGATTGCGCCCGCTGCCACGGCACCGGGGCCGAACCGGGCAGCAAGGCTGAAAGCTGCCGCCGGTGCGCCGGCCAGGGCGTGGTGGTATCGGCCAGCGGCTTTTTCCAGGTGCGCCAGACGTGTCCCGGCTGCGGCGGGACCGGTCAGGTGATTTCGAATCCCTGCCGCGACTGCCGGGGCGCGGGACGGCGCAAGGCCGACCGCACGTTGTCGATCCACATCCCGAAAGGCGTCTTCACGGGTGCGCGGCTTCGCATTCCGGGCAAGGGCGAGCCGGGCATGAAGGGCGGGCCGGCGGGCGACCTGTACGTGGTTCTGCATGTCAAGGCCCACGATGTTTTCGAGTGCCGGGAAGACGATCTATTCTGCGAGGCGCCGGTTTCCTTCGAGGTGGCCGCCCTGGGCGGCGAGGTGGACGTGCCCACGCCGGACGGCATCGCGCAGCTGAAAATCGAAGCCGGCACCCCGTCGGGCAAGCTGTTCCGCCTGAAGGGGAAGGGGCTGGCCCTCTCCGGCCACCATGGCCGCGGCGACCTGATGGTCCGCGTGGTGGTCCAGGTGCCGGTCGGCTTGAATTCGGCCCAGAAGAAACTGATCAAGGATCTGCAGGGTCAGACCACGCTCTCGCATTATCCCGGAACCCGCGAGTTCAACAGCCGGATGGAGGCGTTTTACAAGCGCAAGCGGGAG
>CAYZVY010000191.1:0-8212 GCA_964481675.1 uncultured Verrucomicrobiota bacterium
TCCGCCGGGCCGGAACCCGCGGGCGTATCCGGGAAGAGGGGGATGTCCAGCTTCTGGATGATCATCCGGTGCTTGCCCGACTCGGTCCGCGGGATCTCCTTGACCACCTGCACCTCCACCTGCACGTCGTTCCCTGTCTTGGCCTGCACCACCGCCTGGATGCGGTTCAGGTCGGTCAGCGAAAACCCGGATTTGGGCACAACCCGGAAAATGACCCGGCCGGGCGTGTCCTGGAAGTACTGGGTCTGGTGCACGTTGTCCAGCACGTCGAAGTGGGCGGCCCCCATGACGCAGACGGAGATCAGCCGGCCCGAGCGGGTGACGATGAACTCCTGCAGGCGCCCCTCGATCCGCTCGATGACCGGGTAGTGCCGGCCGCAGGGACACGCGGGCTCCCCCACGATCCCGTAATCCTGGGTCCGGTAGCGGATGAAGGGCATGAGCGGATTGTCGAAGCTGGTGCCGACCAACTCCCCCACCTGGCCGGGCCGGTCGCAGGGCTTCCCGTCGGGCCCGATGACCTCCAGGTAGCCGTATTGCGGATAGAAATGATAGCGGGCCGACAAGGGGCACTCCGCCCCCAGCAGCACCATTTCCGAATGGCCGTAATGCGCGCAGATCGGGCAGTTGAACACCCGCGAGAACAGCGTGCGCTGCCAGGGGTAGACGTTCTCGGAAGCCAGGAACAGGCCGCGCAGGCGGGGGAAGCGGCACTGGGGATGGGACTCGAGATACCGCGCCAGCAGGAAGATGGACGAGACGTAGCCGATCAGGAACTCCGGCTTGAACCGGATGATGGCCTCCACGTAGGACGGAAGGTTTTCCTCGGTCAGGAACTGGCTGTTCATCTCCAGGAAATTCTGGATCGGCTCGTATTCCCAGAAGATCCGCCGCGAAGGATGGCCCACGTTGCGCCCCTTCAACTGCACGGCCCGGGCGCCGGGCTTGTAGCCGAACCGGCCCCACTGGTCCTGGATGAACGCCCGCTCCTTGCTCCGCGTCAGCCCCCGCACCTGGTAAAACCGCATCGGGTTCAGCGTGCTTCCGCCCGTCGTGGTTTCCAGCCACTTCCACCGCGGGATGGCTTTCGCGGTCATCTCCTCGAGATGCTCCTTCACGTCCTGCTTGGTCAGGAAGGGCAGCCGCTGGAAATCGTCGAACGACCGGATGTCGGACGACTCGATGCCGTTCCCCATGAACCGGTTCCGGTAGTAGGGGATCTGGCCGAACGCCACGTCCAGCGTGGCGCGAATGCGCTCCCACTGCCGGCCCCGGTGCCGGGTCGCCGTCCAGTACTCGGTCGCCTTGATCTCGTCCTCGAACTCCCGGTAAACGGGCCCGAGCCGCAGGCGCAGCGGTAGCGTCCGGTAGGAGGAGCCCACGGCGAAGCGGATCGGCCCGGGAAGCTTGTAGTAGCCCCGGGTGAAGGCTCTCAGCACGTCATCCAGCATGCGGATCTCCCGGCTTTGGGGGCCTCAGGGCCTCCTGGAACAGGCGCAGGTTGTCCTCCACGGGCCGCCGGTCATGCAGCGCCTCGCGCCCCACCCGCACGGCCGACTCCCGCCGCTTCGCATGGGCCGGCTCATCCATGTCCGCGGCCTCCTGCAGCACCCGGACAAAGGCCTCCTCCCGCTCGAGCGGGATGACCCAGCCCGCCCCTTCCGCCTCGAGCGTCTGCCACGGCGTGGCGGTGCTGACGCAAACGGGGCAGCCGGCCAGGAGCGATTCCAGGATGACATGCCCGAAATTCTCGCCCAGCGTCGGAAAGAGGAACACATCGTAATCCCGCAGCCGCGCCACCACCGTCTCGTGGGGAATGGCGCCCTGGTAGACGACCGTCAGTTCCGGATGGCGGGCCGCCTCGTCGAGGCACTGGTGCCAGTAGGCCGGATCGCTGAGGTTGCCGAACACGTCCAGCGACACGCGGCCCTTCACGCGCGCCAGCAGCGCGATGGCGCGCCCCAGGTTTTTCTTGGGGGAGATCCGCGAGACGAACACGGCCCGCAGGACGCCCGCCCGCTTGGGCGGCCGGGCCGGCGCGGCCGGCGCGGCCGGCGGCTCCATGGCCAGGTTGCGGGCCACCACGATGCGCCCGGCGGACAGCCCCGGGAACGCCTCCAGGATTTCCTGCCGCTCCTCCTCGCAGGTGGCGTGCCACACCACGTCCCGGTACAGCCCCAGGCCGCGCAGGACGCGGAGAAAAAACCATTTCTTGAAGCGCTTCTGGGCCAGCGCGCCCGCGGCCAGCTCACCCCGCGGCGCCAGCACCACGGGGCCGTGCTTCAGCAGCCCCGCCTTGAGCGCCAGCAGGGGAAGCAACGTGAACAGGGGGTCGAAGAAGCTGTTGATATACAACAGCCGGTGGGGCGCCGCCCGGATCTCGCGGATCAGGCGGAGCCCGCGCGCCGGGCCGGGCGGCATGTAGAGCACCTCGGCCCCGTCCACCGCCCGCCACGCGCCGGCGGGAATGCCCGGAAACGGCCGGGTCTCGCCCGTGTCGCGGTCCCGCGTCAGCACCTTGAACCGGAACTCGCCCGACAGCCGGTTCACCAGCGCGTGAAGCGACTGGATGGGCCCCCCCGCCTTGAAGGCGGGCGCGAACCGGCTGCTGAGAATCAGGATGACGGGCCGCTCACCCATGGCGTCCCTCCGCCAGGCCCTGTTCCACGATCTTGGCCTTGATGTGGAAAATCTGGATGGCCTGCAGCACGGCGTAGATCAGGCCCGGCCGCCCGTCCAGGAAGCCCAGCTTCCCGATATAAAAATAGAGAAAGAAAAAGAGGGGCGACCCCGGGGCGGTCAGGAACCGCTTCTTGAGCCAGCGGCGCCGTTCGGCCTGGGTCCCGAAAAGGCGGGGCTTCAGGGTGGTCTCCCCGCCCTTCAGGTAAACCCGCGCCTCCCAGTTGGAATACTGGTTGTGCTTGTCGATGAACCGGTCCAGGGAATTGACGTTGCAGTGCCGGACCGGCTGCTTCAATTCGCCCACGGGGCCGTCCACGATCACATGCTCATGCACTTCCATGTCCGCCATGCTGGCGTCCTGCTCCTCCAGCCGTTTTTCATAGCGTCCCTTGCCCGCCCGGAACAGGCTCAGCTTGCGCAAACCGGTGGCCCCGTGCCGGAGCTGGCGCCCCAGGAACACGATCTCATAGCGGAGATAGTAGCCGTCCGCCGCGGGGCTGGAAAGGGCCGCGGCGATCTCCGCCTTGATCCCCTCCCCCAGCACCTCGTCGGCGTCCAGCAGCAGGATCCAGCCGTTGCGGAAGGGAAACGTGTCAAGCGCCCACTGCCGCTTCTTCGGCCAGCCGCCGGCATACTGGAACTGGAGCACCCGCGCCCCCTGCCGTTCGGCAAAGGCGGCCGTGCCGTCGGTGCTGCCCGAATCGACCAGCACCACCTCGTCGGCCCAGCCGGAAACGGCGGCCAGGCAGGCGGGGAGATTGTTCATCTCGTTGCGCGCCGGAATCAGGATGGATAACGGTACCGTCATAGGTGCAGGCTCATCCCTTCTCCACGCAATCCGGGCAGTCGCCCCGCCCGGCCAGCCAGTCGTAAACCGCAGCCATGCGGAGGCCGATGGCGTCCCACGAAAAATCCCGCTCCATCCAGGCGCGCCCGCGCAGCCCCATGGCCGCCAGCTCGCCGGCCGGCAGGGCCAGGATCCGGTCCAGTGCGCGGGCCAGGGGCTCCTCGCCGATCCCGATCCACCACCCGCAGCCTTCCCGCTCCACGGCGCCCCAGGGCGCGCCCTTCGACACCAGCACCGGCGTTCCGGCAGCCAGGGATTCGGCCACCGTCATGGCGAAATTCTCGGAGTGGGTCGGCAGCACGAACAGTCCGGCCGACTGGTAAATCGCGTCCAGGGACGCGCCGAAAACAGGGCCTTCAAACGCAATCCGCTCCGCGCCCACCCGCGCGGACAGCGCCTCCAGCTCCCGCATGTACCCGTTTTCATCAGGACCCACGATCCGCAGCGTCCATTCCGGATGACGCGCCCGCACGGACGCCCAGGCGCGGATCAGCAGGTCGACCCCTTTTTTCGGGTGGAGCCGCCCGACAAACAGCAGCGTCCGGGGCCCCGCCCGGTCCGGCGCCGGCCCGGGCGCCGGCAGGTGAATGCCGTTGGGAATGACGGCAACAGGCTGCCTGAAACCCAGGGCGCGGATCTCCTCGCACTCCTGCCGGGCCGTCGCGTGGAAGCAGTCCGCCTCCGCCACGGCCCGCCGCTGGCCCAGGGCCCAGACGAGGCTCTTGACCCGCCGCGACTGCCGCCAGGCCCAGGCGGCCATCGTGCCCCGGGGCGACAGCACCCGCTTGCAGGGGGTTCCCCGCGTGGCGCCCGCGAAATAGATGTTGGGCATCATCCAGAGGCTGTGGTTGTGGATGATGTCCAGCCCCGGGGCCGCCGCCCGCAGCGCGTCGCGCATGGCCGGCGAGACGCCCAGGCGGTACGGCACGGGCCACCGGTCGAACCGCCGCGCCGTCACGTTTCCGGGCAGCCCGGGCGGCAGTTGATCCAGCACGTACAGCGAGGTGTCGCACCCCCGGGCGGCCAGCGCGCGGCACAGCTCCACCACGCTGTAGGAGGGGCCGCTGGCGCGGTTTTCGATGCTGGGGACAACGTGGGCGACCCGGATCATGGCCCGTTCCCCCCGGGGCTGAAAAAGGACGCCCACCACCCCTCCAGCACCATCAGCATCCACACGCGCGACCACTCGGGGCCGTTGGGGTAGGCCTCGAAGTCGCGGCACACGCTCCGGATCACGCTCCCCTCCAGGAAACCCCGCCCGGCCAGGGAGGCGAGGGAGGCGTCGCGCTGATCGCGCCATTCGGTCTTCAGCCACCGGGTGTAGGGCAGGCTGAATCCCGTCTTGCGGCGGTTGTAGACGAACGCCGGCACGCCCGCCGCCTCGACCAGCAGCGGCTTGTTGATCCCGCCCCGCGGCTGGCGCCACTTCCCCGGCAGCGAAAACGCCAGATCCGCCACCCCCCGGTCCAGCCACGGCACCCGGATCTCGACCCCGTGCGCCATCCCGCAGACGTCCGCGTCGCGGAGGAGCATGTTCCTCATATAGAAACGGGCGTCCAGCACGCCGATGGCGGCTTTTGGAAATGCGGGAAGGGTGCCGCTATACAGGTCCGACTCCAGCGGCAGGTCGATGGCGTTGAGCGACCAGTCCACGTCGCCAAACCCCAGGCGCTTCAGGGAGAGCCGGCTGAACAGCCGGCGCCGGGAAAGCGCCAGCTCGTTGAGCGTCCAGTCGGGCCGGAGCAGCTCGGCCAGCTTCTCCCGCTGGCAGGGCGACAGCCTCAGCCCGATCAGGCGCACCAGGGCGCGCCGGCCCGGCGGCGTCAGGACCCGCAACGCCTGGTTGACCCGGTACAGCCAGGGCATGCGGCGCATCCCGGCGTAGCCGCCGAACAGCTCGTCGCCCCCCAGGCCCGACAGCGCCACCTTGTGGCCATGCTGCCGGCACGCGCGGGCCATCAGCCAGGTGTTGAACCCGTCCACGGTCGGCTGGTCCAGCCCGCCCACGAACTGGCCGAACCCGCTCTGCAAGCCGGACGCGGAAATGGTCACCGTCCGGTGCGGCAAATTGAACAGGCGGGCCACCTCCGCGGCCACCGGCGTCTCGTCGTCCTTCCCCCCTTCCGCCGTGGAGTAAGTCCACGTCTCGAGGGACCGGCCCAGCCGGCTGCAGACGGAGGCGATGGCCGAGCTGTCCACGCCGGCGGAGAGGAAAAGGCCCACGGGCACGTCGCTCAGCAGGTGGCCCCCCACGGCGTGGTCGACCCGCTCCCGCAGCGCACGCACCGCCTCCTCGCGGGTCCCGGCGAACGAGCCGGGTTCCGGGAACGACCAGAACCGGCCGTAGTCCGTCACGCGGCCCAGGGGATGGCGCGCATCGAGCTCCATCCACTCGCCGGCGTTCAGCAGCCGCACGCCCTTCAGCATGGTCAGCGGCTCCTGCACGGCCCCGTAGGCCAGGCAGGCGGCCAGCGCCACGCGGTCCACCTCCGCCGCGATGACGCCCGCGTGGGCGATCGCCCGGATTTCCGAGGCGAACACGAAATCGCCTCCCGGAGTCCAGGCGTAGTAGACCGGCTTGATGCCAAGCGGATCGCGGGCCAGCAGGAGCCGGCCGCGCGAGGCGTCGTACAGCCCGAACGCGAACATGCCCTCCAGCTCCTTCAGGATGCCGACCCCGCGGCGGGCATAGCCTGTCAGGATCACCTCCGTGTCAGTGTGGGACCGGAAGGTCGCCCCCTCGGCCTGCAGCGACCGGCGCAGCGCCGGGGAATTGTAAATTTCGCCGTTGAACACGATCCGGTTGCCGGATTCAGGGTCGGTCATGGGCTGGTTCCCGGCCGCGGACAGGTCCAGGATCGACAGCCGCCGATGCCCCAGGCCCAGGAACCGCTCGCCGGCGGTCGCCACCACCTCCAGTCCCTCCGCATCCGGGCCGCGGTGGGACAGGCGCCGGCACATCCGCTCCGTGGCGGTTCGGGCCGCCGCGGGAGACCGGCTCAGGATGCCGCAGATTCCGCACATATCAGCGCGCCCTCCCGCCGGCCGCCGCCGTCCGGTCCAGCATGCCCTGGCAAACCCCGCTGACCGTCCGGGCGGAAATGGAGGCCAGGCAGAGATTGTCCCCGCGCGGGCAGGTGATGCCGAAACACCCGGCGCAGGGGGGGTCGGTCCGCAAGACGATGTGCCAGGTCCCATACGGGTCCCACAGCCCCGGAAAATCCCGGGAGCTGAACAGGGCCACGCACCGGGTGCCGGCCGAGGCGGCCAGGTGCATGGTGCCGGTATCGTTGCCGACGTAAAGGGCGCACCGGCCCAGGGCCGCGGCCGCGGCCCGCACGCCCAGCGGCCCGGCGGCCAGATAACCGCGACCCCAGCGCGCCAGCAGGCGCTCCCCGACTGCGCGGTCCTCGGGGCCGCCGAACACCACCGGCCAGATGTCGTGGGACGCGATCAGGGCTTTCCCCGTTTCGGCAAAATGCTCCTCGGGCCAGCGCTTCGACGGCATCTTGGAGCCGGGCGCAAACGCCACCCAGGGGCGCCCCCCATCGATCGGCAACCGCTCGGCCCACTCCCGGAAACGGGCATGATCCTGCTCCTTCAAGCCCAGGTCACAGCGACCCTGGCCGGGGGGCGGCACCGGAATGCCGGCCGCCGCCAGGCGCCACAGGAACTGATCCGCCTGCGAGGTGACCGGCAACACCGGCGGCTTCCGGCCCGGCCCCTTTTCGGGCATGCCTTCCATCCCGATGATGCGGCGGATGCCGGCCAGCCTGAAAAAGGCCATGTCCCGGGGAATGCGCGTCTGGTCCCGCGTGCCGCGCAGGAGATAGACCAGGATGTCGGGCGCGGTCTGGCGCAGCAGGGAATAGAGCCGCCAGACGCCGGCGCTCTTGGCCAGGGTGGAGGCGGTTTCATCGGAGGGGTACTGGACCATGGAATCCAGCAGGTCGATGCCGTCCAGGATCTGCAGGGGCCCCACCCGGTTCGTGTCCGTCTGCTGGTCGGAGATCAGGATCAGCTGGTCGTCCCGGTAATGATGGCGGAGAGCCCACAGCGCCGGCAGCGCGGCCAGCGTGTCGCCCAGGGAGCCGATCATGTAGATGCCGATCTTCATCCCGCGCCGCCCTCCTCGTCCTTCCGGAGGCGAACCATCATGTCCATGGTGTAGACGCCGCCCTTGGCGTCGCCCGTCTCGATCAGCAGGTAGCCCCGGATCAGGCCCCGGATCCCCTGCCACAGGAGCCACCGCAGCGCGCTGACCGCCCCGTGCGGAATGGGCGCCGCCTCGCGGATCTCCACGCCGGGCTTGAAGCCGCTCAGCACGGCCAGTTGCCTGAAATTGGACCGGGTGAACGCCCACTCGTGCGTCAGGTCCCAGTGCCGGGTCACGGCGCTGAACGGGGACACCGCGTTGGGCACCATGGCGATCAGACAGCCGCCCGGCTTCAGGCAGCGGTGAATCCCCCGCAGGCAGGCCAGCAGGGAATCCTTGTCGAGATGCTCCAGGAAATTGAAGGCGGTCACGGTGTCAAACTGCCGGCCGGCCTGTTCCGGAAACCGGACCGCATCCCCCTGGATCCAGGTTGCCTTGACCAGCGTTTCCGCCACCTGCAGTTCGTCGGCGCTCAGGTTGACGCCCGTCAGATCCGCGCAGCCGTTCCGCGACAGCAGCAGCAGCAG
>CAYZVY010000192.1:0-8130 GCA_964481675.1 uncultured Verrucomicrobiota bacterium
GCGCGGACAAAAGGCCAATCCCGGGGACGCCGCTCGCCGAAACGTACTCAGGCCCGGGGGCGGCCCCAATCCGCTTGACAACCACGCGAGGCAGGCGTTTCATGCTTCCTGGGATCTCCGCTCCGCGTTGTGGCGTGGCTCTGCCTGATGTTATAATGGCCGCATGAAGGTTGCCTGGATATCGATCGTCGCCTGCCGGCTCGCGCTGTGCGCCGTCGCGGCGTCGCCGCCGGCATCCAATGTCTTCGAAAGCGCCGCCACCGCCACGCCGCCGACCGTCCTTGACAAGATCATCGACCGCAAGCTCGCGCAGCTGGGCATCCGCCCCGCGTTCTGTTCCGATGCGGTCTTCGTCCGGCGCGCCTACCTGGACGTGATCGGCACACTGCCCACGGCGGCCGAGGCGCGCGACTTCATCCGCGACCCGGATCCCGGCAAACGCGTCACCTTGATCGACCGCCTGCTCATGCGACCGGAGTTCGCCGATTACTGGGCGATGAAGTGGAGCGACCTGCTGCGGGTGAAGGCCGAATTCCCCGTCAACCTCTGGCCCAATGCCGCCCAGGCGTACCACCACTGGATCCGGACGTCGGTCCGGGACAACCTGCCCTACGACCGGTTCGCGCGCGAGTTGCTTACGGCGAACGGCAGCAACTTTCGCGTCGGCCCGGTCAACTTCTACCGCGCCATGCAGAACCGCACGCCGGAAGGCATCGCGACCACGGTGGCGCTGACGTTCATGGGGACGCGTGCCGACCGCTGGCCGACCAACCGGCTGGGGGGCCTGGCCGTCTTCTTCTCGCAGGTCACCTACAAACCGACGCGTGAGTGGAAGGAGGAAGTGGTGTTCTGGGATCCCGACAAGGACCTGGCGCCGCCCGCCGCCGCGGTCGTCCCCGCGGCCACTCTTGGTGTCACCAACGGAACCAACCGCGTATCCGCCGCCGTCAGCAACGGTGCTCCTCCGACAGTGACCGCCCCGCCCGTCCCCGGCGGGCCGCTCGTGGGAGTTTTTCCGGACGGCAAGAAAATCAAGCTGTCACCCGCGCGGGACCCGCGCGCGGTTTTCGCTGACTGGCTGATCACGCCCCGCAATCCGTGGTTCACCCGGAACATTGCCAACCGCACCTGGGCCTGGCTGATGGGACGCGGCATCATCCATGAGCCGGACGACATCCGGCCGGACAACCTGCCCTCCAACCCCGCCCTGCTGGAGTGCCTGGAGAAACACCTGGTCGCGTCCCGCTACGACCTGAAGGCGCTCTTCCGCCTGATCCTGACCTCGCGGGCCTACCAGTACTCCTCCATCGTCCCGAAGGCCGCCGCTGCCGCGGGCGAGGCCCAGTTCGCGTTCTACCCGCTGCGCCAGCTCGATGCCGAGGTGCTGATCGACGCAATCAACCGGGTCACCGGCAGTTCGGACCTGTACACCAGCCCCATCCCCGAGCCCTTCACCTTCATCCCGGAGAACAAGCCCGCGATCGCGCTGCCGGACGGCAGCATCACCAGCGCCTTCCTTGAGTTGTTCGGCCGCCCGGCGCGCGCGACGGGCCTGGAAAACGAGCGGTCCAGCCGTCCCACGCCCTCCCAGCGCATGCACCTGCTGAACTCCAGCCACATCCAGCGCAAGCTCGAGGAAAGCGACAAGCTGAAGGCTCTCACCGACCCGGCGCGGAAACCGCAGGAAGTCCTGGACGATCTCTACCTGACGATCCTGGCGCGCCATCCCACGGCGGACGAGGCGGCGAGCGCCGACGCCTACGTCAAGTCCGGCGTGGCCGACGCGCGCGGGGCCCGGCTCGATCTTGTGTGGGCCCTGATCAACAGTGAGGAGTTTCGACATCGGCACTAGGAGCATGGTGATCAACACAATATCCAGTCTGAGACGGCTCGGCGGGACGCCTGGCCCTACCGCAACCCGGAGCAACACGCACGGTGGGGCGAAGCCGCCACATCCTCGCTTAACGACGTTTCGGCGAGTGCGATCTTGGGGATTCACCCGTTGCCCAAACGGCTCGCGGGGACGCTCGCCCTCCAGCGGGATCCTCCCCATAGTCACGATGTCGTCTTCTGGAGGGCGAGCGTCCTCGCGAGCCGTGAGCCTGGGCAGAAGAATGGATGAAACCCGTGGGGCCACTGGTCTTACGCGAGGATCAGCGAAGCCTCCGGCTGAGCCGCTGTTTTCGAGGAGGCTCCCAGCCTCACGGCGGGGGAGAACGACACTATGAACACAGCACACCAGGGCCGAAGGATGTCCAGGCGGGAAGCCCTGCGCGACGGGTTGCTGGGCGTGGCCGGGCTGATGCTGGCTGACAAGTTCGGCGGCTGGGCGCAGGCCGCGGACGCAGGGCGGCCCCCGGCGGCTCCGCGCGGTGCCACCGCGAAGTCCGTGATCCAGGTTTTCCTCTGGGGCGGCATGTCGCACACCGACACCTGGGACCCGAAGCCGGAGGCGGGCTACGACTACACCGGGCAGCTCGCAGGCGCGATCCCCACCAATGTGGCCGGCATCCGGCTCGGCGAGCTCTTTCCCGAACTGGCCAAACAGGCCGACAAGTATTCGCTCATCCGCAGCATGACCCATCGCAACAACGGTCATGAAACGGCCGCCTACCTGATGCAGACGGGGCACATGCCCGGCGAACGCCTGGCGTATCCCAGCATCGGCGCGGTTTTCGCGCTGATGAAGGGCGCCTCGGCCGGCTACAAGGGCCTGATCCCGCCGTACGTGGTGCTGACCCAGCCCCAGGGGCGCTTCTCGGAGTCCGGCTTCCTCGGCCCCCGCTACAAGCCGTTTGCCACGGGCGGCGATCCCAACGCGTGGCGGTTCGAGGTGGAAGGCGTCGTCGCCCGCGGCATCACCGACAAGCGGCAGATCGCCCGGCGTGATCTGCTCCGGTCCCTGAACACGCTGCGCAACGCGATGCCGGACAACCCCCAACTGACAGCCACGGCGGACGCCGAGGGCCAGGCCTACGATCTGATCCTGGGCAAGGGCCGCGATGTGTTCGACCTTTCGAAGGAGACAGGCAAGCTGCGCGACCGTTACGGCAGGAATACGTTTGGGCAGGACTGTCTCGCGGCGCGGCGGATGGTGGAGGCTGGCGTGCCCTACGTCACCATCAACTATCCCGGCGGCTGGGACACGCATTCCAACCACTTTGCCACGATGCGCCGCCAGTGCCCGCAGCTCGACCAGGGCCTCGCGGCGCTGCTGCAGGATCTGTCCGAGCGCGGCCTGCTGCAAAGCACCATCGTCTGGTGCTGCGGTGAGTTCGGCCGGTCGCCGAAGGTTGATTGGCAGCCGCCCTGGAACGGCGGCCGCAACCATTACGGCAATGTCTTTTCGGTGCTGGTGGCCGGGGGCGGCTTCAAGGGCGGCCAGGTGGTGGGCTCGTCGACGGAGAAGGGCGAAGAGGTCAAGGACCGGCCCGTCTACCCGATCGACCTTCTCGGCAGCATCTACGAACTGGCGGGCATCGACCCCGACGCCCGGCTGCCCCATCCCATGGGCTTTGACGCGCGCGTGCTGGCCTCCACCGAGAGCGGCGCCAAGACCGCCGGCCGCCTGAAGGAAATCATGGGATGAGTTCAGCCTCCCGACATACTCCCGCGGACGACACGGAGGTCGTCCCTCCATTCCCGGTGGCAAGCCGTCTTCTGGAGGGTTGGGCTCTGTCCCGACCGGTCTTGCGTGCTCTCCTTGCGCTCGCTCTCCTGCCGGCCGTCGCGCCGGCCGCGCGTGCGCAACAGCCGTACGTCGGCTACGTCTATCCCGCCGGCGGACGACAGGGCACGACGGTTCAGGTCCGGCTGGGCGGCCAGGCGCTGGATGGCGTCAACCGCATCACTGTTTCCGGCAGCGGCGTCCGGGCGCGGCTGGTCGAGTACAACCGGCGGCTGAACAACCAGGCGCTGTCGTTGCTGAACGAGCAGCTCAAGGAACTCCGGGCCATGCCGAAGGACCAGCAGACCGTCGTCATCTCAAACCTGACGGTGCGGCTGCAGCGGTACATCGGCGACTACGTGAACTCGCCGGCGTGCATGTCCATCGCCGATCTGCTGGTGGCCGAGCTCACGATCGAGCCCGATGCCGAACCCGGTCCCCGCGAGATCCGTGTGGGCACGCCGCGCGGGCTCTCCAATCCGCTCGTGTTCTGCCTCGGCCAGTTGCCCGAAATCACAGCCGAGCCTGCGCCCGTCACGCCGTTGGCCGTTCTTGGCAAGGAGGGGCAGAGCCTGCGACGGAAGGCCCGCCCCGGCGGCAGTCCGGGCGCCGGCGACATGATGATGTCGGCCATGATGGGTAGCGCCGGGGCGCAAAGCGCGGTCGATGACGAGGAGGTGAGCCTCCCGCTTCCGTGCACGGTGAATGGCCAGATAACGCCCGGCAGCGTGGATCGCTTCCGGTTTTCCGCCCGCAAAGGCCAGCGCCTGGTCATCGCCGTCAAGGCCCGGACACTCGTTCCGTACCTGGCCGACGCCGTGCCCGGGTGGTTTCAGCCCGTGCTCGTGCTCTCCGACGCGCGGGGGCGCGAGGTGGCGTACGATGACGACTACCGGTTTCAGCCCGACCCGGTCATCCTGTGCGAGATCCCGGAGGACGGGGACTACCGGCTGGCGATCCACGACGCCATCTATCGCGGCCGCGAAGATTTCGTCTATCGCATCACCCTCGGCGAGGTGCCGTTTGTCACCAGCCTTTTCCCGCTGGGCGGTCCGGCGGGTGCGGCCACCGCTTTTGAGGTGAAAGGCTGGAACCTCACGGAGACGCAGGTCGCTCCCGCCACGAACAACCGGGCGGCAGGGCAGCATACGCTTGTCGTGCGCGGTCGGGACGGACTCCTGTCCGATCCCGTGGTGTTTGTGTGCGACACGGCGCCGGAGTGTCTGGAAAAGGAACCCAACAACGAACAACGCAAAGCTCAGCGCGTCAGTCTGCCGGTGATTGTGAACGGGCGCGTGGACACACCCGGCGACCGGGACGTTTACCGCTTCGAGGGCCGGGCCGGTGACACGGTCGTGGCCGAGGTCGTCGCGCGCCGGCTCGGCTCGCCTCTGGATGCGGTCCTCAAACTGACCGATGGCGCCGACAAGGGGATTGCGCTCAACGATGACACGGAGGATGGGACGTCGGGCCTGAACACGCACCACGCGGATGCCTACCTCTGCGTCCGACTACCCGCGAACGGCGTCTACCATGTGCATGTCGGCGACACGCAGCACAAGGGTGGCGAAGCCTATGCCTACCGTCTGCGCCTCAGTCCGCCGCAACCCGATTTCGCCCTGCGCGTCACGCCCTCCAGCGTCGCGATCCGTAGCAACGACACGGCCTGGATCGGCGTGCATGTCTTCCGCAAGGACGGGTTCACCGGGCCCATCCGGGTGAGCCTGCAGGATCCGCCGCCGGGATTCGACATGGCCCCGGGCTGGCTCAAGGGAACGCAGGCCATGATACGGGTGGGCGTGAAAACCACGCTGGGGAAAACCCCGGACCCGGTCAGCCTGACCCTCGTGGGTGTGGCGACCAACGCACAGCAGACGATGGTCCGTACCGCCGTTCCGGCGGAGGATCGCATGCAAGCCTTCCTATGGCGACATCTTGTCCCGGCGCAGGAACTCAAAGCCTTCGTCTTCTGTCCGCCCCAGCAGCCACCCAAGCCCAAGCCCAAGCGGGCGAAATGAACCGGCGCGGTTGAGGTTTTCTCGGGCCGTCGCCGCCACCTTGTGATCCTCTTGGTAGAGCCGGCTTTATGCCGGCTATCCCGCATCCACAAGGAAGAGGGAAAAGCGTCTCGAGCCTTAACAGGCGGTTCGGGGACTTGTATAATCTATGCACTATTGAATTGACAAACGTCGTAACGTATTCATAATCAATAACTAAACATAATTCACATCTATGCATTAGTCATGCATCCACATCAATCCAGAATGGATATCGAATTTCGGCGTCGAGGGGCCATTACCGCCAGGGAGTTGGCTTCTATTCTGGAGGTCAACCAGTCCACGGTATCCCGGCTGCTGGCTGGCGACGCGGGGCGTCGGATTCTGCGCCTGGGACGCGGGCGGAGGTCTAGATATGCCCTGACGCGGGACATTTCGACATTGGGTTCATCCTGGCCGCTTTACGAGATCGATCGGGAAGGCCGGGCGCAAAGCGTGGGGCACCTCCATGCCTTGGCGGCCAGGCAATGGTGTCTTCAGCAGGACGCGCCGTGGGAGAGTCTACGGGGGATTGATTTTCAAGACGGGCTCTACCCGGGGTTCCCGTGGTTTCTGGACGATCTCCGTCCTCAGGGCTTTCTGGGACGAATCTTTGCGCGAACCTATGGCCACAGTTTGGGACTACCCGCCGATCCCCGCGACTGGCAGCCTGACGATGTGGTGCTGAGCCTGCTCCGGCATGGACACGATCTTTCGGGTTCCTTTGTCCTGGGGAACGCCATGCTGACCACAGTGCAGGAGCGAATGCTGACGGATGGGGATGCGGTATCTGCCGCGACTCGTCCCGCCATTTACCCGGCCCGGGCGGATGCCATTCTTGGCGGCGAATGGCCGGGCTCATCGGCTGCCGGTGAACAGCCGAAATTCACGGCTGTTGTTCGTGATGAGGACAGCTCAGCCCGCCATGTCATGGTCAAGTTCAGTGGTCGGGCCGGTCGGCCCGAGGACGTGCGGTGGGCGGACTTGCTGGCGGCCGAACACCATGCCGCCGTCCTTCTGCTGGAGAATGGAATTCCGGCCGCCCAAACCGTCTTGATCGATGCGGGCGGACGCCGCTTTCTGGAATCCACCCGGTTCGATCGGGTGGGACTCCACGGCCGGCGCGGCTTGGTCTCCCTGTCGGCGCTGGACGCCGCTTTCTTCGGGCAACTCCAGACGCCCTGGACTTTGGCTGCAGCGCGCCTTCAGGGGGGCGGCTGGCTGACTGCCCGTGAGGCGGACCTGTTGAAGCTTCTCTGGTGGTTCGGCGCCCTGATCGGCAACACCGACATGCACTATGGGAATGTCAGCCTGTTCCTGGACCGGCGTCGTCCTTTATCCCTGGCGCCTTCGTACGACATGCTGCCGATGCTTTACCGCCCGGATCTGGAGGGGGGGCTTCCTGAGCGGCCGTTTACCCCTCCGCCTCCGCCACCCGACGCCCTTCCCTTCTGGGCGCCCGCGAGTGCGATGGCTGAGACCTTCTGGACGAGAGTGGCGGCCGCCCACGCAGTTTCAGAGTCCTTCAGACGGATTGCCGCCGGGAACGCCGAGCAGCTCACCCGCTATCGTCGTCAGTTTGTTTGAGGAGGGGGTCAAGCGTGTCGAGGGTGAACGAAAACGTTTTGGGCGCTGAACGGGCATTATACGCATCCCCTCGATTCACGCCGGGATGGCAGGCTGCAGAGAAGGGAACACCATGCAAACAAAGGTGCTGCTTTTTACGATGATGATGGCATCGGTTGCCGCCATGGGTCAGACGAACACCCCGGTTAAAGTCAGGGTCGTCCAGTGCTGGGACGACAGCCTGACGACGGATATTCCCCTGGTGGCGCTGTTGAAGAAGCATCGGGCTAAAGCCACCTTCAACATCATTCCGCGGGAGACGCCCCGGGCGTCCTTCGTGGTCAAGAAGATGAAGCCGGGCAAGCATGTCCTCTTCTCTTTTCTGAAGAAGGAGGATTCACGTGAGGGCGGCTTCACGGTGGAGCACCTGACCAACCGCGAGATGCCCGGCATCTACAAGGGATTCACAATCGCGGCGCATTGCGGCATTCCGCTGGGTGACACGCCGAAGGAGTCCGAGGCCCGCATGAGGACCCTGCTGAAAACCAAGGCCCAGATCCGGGATGACTTCGGGCAGGAGGTGTGCGGCTACGTTTATCCGGGCGGCGGCTTTAGCCCGGCGGCCATGGTGGATATCAGGAAGGCTGGATATCTCTATGCCCGCACGACGAAGAGCGCCCGCGCGCCGCTGCCGCTGGATGAGCCCATGGCGTTGCCCGCAAGCTGTCACTGGTCTGCCGCCAACTTCTGGGAGCGTTACGATGAGGCCAAGAAGAGCGGGGGCATCTTCTATTTCTGGGGGCATTCCTGTGAGATGGGGGACGATCCGGAGCTGTGGGCCTGGCTTGAGTCCATCTACGA
>CAYZVY010000193.1:0-8047 GCA_964481675.1 uncultured Verrucomicrobiota bacterium
GTGGCAGGAGCAGACGATGTAGCCGGTGCCGTCCGAGCCGAGCGTGTCGATGCAGTGGCGGACTTCGGCGCGGACCTCAGCGGCCGTGCCGAAGGGCAGGATGCGCTGGTTTTCGATCCCGCCGTGGAAGCAGATCCGGCTGCCGAATTCCGCTTTCAGCTCCGCCGTGTCCATGCCGGGGCAGTTCCATTGGACCGGGTTGAGGATGTCGATGCCCAGGTCCACGAGCTCGGGGAGGAAGGCGCGGCAGCTGCCGTCGTCGTGGTGCATGACCTTGACGCCGAACTCATGGGCGAGGCTGATCATGCGGGCGTGGTGGGGCTTGTAGAAGTCCCGGTACAGGGCGGGGGAGATCATGGGGCCCGTCTGGCTGCCCAGGTCGTCCGTCACCTGCGTCACGTCGATCAGCCCCGGGCAGGCCTCGAACATGGCGCGATGATAGGCCAGGAAGAAAGCGGAGATGGAGCCGATGAGGAGGTGCGTGAATTCGGGGTCTTCGAGCGGATCGAGCAGCGACTGTTCCAGCCCGCGCAGCAGATTATGGAAATAGAACGGCGCCATGTAGCCGCATTGGATGGCGTGCGTTTTGCGGGCTTCCCTGAGGATGGCGGGCATGCCCGAAAAATCGAACCACTCCACGCGGGGCCAGGGATAGCGGCGGAGGTCGTCGACGGTGCGGCAGTCGCGCAGCGCGGGTTCCGTTGTTTCGTTGTAGACGCCGGTGTCGTAGGCCATTTTTCGGGAGCGGATGCCCCAGTAGTCGATGCTTTCGCCCTCCGGCATGGCGGGCAGGGGCGGGCCGATGTAGGCGGGGCCGGCGCCCTTGAAGCCGTCGAGCTTGAGGGCCGCATGGAGGTCGACGCCGCTGCCGAAATGGGTCCGGAGCTTGGCGAGCACTTCAGGCGTGGCCCACATGTCGGTGGGGAAGCGGTCGAGAGGCTGGCGGGCGATGGCGGCCAGCATGCGTTCGCGGGGGTTCATGTTCATCCTATCTCCTGGCCTTCCACGCGGCCATGGTGTTGCCGCCGTCGACCTGCTGGAGCAGGCGGAGGCCGTTGTCGTAGAAGATGCCGTGCCGCTCGTCCCGGGACAGGCCGCACAGCTCGGCGGCCCAGTGGATGGCGAGGATAATCTCCCAGGCCATGAAGGTGGCCGGGATGTCGCCTTCCACCCGGTAGGCGCTTTTGGGGTAGCCGGAGGACACCACGTCGACCCAGTGCTCCATCACCTGCACGCGGCGCCCCTTCATGGCGGCCACGGGGAAGTCGGTAGCGAACAGGAGCCGCTGCGGCCCGATCTCCCGCAGGGCCAGCTGGAGCACGACGGGGTCCATGACCATCGAGGTGTCGAGGCTCACGTTGGCCAGGTCGCGGATGCCGCCGATGGCCGCCTTCATTTCGCCCGGCAGGTAGCAGCGGCCGGCGTGGGCCAGGACAATCTGGGCGCCGGGATAGTCCAGCGCCAGCCGGCGGACGCCCTGCAGGATCTCGGGGTCGGCCAGGCGCCCCGCCCGCGGCACGTGCAGCAGGACGATCAGCTGACGGTCGTGGGCCAGCTCCATTTCAACGGGCCCCAGCATCTCGTCGATCCGCTTGTTCCCGTAATTGTCCCCGAACCAGTTGAGGAACACCTTGAAGCCGAAGAAGGGGTCTTCCGCGAAGGCCGCGTCATAGTGCGTCCGCAGCAGGTTCAACTCGCGTCCCCCGATGAGCAGGGGGAACAGCCGGTTGTGCCGGCGGGCGGCCTGGCCGACAAACTGCGTGTCCTTGAACCAGTCGACCACGGGGGTGGGGTAGCCGAAGCAGACCGCGTAATAGGGCCGGTCCGGGAAACAGCGCGACCCGTCGAGGAGAAGGTCTTCGGGCGTGTATTCCTCCCGGGTCACCATGTATTTGCCGCCGGGCAGATCCGTCTCCCAGGGCTTGGCCGTCCAGTTGGCGGACGACCACGTGTGCGCGTGAAAATCCAGGATGGAGGGCGGCAGAAGCGGGGCGATGTGCTGGTGATAGAACGGAAGGTCCCGCATCGTGTAAACGGGATCCGGACTTTTTGGAATGGATACGTTTTTCTTCACAGTCTTCCATTATATCCCGATTCCGTAGCGCATCCAAGCGGATTTCATTTTCAAGAAGCCCGCCAAAACCGATTTCTATGGAATTTCGATAAAAACCTCTTGTTTGCGGACGTCTGGCCGCATAATATGGGTTCGTTTTCATAAATTCATACAACCAATAGGAGTCAGTCATCATGGCGAGCATCGATAATCTCAAGGCGGCGTTTGCGGGTGAGAGCCAGGCGAACCGCCGGTACCTGGCCTTTGCGCAGAAGGCCGACGCCGAAGGCTTCAAGCAGATCGCGAAATTGTTCCGCGCCGCCGCCGAGGCGGAAACCGTCCATGCCCTGGCGCACTTCCGCGCCATGGACGGCGTGAAGGATACGGCGGCCAATCTCGCGGCCGCGGCCGAAGGCGAACGCTTCGAGTTCCAGGAAATGTATCCCCCGTTCCTGGCCGAAGCGCAGAAGGAAGGCCACAAGGCCGCCACGGCCTCGTTCAAGAACGCCCTGGCCGTGGAAGAGGTCCACAACAAGCTGTACAAGGATGCGCTCGGCACCATCAAGCAGGGCAAAGACCTGGCCGCGACCGCCATCTATGTGTGCAGCGTGTGCGGCAATACGGTCACGGGATCGGCTCCCGACCGCTGCTCCGTCTGCAACGTCGACAAGAGCAAGTTCGTCGAGATCAAGTAAGCGGCAGTGAACATAAAAGGGGCGGCCCGCGCGGGTCGCCCCTTTTTTTATGCCGCTCCCGGGCTCAAGCCTTCGGATTTGATACGAAGCAGCCGCCGCGACATTTTTTCAGGTAATTCAGGCCGTGCACCTGGCCGGTCATTTCCATGTCGCCGCGGTAGACCGGGTCGTGCCAGCCCTCAATGTCGATGGATCCCTTGAAGCCGGCCAGGCGCAACCCGGATAGGATGTCGGTCCAGTTGCTGTCGCCAAAGCCGGGCGTGCGGTGGTGGGCAAAGGGGACAGGCCCCTTGACGCCGTGCTCGCGGACCACATCCCAATAGACCGTGGCGTCCTTGCCGTGGATGTGGAACATCTTCTTGCCCCATTTGCGGAGCTGCGGCATCGGGTCGATCAGTTTCACCATCTGGTGGCACGGTTCCCACTGCAGCCCGATGTTCTCGGACGGGATGGCGTTGAACATGAGCTCCCAGGCGTCCGGGGTGTGGGCGATGTTCCAGTCGCCCGCTTCCCACGACCCGCCCATGCAGCAGTTTTCAAACGCCAGGCGCACGCCCTTGTCTTTGGCGCGGCTCCCCAGGGGGCCATAGACCTCGGCATAGCGGGGCATGGAATCCGGGATGGATTTGCCGCGCAGGCGGCCCGTGAAGCCGGTGACGATGTCGGTGCCGAACAGGTGGGCGTTGTCGATCAGGGTCCGCCAGCCCTTGAGGGTCTTGACGTCCAGTTCGCCCTTCTCGAGCGGATTGCCGAACATGGAGATGGAGCTGATGACCGCGCCGCTGCCGCCCAGGGCTTCCTTGACTTCGGCGGCGACCTTCTTGATGTCGACGTCGATGGTCTGCCAGAACGTCAGGGAGAAGCTTTCAAACCCGTGCGGCAGAATCTGGCGGATGTAGCCGGCTGCATTGGCGTTTCCATTGACCAGCGTGCCAATTCGAATGTCCTCGTGGTTTTGCATGATGAGCCTTTCTTGCTTTTGAAAGCGATACGGTAGCACACCGCGGCGGGAGGGTAAAGACCGAACCCCTTTCAAGGAAACCCTTATATACGGGCGTCCGGATTTCGTATATACTTTTAATATGTTGAAAGGAGCGGAAAAGACGTTTACCTGGGTCCTGGCCGGACTCCTTGTCCTCGCTTTGGGCATTCTCCTTTGGCTCCGCCCCGGGACTGCCCGTCATCCCGTTCGACTTTCGGAACTTCCCGCCGGTTCCCCGGCCTTGTCGGAAGCCGCTGTTTCGGCGACGGACGATGCGGAGGATCCGGCGCCAGCCGCGCTTGCGGTTCCCGGTGCGGTCCCGTCATTCGACCCCGGGTTGTTGAGTCGGCTGCGCCTGCAATGGAACACGAAGGCGCCCGCGCCCGAGGCATCCCTGCCCGAAACCAATCAATTGCGCCTGATGAACCGCGTGGTGTCGACACGGCTACCCGCCCCGGCCTATGCGGGTCCGTTCACCGCGCGCGGAACCGCGCCCTATCTGATCCAGTTTGCCGGTCCCGCTCTGGACGAGTGGCAGGCTTCGGTGCGCGAGGCGGGCGCGATCATGATTAACTATATTCCCCGGAACGGTTGGCTGGTGGAGATGACTCCCGAGGTGCGCCGGAAGGTGGAGTCCTTGCCGGACGTTCAGTGGGCGGGTCCCCTGGAGGCGGGGGACAAGATTCAGCCTTTCCTCCGCAGCCTTGCCCAGGCGTTTCCCGTCGACCGCCGCCAGTTTGGCGCCGTCGTGCTATGCCTGAATGCCGCGGATCTTCCAGTGGTTTCGCAATGGCTGACGGAAAAGGGACTGCCGGTCGTGTCGGCCGCGCAAACCTCCGCCGGGCCGATTGTCCGGACTCGTTTGACAACCGGTTTCATTGACGAACTGGCCCGCCGGCCCGAGGTGCAGTGGATCGAGGAGGAGGTGGCGCCCGAATTGCACAACGACCAGGCCATGCTACGGTCCCACATGAACGTCACCTCCATCTGGACGTCCTATGTCCTGACCGGCAAGGGTCAGATCGCGGGACATGCGGATACCGGCCTGGACATCGGGTCCACCAACGGCCTTCATCCCGACTTTGCCGGCCGCCTCCTGGCCGCCTTTGCCCTTGGGCGCACCAATACCTGGAGCGATGTGGACGCCCACGGCACGCATACCGCCGGGTCCATCCTGGGCAGCGGGGCCATGAGCAGCGGGCAATACAAGGGCACCGCCTGGGAGGCCATGCTGGTGCACCAGTCGGTGGAAGCGGCCGACGGCACGTTGAGCGGCATTCCCGGCGATCTGTCGGCCTTGTTCCTCCCGACGTTCAATCTGGGCGCGCGCGTCCATTCCGACAGCTGGGGCTCGTCTGTGTTCGGCCTGTACAATACCACGGCGGCTTCGGCCGATGCGTTCATGTGGAACAATCCCACCATGCTGCTGGTTTTTTCGGCGGGCAACGACGGGATCGACGCCGACGCCAACGGCGTGGTGGACCCGGATTCGATCGGGTCGCCGGCAACGGCCAAGAACCTGCTCACCGTGGGCGCCATGGAAAGCGACCGGCCGCCTGTCTATTATGTGGGGTATACGTGGCGGCAGTGGGGGATCAGCGCCTGGCCGCTCGATTATCCGGCCGCGCCCTTGTATTTGGACTATCTTTCCTATAGCGCAGCCGCCTCGCCCTACCGCCAGGGGATGGCCGCCTTTTCCGGGCGGGGCCCCACGGACGATGGCCGCGTCAAGCCCGACGTGGTGGCCTCCGGTACCGATATCATCTCCTGCCGCTCCCGGGCGGCATCGGGAACGGGGTGGGGCGTCGCCGCCAACAACAACTACCTCTATAACGGCGGAACGAGTATGTCGTGCCCGCTCACGGCCGGCACGGTCCTGCTGATCCGCCAGTGGCTGGTGGAGCGGGCCGGTTTCCCCGATCCGTCGGCGGCCCTGATGAAGGCCCTCATCATCTCGGGTGCGCGCAGCATGGCCCCCGGCCAGTATGGAACCAATACGACCCAGGAAATCCCCTGGGCCAGCCCCAATAGGGTGGAAGGCTTCGGACAGGTCGACGTCGGGCAGAGCGTGTATCCGACCGGGATGTCCGTGCGCCTGCTGGACAACCTGGGCGTGACGGTCCTGGAAACATCGAACACGGTTTTCACGATCGACTCGGCGGGCTCGCCCCTGAGCGTCGCGATCGTGTGGACCGACTATCCCGGCTCGACCGTCGGCGGCTCCAAGCTGGTCAACGATTTTGACTTGTCCCTGGAAACCCCCTCCGGTCAGACGCTCTACCCGAACGGCGGAACCGGCGCCGATCATCTGAATCCTGTGGAGGTCATCCGGATTCCCCAGGCACCCACCGGCACCTACACGGCGAAGGTCTACGGTTATCAGATGCCCTATTCCAGCGGCCGGCATGCCATGGTGATCCGCGGCGCCATGGACCAGCGCCCGGAACTGCTGCACACGCCCCTGCCGCCCGTGCTGCCGTTCACCAACGCCTGCCCCGTATCCGCCCTGGCCACCTATTATGCGCCGCTGACGAACGGGCAGGTGCGGCTGTATTGGACCGCGAACGGTTCCAACGGCCCCTTCGAAACCTGTTCGATGGGCTGGCAGGAAGGCCATTCGTATACCGGCGAGATTCCGGCCCAGCCGTTCGGCGGAACCGTGTTGTATTACCTGGAGACCACTGTTTCCACCTGGACGGTCCGGTATCCGACCCATGCTCCGGCTTCTCTCCAGCAGGTGGTGTTCAACAACCCCTCCGTCACCCTGGAGATCGCCGGCACCCGCACCAATTCGATCGTGGTGAGCCCGACCAACGGCGTGTATTTGTATCCCAGCGGAAGCGTGGTCCACGCCACCGCGCAATCGACCTGCACCTCCGGCACCACCTGGCGGTTCCTGTGCGACGGCTGGCGCGCCACCGGGGCGGACCCGACCAACGGAGCCTCGATTGCGGCCGACATCACCCTGCTGGGCCCGGCCGTGCTGACCTGGCGCTGGGACGAGGAGGCGCTGCTGACGCAGAACGCGACCCTGGCCGGCCAGGTCAGCCAGACCTCGTGGCATCTGAAGAATTCGACCACGACCACGGTGAAGGCGCCCGAGTTCACCTGGAATTGGGCTAATTTCCCGCCCGTTATCTTTGCGCTCGCGGGCTGGAAGATCGACGGCGTGCTGTGGACCAATACCCTTTCCCAGGCGCCCAACCCGGTCACCAATCTTCTGATGAAAACCCCTCATACCGCCACCGCCTGGTATCTGCTGAACGGGACCGACGGCAATACCAACGGGTTGAAAGACTGGTGGGAATACCGCTACTCGGGCGCCACGGGCGCGCTGGCCGCGGCCGCCGACTCCGATGGCGACGGGTGGACCAATCAGCGCGAGAACGACGACAACACCGATCCATGGAATACCAATTCCGTCCCGCTGCCGCCCGTGATGGCCGTCGGGCCCCTGGCGGCCCTTCAAACGTCCTTTCCGCCGTGGCGGGTCAGCGCGCTGATCACCGACAATTTCATGGTGGCCAGCGCCCGCGTGCTCTGGTCCGTGAACGGCGGCCCGTGGCGGACCAACGCCATGGCCACCACCGGCGATGGCGTATATGCGGCCAACCTCGATCCCGGCAGCCGGTCGGTCGTCACCGTTCAATACCAGGTGGCGGCGGCGGATCTGGTTTTCCAGACCAATACCCCCCTGTGGACGGTGATGTCGGATTATCCCATCCTGCGGCTGTCGCCGACCAACGGCGGCACGGTCCGGCTTCCGCGGACCGGTTACCGGCAACCGGCGGTGGTGGCGAACGACGGCAACCAGCCGCTGGAATGGCGCGCGCTTCAGCTTCTTCCGGCCCTGTTCGACACCATGGAAAACGGCACGAACGGCTGGACGCCGGAAACCGACGACTGGCACCTGTCGAAATACCGGTCCTTCAGTTCGTCCAACGCCTGGTATTGCGGTTCGGATGCCACCCACACCTATGCCATCGGAGCGGCTACGGCGCTGATTTCGCCGCCCGTGGCGCTGGATGCGGGCGCCATGCTGTTTTTCCGGCATTGGATGCGCTGCGAGGAACTGGGCAACGGCTATTATTGGGACGGCGGCGTGATCCTCATCAGCGTGGACGACGGCATCTCGTTCCACTATCTGACCCCGCTGGGCGGCTACCCGCACCGGATTGTCGACAACATCGATTCCCCGTTCGCGCCCGACACCCCTTGCTTCGGCAGTAACGACTGGATCGAGTCGCGCGTGGACCTGGCCGCGTATTCGGGACAGGTCGCCCGGCTGGCGTTCTTCTTCGGGGCCGATTATGCGAC
>CAYZVY010000194.1:0-8044 GCA_964481675.1 uncultured Verrucomicrobiota bacterium
TCGGTTGATCATGAAGCTTGTTCGGGGTGGCCATTGTCCGTATAGTAGAACGCGTGAATATCGACTGGCTGATAGCTTTTGACCACCGCCTGTTTTTCTTCCTGAACGGCATGGCCGCCCTGAAGCCGGTGGCGGCTGCCGCCTGGGCGCTGTCCTATTTCGGCGGGAGCGTGATCGTGCTGGCTGCGGGGGTGGCGCTGTCGCGGGACGGCTGGCCCGCCTTCAAGCGGAGCGCCCTGGCTTTCCTGCTGGTCGCCCCGTTCGCTTTTTCCATGAATGTCGGGCTGAAGACCCTTCTGGCCCGCCCCCGGCCGCTCAGCGTGTTCGCGGGCGCCCTGAGCCGGAACGAGGTGTCGATCCAGTTCGGCGAGCGGCTGAAGCGCAAGTCCTTCCCGTCGGGTCACACGCTGATGGCCTTTTACTGCCTGGGCCTGGTGGCCTGGACCCGGAAAAGGAGCGCGGCCTGGGCCCTGGCGCTGGCCTCCCTGGTGGGCTGGTCGCGTGTCGCGATGGGGTCCCATTTTCCGCTGGATTGCCTGGCTGGCGCGATCATCGGCCTGTTCTGGGCCTGGGTCGCCTGGCGGCTGTCCCGCACCCTGGAGCATGTCCCATGGATGAACCGCGCCACTCTCGCGCCCGACTCTTCTTCTGGCTCCTGCTAGGCCTTCTGACGGCCGGCCGGCTGTGCGTGACCGGGCTGTTCGGCTTCAGCACGGATGAGGCCCACTATGTCATGTACGGGCGCCACCTCGCGTGGGGCTATTTCGACCACCCCCCCATGGTGGGATTCCTGGCCGCGTTCGGCGGCTGGCTGGGCGGCTCCGAATGGCTGATGCGCCTGGGGCCCGTCCTGTGCGGGAGCGTCAGCCTGGCGTTCATGGGCCTGCTCGCGGCGGACCTGCAGGGGTGGCGGACGGCCCTGCTTGCGCTGGGGCTGGCGGCCTGTGTTCCCATTCTCATGATGCTGGGCGTGGCCCTGCTGCCCGACGCCCCCCTGAACGTGTTCTGGTGCGCGGCGCTGTGGGCCGGGTGGCGGGCGGTCGACCGGGGCGGGTGGGGGTGGTGGCTGGGCGCGGGCGCCCTGATGGGCGGCGCCATGCTGAGCAAGTATCACGGCGTGCTGCTGCCGGGCCTGCTGTTCCTGTATCTTGTATCCACCGCCTCGGGCCGCCGCTGGCTCTGCCGGCCGGAACCCTATGTGGCCGGCCTCGTGGCCCTGCTGGTGTTCCTCCCCAACATCCTGTGGAACGCCTCGCATGAGTGGGCCTCTTACGCCTATCAGCTGGGGCACGGGGGAGGGAAGGGGAAGCTGACCCCGTTCAATGTGCTGGCGAGCCTGGGCGGGCAGCTGGCCGCCGGGTCGCCCATCCTGTTCGTGCTCATGATCACGAGCGCGATCCTGCTGATCCGGCGGCCGTTCAACGACGGCGACCGCTTCCTGTTCTGGACCAGCGTGCCCGTGTTCCTCTTCTTCTGCGGCATCGGCCTGGTCGGCAAGGTGCTGCCCCACTGGCCCGCGCCCGGCTGGTGGAGCGGGCTCATCGCCCTGGCGGCCCTCCTGACCCGGCGGCTGCCGCAGGGCGGGGCCTCCGCCCGGCGCTGGAAGCGGTGGACCCTCGCCGGCGCGGCGCTCGGGCTGATCATCGTCCTGGCCCTGCCGGTCTGCCTCGTGCGGCCGGTGGTCGGGTGGGCCTATTCCAGGCTGCAGCCCGTTTCCCTGCGCCTGCACGAGCGGTGGCCGGCCGTGAAGGCCATGAAGCCGTTCAGCCCCAGGATGGACCTGTCGAACGACGTCGCGGGCTGGCGCGCCGTCGCCGCGGCCGTGACCCGCCTGCGGAGCGATCAGCCCGACCCGGCCCGCACCTTCGTGATGGCGGGGCGGTTCTGCTCGGCGAGCCAGACGGCGGCGTACCTGGCGCCCGGCACGCCCGTGTGGGCCACCCGCCCGCCGCTGAACCAGTATAGCTTCTGGTTCGATCCGGCCGCGCACCGCGGGTGGGATGCGATCCTCATCGAGGACTCGCGCGACTCGCGCATGGAAGGGCCCGGGGAGTTCGCCGCGCTGTTCGACCGGTTCGAGGCGCGATCGGTGAGCATCGCGGTGGACCGCGATGGCTTCCCTGCCCGCCGCACCCGCCTGTGGATCGCCCGGGGGTTCCGAGGCGTGCCGCAATAAAAGGTTTCCAAGAGGCGGGAATTTGTTTATCTCTGATGGGAAGCAAAGGGGTCAGGATGGAACACGGGACAACAGGTCGGCTGGAAGAGGCGCGTGTGCTGGGGCAGGAGCGGATCGGCGACGATTACCGCCGCCTCGTGCTGCACGCCCCGGGCGTGGCCGCGGCCGCGCGGCCGGGTCAGTTTGTTCACCTCCGCGTGCCGGGGCTGGAGGACCGCGTCCTCCGGCGGCCGTTCAGCATCTACCGGGTCAAGGGGCCCGAGCTTCTCCTGCTCTACAAGACGATCGGGGCCGGCACCCGCGCCATGAACGAGCTGAAGGCGGGCGACACGTTCAGCATCATGGGCCCGCTGGGCCGCGGCTTCCCCCTGGACCGCGCCGGCTCCACGCCGCTCCTGATCGGCGGCGGCTACGGCGCCGCGCCCCTCAGCTTCCTCGCCGAGCGGCTGCCGCGCAAGGGCCTCGTGTTCCTGGGCGGCCGCCGCGCCGCCGACGTGCTGTGCCTCGACGATTTCAACCGGCTGGGGTGGGAGGCGAAGGTGGCCACCGAGGACGGCTCGCTGGGCGAGAAGGGGCTGGTGACCGCCGTGCTCGACCGCTGGCTGGACGAGCGGCCCGCCGGGGCGCCCCCGGCCGAGATCTATGCCTGCGGCCCCGACGGCATGCTGAAGGCCCTGGCGCAGCGGGCGGAAGCCCGGGGGCTCGTCGCGTGGCTGTCCATGGACCGCCACATGGGCTGCGGCGCCGGCGTCTGCCTGATGTGCGTGATCCGCGTAAAGCGGGTCGATGCGGCGGGCGGCGAGGTGTGGGCCCGCGTCTGCAAGGAAGGCCCCGTGTTCGATTCCCGCGAGATCGTCTGGGAGGCCAAGTCATGACGCAACCGTCCCTCGAAACCGTTATCGGCAGGATCCGGATGAAAAATCCGGTCATGGTGGCCTCCGGCACCTTCGGCTACGGCCCGGAATACGCCGCGTTCATGGATGTCAACCACCTGGGCGCCCTCGTCGTCAAGGGCGTCAGCGCGGAGCCGTGGGAGGGCAACCGGACGCCGCGGATGATCGAGGTGCCCGGCGGCCTGGTGAACGCGATCGGGCTCCAGAATCCCGGCTTCAAGGGGTTCATGGAAACCTACATGCCGTTCCTCCGCACGCTCACCGTCCCCGTGATCGTCAACATCTGGGGGCGCTCGCTCGAGGAATACGGCAAAATCGCCTCGCTGTTCGACGGGGCGGAAGGCATTGCGGGGCTGGAGCTGAATGTCTCGTGCCCGAATATCAAGGAAGGGGGCATCGCCTTCGGCACCGACCTCCAGATGCTGGAGAAGGTGGTGGCCCTTGTGCGGCGGCAGACGTCGCGCACGCTGATCGTCAAGCTGTCGCCCAACGTGACCCGCATCGCCGACTTCGCCAGGGTGGCGGAAGCGAACGGGGCGGATGCCCTATCGCTCATGAACACCTATCCGGCCATGGTGATCGACATCGAGACCCGCCGGCCGGTTCTGGCCAACACGACCGGCGGGCTGTCGGGCCCGGCCATCCACCCGATCGCCGTGAAGCTGGTGTATGAGGCGGCCAAAGCCGTGAAGATCCCCGTCATCGGCATGGGTGGCATCCGGGAGGCGCCGGAGGCGATCGAGTTCCTGATCGCGGGCGCGCGGGCCGTGGCGGTGGGCACCTCCAATTTCGCCGATCCGGCGACCGCCCTGCGCGTGGCGGACGGCATCCGCGCCTACCTGGCCCGCCACAAGCTGGCCTCGGTGGCGGAGCTGGTGGGAACGGTGAAGGTCGGTTCATGACGCGTCTCCGACTTAAACGCCTTTTCTTCTGGGCCCTCTTCGCGACGGCCGTGGCCGTGTCGATCTGGTGGACCCTTCACATCCGGTACCAGCCGGGGGCGATCCTGGCCGTGATTCCGCCGCAGGCGACCTGGGTATCGGTCCACGACAATCCCGAGGCCCGGTGGCCGGAGTGGAGCCGGAACGGCGCGGTGCGGGCGGGCGCCTCGGCGGCGGGGCTGGACCTGGACGGCCTGGGCAAGGAGCTGGAAACGCCGCGGGGCAAGGCGTGGTTCAGGCGGCTGGGCGGGCGCGAGGCGGCGGTCGCCTATGTTCCGGTCATGCCGTATTCGGGAGAGCCCGCCTGGATCGTCTCGTGCTGGGCCGGCGGCTATGCCCAGCGGCTGCGCTGGCTGATGGCGCTGGCGGGCGAAAAGCCGGTGGACCGCTCCCGGAGCGGGGCCGCCCATCCGATCTGGCTCCTGAAGGTGGCGGGGCTGCCCCGCGGGATGCACGCGGCGCTGGGCATCCGCGAGGGCGTGGTGGCGCTGGCGATTGCGCCGGACGCCCTGACGGCGATGCGGGTCTGCCTGGACACGGCGGACAGCAGCCGGCGCCGCGCGCCCGTTCCCGGAAAGGAAACAGGCTGCGCCGACCGCGCCTGGCTGCTGGCGCCAGGCGGGGGCGGGGAGTGGCAGGTGAAGATCGAGGCGCTCACGGCGGAGCGGCTGCAGGCGATGGCCTGGCAGGCGGGGCCGTGGCCGGCCGGGCTGTCGCAGCCGGCTGCGGGGGACCCTGCCGCGCTGGCCGGCCTGCTGGGCAAGGCGGAAGGGTCGATGATCGTTCCCTGGAGCGTGGTCCGCAACGGGCTGCTGCCGGCCGCGGGCGACTGGATCGGCCCGGTGGACGCGCTGGTGCGGGAGGCGGCGGGAACGGAGCAGGCGGCCGTGGTGCTGGCCGTCTACGGGGGCGAGCATGCGGCCCGCATCCGGAGCCTGTTCGGCGGCGGGATCCTGGAGGCCATCCAGGGCCTGAAGGTGCCGATGTTCCTGCTGGCGGTGCCGGTGACGGACGACGTGGCGGCCCAGGCGGCCGTGGGGAAGTTCCTGGACCGGTTCAACCGCACCCAGCCCTATGGCCTGGTGCCCCGGCCTGCGGGGATCTGCTACGGCTATACCGTGACGGCGATCGAGGGGACCCGCGGCCCGTTTTACAAGGACCTGGCCCCCTCGGAGCAGGCCGCCTATGCCGTGGCGGGCGGGTGGCTGGTGGTGGGAAGCCACCTGGGCGCCCTGGAAGGGCTGCTGCCCTCCATCCCGCACGAGCGCAGGCCGGCCGGGCCGGGCACGGCGGGCGCCGTGCTGCGGCTGGACGCCCCGACCCTCAGCCAGACGATGAGCAAGTTCCTGTCGGCCCTCTCGCTGGTCTACATGATGTCCGACACCCCCGGCGCCCAGGAAGGCCGGGCCCGCGCCGCGGAGTGGAAAGGCTGGCTCCAGACGGTGGCCCCGCTGGGCGAGGTGGAGGTGACCGCCCGGACCGGCTCCGCCGGCGCCGAGCTGGTTGTCTCCTGCCGCGCCGTTTCGGCGCCCGCTCCCCAACCCCGGGGCATCCCGTGATCTCATTTGCCATTATCGGAACAGGCTGGCGGGCGGAGTTTTACCTGCGCGTGGCGGCCGCGTGCCCGGACCGGTTCCGGGTGGCCGGCCTGGTCAGCCGCGGCGGCAACCCCGCCCTCGAGGCCCGGTTCGGCGCGCCCTGTTTTCCGGATATCGACGCGCTGCTGAAGAAAACCCGGCCGCGGTTCGTGGTCACCTCGGTTCCCTGGAACGTGAACCCGGGGACGATCCGGGCGCTGGTGGAGCGGGGCGTGCCGGTGCTGAGCGAAACGCCGCCCGCGCCCGATGCGGCGGCCATGGCGGCGCTGGTCCGGTTCGTGCGCCGGCGCAAGGGGCGGGTCCAGGTGGCCGAGCAGGTGCACCTGCGCCCCCTGCACCAGGCGCAGCTGGCCGCGGTGCGCGGGGGCCTGCTGGGCGAGCCCCGGGAGGCGGTGGTGTCCGTGTCGCACGGCTACCACGGCATCAGCCTGATGAGGAGGCTGCTGGGGCTGGGGTTCGAGAACGCCGTGGTGACGGGCAGCCGGTTCGCCGCGCCGGTCGTCCAGGGCGATAGCCGCCGCGGGCCGGCGCCGAAGGAGGCCCTGGTCGCGGCGAACCGGGACTTCTATTGGTTCAATTTCGGGGACAAGCTGGGCGTGGTCGACTTCACGGGCGCGCAGTATTTCGGGCGGATCCGGGGCGGGCATCTCCAGGTGCGCGGCGCGCGGGGGGAGCTGGCGGACACCCGGCTGGCCTACCTGAAGGATTTCCGGACGGACGCCCGGCAGGACCTGGTGCGGGTAAGCGACGGCGGGGAGGACGACCTGCACGCGGCCGGCTTGCGGGGTTACCAGGCGGACGGGAAGTGGCTGTACCGGAATCCGTTTCCGGCGGGGACGGGGCTGATGGACGACGAGATCGCGATCGGCGACATGCTGATCCGGATGGACCGGTATGTGCGGACGGGGCGCGAGTTTTATTCGCTGGCCGAGGGCTGCCAGGATCACTACCTGAACCTGCTGGCCCAGGAGGCGGTGGCGTCGGGCCGGCCGGTCCGGAGCCGCGCCCAGGTGTGGAGGCCTTGACTTTTCGGGGCGCTGTCTCTACGTTTAATGTTAATCGCAAGGAATGCCATGGCACCAACGGAATCCCAACCCGGCCCCGGCACGCTGGCCCGGGCGGCGCGTCTGACACCGCAGAAACTGCTGAATCCGGACTGCCCCGCCTGGGCGGCCGGCCTCCCGGACCAGGCGCCCGTGCTGGTGATCCTGGCGGCCGGCAAGGGCACGCGGTTCGGGGCGGACCCCAAGTGCATCCAGCCGGTGCGCGGCGTGCCGCTGGCGCGCCATTCCATCAACGCCTTCCGCCGCTTTTCTCCCTCGCCCGTCATCGCCCTGGTGGGCTATCGCCACGCCGAGGTGGCCGCGGCCCTGGGCTCCGACAACCTGTACGTGGTGTCGGACAACGCTGCCGGCGGCACGGCTTTCGCGGCGTATGAGGCCTTTTGCGCGCCCGGCCTGGACGAGCGCAACCCGCTGCTGATCATCACCATGGGCGACCGCATCGTGCCCGACTCCCTGTTCCGCCGGCTCTGGGAGGCGCATAACGAGGGCGGCCGGGAGGCGGACCTGACCTTTCTGACGGCGCAGTACGAGCCGCCGCGCAACAAGGGCAAGGGGCGCGTGCTGCGCGACGAAAGCGGCCGCGTGCGGCGGCTGATCGAGGAAAAGGACATCGCCGCCGAGAAGGACGACCTGGCCCGGCAGGCCCTGCACAACCTGACCGAGGGGAACTGCCCGCTTTATGCGATCCGCGCGCGCCCCCTGAAGGCGCTGCTGGCCGGGCTGACCAACGACAACGCACAGGGGCAGTTCTACCTCACCGACATCATCGCCGCCATCAGCAACGCCGGCGGCGAGATCCGCACCATCACCACGAGTTCCGCCGAACCCGAATACGACCTGCTCGTATCGGACGTCACGCAGCCGATGGACCTGGCCCTCCTGGAAAAGGCGCTGGCGGACCGCGAGTCTCCGGCGGGGGACGACGGCGTGGAGGCGGCGGCCCGCCTGATCCGCGAGGGGTATCCGCCGGGGCAGGTGGCGTCGATCACCCGTCAGCTGGAGGAGCTGGCGGCCGGGATTGCGCGGGAGAAGATCGGGTACCGGCCCGCCCTTCCCGTCGGCATCGGCATGGCGGGCGGGCGCCTGCGGATCGCCTTCATGCATCCCGACATGGCGCGTTTTTACGGCCCCGCCTGGCAGATGCCGATCGGCGCGGGGTCGGCCGCGGGCGACGAGCAGATCGTCATGCTGGTCCAGGGGGCGGACGACCAGCGGCTGCACCTCTATCCCATGGACCCGAAATACCGGGAGAGCGTCAACGACCTGCCATCCGACGTCGACGTGATGTATCCGGGCGAGGCCATTTCCGACATGCATGCCTACGAGGCGTTCGGCACGCGCATGAGCGAGGCGCTGCTGCTGTCGCTCGGCT
>CAYZVY010000195.1:0-8017 GCA_964481675.1 uncultured Verrucomicrobiota bacterium
CCAGTAGATCTCGCAGGAGCCATACTGATCGTAGACTGGCGCTCCGAAAACCTCCTCGATCTGTTTCCGCACGCCGGCCGTCAGCGGAGCCGTGGTGGCCTGGATGGCGACCGGCCGGTGCATCCGGATTCCCTTCCGCTGGCAATACAGGGCGGCCTGGTGGATGCCGCCGACGTAGCCCCCGAGCAGCTCCGGCCGCAGCCGGTTCCAGTCAGCCGCAAAACGGTCCAGCGCCTCGGCATCCATCCGGGAGGCGCTCAGACGGACCTGGTCGAGCTTGTGCGTCTTCCCGGCCGCCCTAAAGTCCTCATCGGTGAAGCGGCCGACCCGCGCCTGCGTGGAGTCCGGGCTCAGCCCCCACCAGCGCCAGAGGCGCCAGCGGATCGCGGCGCCGGGGAAGGAGAGGTCGTGCAGCACCTTCACAGGCTCGCCCGTGGTGCCGCCCGTGGCCGCCATTTGCGCGTCCCGGTCGGGCCAGCCCTCGGCGCGCAGCTCCCCGAAATGCTCCACCACGTCCCGCCGCGTCAAAAGAGGGACATCCTTCCAGACGGAGGGGTCGTCGAAGTGGCGCTCCTCCAACCCGGCCGCCCTGAACCGGTCCCGGTAAAAGGGAACCCGGGCGGCCGCATACAGGAGCAGGCTCCGCCGTTTCTGCCAGTTCAGGGCCAGGATATCCGCGAGCGGAAGGCGCTGGGTCCGGTCCAGTTCCCGATACACGTTCCAGGCTTTGGTCTTTTTGATCCGCTGCCGGGTGAAGAACAGCCAGGCGCGTAGGTTATTCTGGAAGGGGCCGGTCACGTCAGGAGGGCCGGGAGGGGACAGGTCGCGCAGCGCGTCCGGTCGTGGAGGCAGAAATCCTGGAAGATCTGGATGAGCCCCTGCTGGCGGAGGGCGGACCGGTACAGCGCCGGATTGTGGTCGCGGCCCAGCAGCAGCTTCGAGGTGGTGCGGATCAGGGTGTTGTCGTGCTCCGGCGGCAGCGCCCGCAGCAGGGTCTGGTGGGCTGGCCCCAGGTGGCCGCCCGCGGCCAGGAACGGGAGCGCCACGTTCATCACGATGGCGGTGGCCCGCTCCTCGCCGATCAGCGCCACCGGGGCGGGGCGGCGCGGACTGTTCAGGCCCAGCCGGTGGGCCCAATAGCCGTCCGCCGGCAACTCCGCGAACGCCTGCGTGAGGCGCTCCAGAAAGCACTCGTGCTCCGGATCCACGAAGGAAAGGATGCGGGCGGAAAGGGTGAGCCGGTCGGCCGCCAGCAGGGCCGCCGCCATCAGGCGCCGCAGCGGGTGGTTGACCGGCCGCACGCCGGCGAGGCGCCATTCCTTGCGGGCGAGGGCATGGTCGCCCCACTGCCCCTGCAGCTTCCACCACATGTCCCACACGCGGCGGAAAAAGGCGCGCGTCTCGTCGTCCCACGCGGCGGCCGGCCGGTCGGGAAGGAGGCCGGACACGCCGGCGAGCAGGGCATAGGCGCGGACGGGGTCGCCCTTGGCATACAGCCGCAGCGTCTGCACGGGCACGCGCCGCGCGAGCAGGCGGAAGACCATGCGGTTGTGCTTGTAGCCGAGGGCGGAGAGCACCTCCTCGTAGAGCATCTGTTCGCGGTCGCGCTCGCCGGCCGTGGCCAGCATGCGCTCGGCTTTCAGCTGGAGGCGCCGCTCGCCGGCCGACTCCAGGAAGCCGCCCAGCTCCTCGGGCGTCATGCCGGCGAACCGGTCGGCGCACGGGGGCCGGATGGCGCGGACGGGCCAGGGATAGGAGGCCACGTCGATCAGGTCGAACGCGAAGCCCCGGTTCCGGGACAGCCCGTCGCGCAGGCTGACGCTGATGGCGCCGTCCGGCAGCTGGCCGGCCGGGAGGGCGCCGGGAAAATAGGTCACATGGGCCACCACGTTCCGGTAGCGCGGGTCGGCGGCATGGCCGTGCCGGCGCCAGTCGAGCGGTCGCACATGCACCTCGATGTCGCCCTTGAGCACGCGGCCGTCGGCCCCCACCCGGAGGGTGGCGTGGACGAAATCCGGTCCGGCCTCCCGGTTCCAGACGCCCGGCTCCACCACGGTGACGGGCTCCCCCGCCGTGGTGAGCAGCTCGGCCGGCCGGTAGAGCGGGTCGAACCAGACGCATTGCAGGTGCCGCTCGGTCCAGGGGTAGTCGGTCCAGTCCTCCCCGGGCTCCCGGAAGGCGGGGCGGCCGCGGTCGGCCAGGCCGGCGTACAGGCCGGCGTGGATGAAGCAGTTGGCGGCGGGGGCGCGGCGGCGGGCGGCGGAGGATGGCGGGGTGCGCGTCATGTCAGTAGGCGAACGTGGAGTTGCCGATGTATTCGCGCAGGAGCGAGGTGGGGGGCACCTCGCGGTCCGGAACGGCCACGAAATTCCTCAGCAGCCAGCCCAGCCGCCGGGCGGCCGTGTATTCCGGGTCGCAGGGCTTGACCCCCACGAGGAGAGGTTCGGCGAATGGCTTGAGCACGGCCAGTTCGTAGTCGAGGGCGGAGTTGAAGGTGGCGTCGGCGTATTGCTGGAAGGGGAACACCCAGGTCTTCTCCCCGCGCCGCACGGAGGGCCACATGCGCAGCGTGCGCAGGGCGTTGTGGCCGCGGAACTGCGCGTCGCGCACCATGCGCCGGATCAGGCGGTTGTCCGTGGTCGAGATGCGGTTGGTGGCGTCGAGGCACAGCTGCGACAGCGCGTTCACGTAGACCCGGAACTTGCTGGCCTCCGGCACCATGCCCGTCATGCGCGGGTTGAGGCCGTGGATGCCCTCCACGATCAGGACGTGGGAGGGATCGAGCTGCAGCTTCGTGCCCCCGAAGATCTGGCGCTTGGTGGGGAAGTCGAACCGGGGCGGCTCGATGGCTTTTCCGGCGATCAGATCCAGCATCTGCCGGTTGAACAGCTCCAGGTCGAGCGCCTCGATGTGCTCGAAATCGGGGCGGCCGTCGGGCCCCGGCGGCGTGCCGGCGTTGCCGTCCTTGAAATAGTTGTCCATCTCCACGTTGACCGGCCGCAGGCCGCACACGCGGAGCTGGATGGCGAGCCGCTTGGAAAAGGTGGTCTTGCCGGCGGAGGAGGGGCCCGCCACCAGGACGACCCGGCTGCCGCGCCGGGCGATCTCGGTGGCGATGTCGGCCACCTTGCGCTCGTGCAGGGATTCGGAGATCTTGATGAAATCGCCGATGCCCCCGGCGGCGTAGAGGGCGTTGAGCCGGCCGGTCGTGTTGAGGCCCAGGATGCGGCCCCACTGCTTGTGCTCCTGGAAGATGGTGAACAGGTGCGGCTGGTCCACAAAGGGGGGCGGCTCCCCGAGCGGCTGGTCGGGGTCGGGCAGCTGGAGCACGAAGCCGGGCGGATAGTGCTCCAGGCGGAACAGGCCCAGTCCGGCGGTCGAGGGCATGAGGGGCCCCTGGGGGAACGTGGCGGCGGGGCCGCAGGTATAGAGGTGGAAGTGGGGCGGGTTGTGATATTCCAGCAGCTCCACGGTGTCGGTGCGGCCGGCGTCCCGGAAATGGCGCATGGCCTGTTCGAAGGAGAGCACCAGCCCCCGGATGGGAAGGTTGGCGGCAATGTCGCGCCGCATGATGGCCTCCACCTCGGCGAGCTTTTCTTTCGTGATGCCGGGCCCGGCGTCGCGGGCCGGGCGGAAGGAGCAGTAGAGGCCCGGGCCGAAGGCATAATCGAGCGAGAAGACGCAGCCCGGCGCGGCTTCCTGGATGGCCTTGAAGAGCAGGAAGCCGACTGTCCGCTCATACATGCGCAGGCCGTCCGGGTCGCGGGCCGTGAGGGCCCGCACCGCGCTGTCGCAGACGAGGGGATGGTCGAGCGAGACCGGCTCGTTGTTGACGAGGGCCCCGATCAGGGAGCCGGCCAGCGCCTCGGGGCAGTCCTTGAGGACTTCTCCGGTCCGGGTGTACGGCTCCGCCGTCCGCTGGCTGCCGTCGGCAAAGGTGATCGTAATCATGCCCGCTCCTAGTATTCGATACCCCGGCGCGCCTTCACTCCCCGGTCAAAATAGTGCTTCACCGGCCGCATGTCGGTGACCAGGTCCGCCCGGTCGATCAGCGCCCGGCCGGCCCCCCGCCCGGTCAGGACCAGCTCCACCGCGTCCGGCCGGGCCGCCGCCAGCGCCAGCAGGTCCGCCTCGGCGAACAGCCCCGCGCCGGCGGCGCTCAGCGCCTCGTCGCCGATCACCACATCGAAGCGGCCGCCCGCCAGCGCCTCGTTCAGCGCGGCCAGCCCCCGGCGCCCCTCGGCGATCTCGGCGGCCGTCGGCACGTTCCGGACGAACCGGGCGGGGCCGTAGGCGACGTGCGTGATCCGGTCGGCGAAGCGTTCGCGCAGCGCCGCCGCCTCGGAGGTGTCCGCCGTCTTGATGAACTGGCCGAGGTAAACGCGGAGGCCGGCGCCCGCGGCCCGCAGGGCCAGGCCCAGGGCCGCCGTCGTCTTTCCCTTGCCGTCGCCCGTATAAATTTGAAATTGACCTGTCATGGGGAAGCTTTGCCGTCTCCGGCTAGGCCACGCTGCGGCCCAGGAGGGCGGCCACATCGCGCCGGATGGCGGCCGGGGTCACCTGCCAGCCCGTGGCGGCGAGGTCGGCGTATTTCTGCGCCAGGACCGGGCCGATGACGCGGCGGGAGTGGTCCCACTTGTAGATGAGCTGGTCGAGCACGCGGGCGTCCGAATGCTGCGGCACGAAGGAGAGCCCCAGCGTTTCGAGCCGCATGGCCGTGATTTCGTGGATCAGGCTGGGGTTGTTGAGGAACCACCAGCAGCCGAACGGCACGAGGTTGCCGAACTTGCGGGCCGCGATGCACAGCTCGTGCATGTTCTCGCGGGCGAGCATGGTGATCCAGAAGCGCACATCCGGGAAGTCGAGCGCGAGCTGCTCGACCGTTTCGATGGAGGACTTGCCGACCGAGTCGCCCGCCAGCCGGAGGTGGGGGTTGACCAGCTTCTTGACGCCGATCATCATGGCGGAGGGGATCCCCAGCTCGCGGCAGACCGGGAAGACGCATTTGGTCATGAGCAGGGTGAGGGCGGAGTCGGTGTCGGGATAGCGGAACGTGGGCGGCAGGCTGATGGCCGTGTAGCGCGCGTTCATCTTTTTGGACCAGTCGGCCAGATACCGCCGGATTTCGGCCAGGGTGCGGCCGGAAAGGGCCTCTTCGACGTCGTAGCCGAGGGCCTTCAGGCCGGCCACGGGGGCGGGCCATTTCATCAGGGCTGAGTCGAGCCGGAGCACGGCCTCGAAGCGGGGATCGCGGGTGAAGCCCTTTTCCCAGACCGGCCGCTCGAGCGGATCGAAGGGATCGTTGGTCATGTAGAGCTTGCGCACGCCGGACAGCTTGAGCACCAGATCCACATAACCGGCCGGGGTCTGCGTCCTGAACCAGGCGCGCAACGGGGCCAGGTCACGGGTGTTGCAGTCCAGCCCCAGCCGGGCCAGCACGGTCAGGACGCCGCGGCAGGCTTCGGAGATGGGGCTGCGCTCCAGGAAGAGCTCCTTCCAGATCAGGTCGGCCTGCGCGGTCTTGGGCATGGCCCAGTAGGCGTCGTAGGACAGGTCGGGGCGCGCCCGGAACAGCTCGGCGGCCAGGTAGTGGTAGGTGAGCAGCTCGTCAAGCCCCCAGAGGAGCAGGGGGCCGAAGGCGGGGTCGAAGGTGTGGGTGTGGACATCGATCAGCGGGGCGGCGTCGAGCGCCTCCTGCACGGCCTTGGGAATGGCGGAAAGGGGAAGGGGCGTGTTCAGCGTTTCCATGGGGGGGTGTCCGGCAGGAGCGCTTCGAATTCCCGAATCAAGGCGGCTTCATACGCGCCCGCGTACTGGCCGTTCAGGAATTTTGCGAAGGCTTCCTTGCAAAAGCGTTTCCAGGACTCGTTTTCGTGGCCCGGGTTGATGGGGAAGAAGAGGCAGTGGGTCGACCGGGCCGCCTTGAGGTCGCCTGGCGCATCGCCGATCATCAGGATCCGTTCCGGCTTGTATTTGCCGGCGGCCGCCATCTGGAGGTGGTCGCTTTTCGTTCCAAGTTCCTGGCCCGCAATGAGTTCCACGTATTGCAGGAGCTTGGCCTCGGTCCATTCGCGCATCAGGGCTTCGGTGGGGGTCTGGGAGACGCAGATGGCGTCGGAGGCGGCCGCGATTTTCTTCAGGCCTTCCAGGGCGTAGGGGAAGGGGTCGAAGCGGTTGCATTTGACGGCCACTTCGGCGTTCACGGCCTTGCTCCAGCGCAGGAGCGTGGCCAGTTCGGGGTCGTGGGTCTCGTTGACGAGCTTCTCGAGGGCCGGGTTGCCCAGTTCACGGCAGGATTCGATCCATTTTTTCGTCTGGGTGAAGTCGGGGAGGGTGACGCCCGAGGAGAGGACTTCGGGGCGGTCGCGCAGGAAGTCGATGGCCAGGACGAGGTCGGGGAAGCGGTTCTGGCCGCGCCATTTGGAGTATAGATTGACGAATTCGGCGGATTCGCGGACGTATTTCTCGATTTTCCGGAGGCCCCAGACATCGCAGATGAGGCCGTGGAAGCAGAGTTTCTGCTTGGCTTCCATGGAATCGAACACGCAGCCGTCGGAGTCGATGCCGACGAAGGAGTCGTGCCTGGGTGTCAGTTGAATTAGGTCGTTCTTGGTGAAAGGCGCTCCGCTCACTGGCTGGTTCCCCCCGGCGTTTATGAATGAAAGACTTTTACCTGACCCCGGTGGTTCCGTCAAGTGCGGCGCTGAGAGGCCGGGCTGTAACGCCGCGCCTCGTCAATTGCGGCCAGGACATTACGTGGCGGCACATCGGGCTGGATGTTGTGGTCAAAGGCAAAAACATAGCCCGGTTGCGAACCGAAATGCTTCAGTTGGTCGCGGACTTTGCGGCGGACGTCGGCTTCGCTTCCCCGCACAAGCGTATACTGGGCGTCCGCGCCGCCGCCCCAGAAGATCAGCCGGCTGCCGAAGGCCTTCACGAGGCGGTCCGCCTCCATGTCCGCGGCCGTGACCTGGAGCGGATTCAGGATGTCGATTCCCACGTCCAGGAAGGCGTCGATCAGCTTGAAGATCGCGCCGCAGGAGTGGTAGAAGAACTTGATGCGCGAGTGCCGGTGCAGGAACTCCGGGATGAGCCGCATGTGGGGGAGGATCATTTCACGGTAAAGGTCCGGCCCGATCAGGGGGCCGTTCTGCATGCCGGCGTCCCCCGAAAAGGCCATCACGGAGATCTTGTCCCCCACGGCGTCCAGCAGCAGGCGCAGGCATTCCAGCACGTGACCCGCCCAGATTGCCAGCCTCGCGTGCGCTTCTTCCTTTTCGTCCAGCAGGGCGCAGAGGAAGTCGGGGCTGGTGCCGTTGAAGATCGTGTAGGGGACGTTCAACACGAGGGCCAGATCCGTTTCGGAATGGGCGAGCGCCACCCGGGATTGAATGTCCTTCAGCACCGCATCGGTCAGGGCGGATGGATCGTAATCGCGCCACTTGGGGTAGGACACCGCGTCGAAATAGAGGCTGCCCGGCGGCATCAGGCCGACCAGGCGGCCCTCTTTCCACAGCTCCCGGCCCCCATCCGCCTGGATGCGCACATCCAGATCGGCCGACAGGCTGACCGTTTCGCCGCGGGGCAGGGTGTGGGGAACCCAGCCGTGGACCGCGCCTCCTCCCAGAAACAGCCCCAGCGTATCGACGCCGAGCGCGGCCCGGAGGTCCGCTTCCAGTTCGACCAGCAGCATGCCCGGCTCGGTGATCCGGAGGCGGCGCGGCGGCAGGCCCAGCTCCGCCCGCAGCGCGGCGCAGGCGGGTGCGGTGAGCGTGGTGGCGAAGGTGCCTCCCACATCGAGGGGAATGCGATCAACCCGCTCGTGCCGCAAGGCTTTTTCGATGCGTTCCCGTGATGTCATGTCAAGACCCGCAACTGGCTAGACGGTGAATTTCACCTTGTTCTTCTTCTCGCGCTTGGCCAGCTTCTTTTCGGCGGGGGTCTTCTGCGGTTTCTTTTTCTCGGCCTTCTTGGAGTCGTTCGATTTCATGGGCGGTTTCCTTGTTTGCGGATCATG
>CAYZVY010000196.1:0-7980 GCA_964481675.1 uncultured Verrucomicrobiota bacterium
CCAGCAGGCCGCCGTCGGCGAAGAACAGGGCCTGGATGGTCAGCACCGAGGCGATGGTCAGGAAGGCCGCGTGGGGCCCCAGCAGCACGGCCAGAATCAGGCCGCCGCCCAGGTGGCCACTCGAGCCGGTGCCGGGGATGGCGAAGTTGATCATCTGGGCGGTGAAGATGAAGGCGCCGAGTACGCCCATCATAGGCACGCGATTCTCCCGGGCATCGCGGCGCACCACCCGGGCGCTCCAGGCGATGAGCCCGGCGGTGGCGGCCCACAGGGTGCCGCCCACGGCGGGGGAGATCAAGGCGTCGGACATATGCATAAGAAGAAGGGGTTCAGGGGTTTAGGGGTTTAGGGTTCAGTCCCGCCGCTGGCACAGGGAACCAGATGGAATGAGTGAAGAGAAACGAACAGCGAACGTTGAACATCCAACGTCGAAGCAAGATGTTCTGATGTTGGAAGTTCGAAGTTGAATGTTGAATGTTCACCTTTCGGATCAGGGTTCGGTTGTGGTGACGGTCAGTTGGCCGTGCGTGACGCCCTTGACGGCGATGAGGCGGTCGGCGAAGCGGCGGACCGTGGCGGCCTTGCCGCGGACGGCGAGCACCTCCATGCAGTTGTGGTGGTCGAGGTGCACGTGCAGGGCGGCGATGATGAGGTCACCGTGGTCGTGCTGGATATCGGTGAGGAGCGCCTGGATATTGCGCTTGTGGTGGTCGTAGACCAGGGTCACCGTGCCCGCGATCTCGTGCGAGCCGGCCTGGCTGTTCCGCTCGACCAGCTGCTGCCGCACCAGCTCGGCAAGCGCCTGCGAGCGGTTGGCAAAGCCGCGCTCCTTCGCCAGTGAGTCGAAGTCGCCAAGAAGCGCGCCCGGCATCGACACGCTGAACCGTTCCAATTTATCCGTTTTCATCGTGTTACCTTTCTTTAAAAAGGTAGCACGTTTGCGGAGAGCGGTCAAGGCAAGGCAAGGGTTCGGGGTTCAGCCGGGAAGGGACGCCCTTGCGCATGACCGGCGGTCAAGGGACTGACCGCCCTACCTGAAGAATAGGCGCAAGGCAGGTAGGGCGCGCAGTCCCTTGCGCGCCGCATGGCAAAAGTCTTCGCGGCCTCTCTGCGCGTCCGTTCGCCACCCCGGCTACACCAGCCATGCACCGCCAGGGATGGCCGACTCGAACGGGGCGGCGGGCAGGCCCGTGCCGCCGTAAAGATTGCAGACCGGGTTGTTCGCCCAGGCGTAGCGCACCCATTTCGGATCCGCCACCTCGGCGCATTCCAGCGACACCGTGTCCGGCCCTGTCACCGCGGCCTTCGCCCACGCAAACAGGCGGTCCTCGCCTGCCAGGGCAAAGCCCTTCAGCTCGCCGTCCTTCACCGTCAGCCCGGACGCGGCGAAAGAGAACGTCACGGTCACCTTGCCGCCCGCCACCCGGACCGCCTTCGGCATCGGGCTGGATCCGGCGAACTCCTTCTTCCCGTAATCCTGCGCCAGCGCGCAATCGGCCAGCCGCCGCCCCACGCCCTGCTTGTCCCGCGGGTGGATGTCGGCCGCCTCGCCGATGTCGATGATCACCGCCAGGCCCGTAGCCGGCACCATGCCCAGCGTGAGGCGCTGCGCCTCGCGCAGCTGCGCCCAGTCGCTCTCCACCGGCCGCTCGCTCACGGCCATAAAATTGGCCAGCTGGACCTGGTAGAACGACAGGTCCTCGCGCCCGAACTCGCGGCGCCAGTCGCGGATCAGGGTCGGCATCAGCGTCCGGTATTCGGCCGGCCGGCCCGCGTTCGACTCGCCCTGGTACCAGATGAACCCGCGCAGCGCGTAGGGCACGACCGGCGCAATCATGCCGTTGAACAGCACGCTGGGCGTGTTGGCATTGTTGTCCCCGTAGGTCTGCACGGGCGGCGCCGTGTTGATCTTGCCGAAATTCGCCTCGACGCGGTATTTCCAGTCGCCCGCCAGCGGCATGCGCGTCGTCTCCGGCTCGCCGACCGGGGCGGCCCACATCGTGTCGGCCGGCCCGATCATGCCGCCCTGGTAGATGTTGCTGAACACGCGGACGGCGATCACGTTGCGGCCCGCCTTCACCAGCTTGCCGGGAACCGTGTAGACGCGGGGCGTGCTCCAGGCGTCGGCGCGGTCTTCCATGCCGAGCGAACCCATGAACTCGCCGTTGAAGTAGGTGAAGTCGCGCTTGTCGCAGGCGCCGACATGCAGGTCGAGGTCGCGGCCCGCCCAGGCGGCCGGCACCGTCACCTCGCGGCGGAACCAGAAAATGCCGCTGTAATCGTGGCCGGCCAGCTGCCAGCCCGACGGCAGGGTCATGGTCTTCCAATCCGCGTCGGACGTACCCGGAGCCGCCCAGCCGTTGGCCAGGCCGGTGTTCCCCGGATCCTTGGGAATGGAATCCGCCCACGCATCCTGCAGCTTCTTCGCGGACTGCCGTTCGATTTCGCCCTCGGGCCCCATAAACCGGTCGAGCTTGTCGATGTAGGGCTTCAGCACGGGATGGCCCTGCAGGCCCTGGCGGCTGATCCAGGCCTCGGCCACGGTGCCGCCCCACGAGCTGTCGATAATGCCCACCGCCACGCCAAGCTTCTGGTGCAGCTCGCGGGCGAAGAAATAGCCCGCGGCGGAGAAGCCGGCCACGGTGGCGGGACTGCACACCCGCCACCGGCTGTCGGCGCCCAGGCTTTCCTGCCGTTTGGTCAGCGCCACGCGGGCGGAGGTCAGCATGCGGATGCCGGGATGGTCGCCGGCCGCGATTTCGTCGGTGGCGTTAAGCACGCCCTGGACGGTCATGGCCATGTTGGACTGGCCGGACGCCAGCCACACCTCGCCCACCCAGACGTCCTGAAGGGCGATCTTTTTGCGGCCGGCCTTGACCAGGAACTCGAAGGGGCCCCCGGCCTTCATGGCGGGCAGGCAGGCGAACCAGCGGCCATCGGGCCCGGCCACGGCTTCCGCCTTTTTGCGGGCGCACCGGACGACAACCGCCGTGCCAGCCGCCGCCGTGCCCCACACCGGAACCGGCCGTTCGCGCTGCAATACCATGTGATCCTGGAAAACGGAGGCCACTTGCATGAAAATCCCCTTTATTTATGAAAAGCGGAATTGAACTCCCCCCGGGCCCGAAAGTCAATACTCCTTGCAGAAGCGACTGCTATCGGGCGCATCTGCGATTAGGAATGGGCAAGAAGGGCGCAAGGGGTCCGGGTGGAACCGGACCCTCCACCTTTCGTGCAGTCGGTGGAGGGGCGCGTTCCACCGCGCCCGCCCTGACCAGCTATCTACTGGCGCGAAGAGGCGTCTGCCCCCTTACAAATCGCAGATGCGCCCACCGCCATCGCTGTAACGACTTATTAGTTGTTTTTAATCAAAAAAGTCGTTACAGTATAAGCAAACAGAAGGGGGAAGCCGTTACAGTATGCCGGGGAAGCCTTTCCAATCCAAACTGCGTTCCTACGAAAAAGAACTGTTCGCCTTGCTTCAGGCTGGCAGAAGTTATCGCCAGATTGCCCGCGAACTGAACATGAAACACGGGTTGACCATAACCCATAACGCGGTGTTCTCGTTTGTCAAAACCCACCGTGCGGCAATCGGTCGGACGCTGTTCTTTGACGGTCTTTCCCCGGAAATCCGCGACGGGCTGATCAGGCAGGTAGCCGCCGTATGGACTCACGATTCGACCGCGCTCGAGGGAAACACCCTGACACTGGGCGAGACCGTCAAGGTGCTCGAGCTGGGCCTGACCATCAACGGCAAACCGCTCCGTGATCATCAGGAAGTCTATGGTCATGCCCGCGCCATCGATCTTGTCTATCGCATGATCCGCCAGCCGCACATTGACAAGGAAGACTTGTTCGCCCTCCACCGTGCGGTGATGGATAAAGCGGCGATGGACGTGCAAAACCCGGTTGGGGATTGGAAACAGGACTTCAACGGCACAACCGGCGTGGTGGAAGGGAAAAGCGTTTACATGGAATACGCCTCGCCTTTGGACGTGCCGGGTTTAATGAAGCGCTGGCTCCATGAATTCAACAAGACGCTGGATACGGCAAACAGCCCGAAAAAGGCCATCACCCTCTATGTAGGGGCCCATTTGAGCTTTGTCCGCATCCATCCGTTTTTTGACGGCAATGGACGCGTGGCGCGCCTGATCGCCAATCTGCCGGTTCTCCGGGGGGGGCTTCCCCCGATCGTCGTTCCCCGGGCACGGCGAAGCGAGTATATCGACCTGCTTTGGGAATATCAAAATGCGGTCGGGAAGATTCTGCCGGATTCACCCCTGGCGCCCCCCCATCCCGCCATCCAACGCTTTGAATCGCTCTTGCATGACGAATGGCATCACACGCTCTCCCTGGTTGAAAAAGCCCGCCAGCTGGAAAAGAAACGCGCCTAGCAACGTCACTCACACCGGCTAAGGGCGCTCCAGACAGCGCCGCCCAGGATCACGACCAGCATGATCATCAGGGTCGAGTAGGAAATCCAGCGCGACAGCAGGAAGGTGCGCAGGTAGTCGGGCGGCACCTGGACCTTGAGCATCTTGTTCCGGATCATCCGGTGCGTGAACACGAAGTAAGCGACCATGGCCAGCAGGAACAGGCCGAAGACCGGCATTTCATGGCCGGCGTAAAAGGCGTTGCCCGCGAGCATCAGGACGAGAATCGCCACCACGGGGACGATATTCCAGATCCGCATGCTGGAAAACTCGTCCATGATCCGGACCTTCGTCTCGGAATCCAGTTTCCGGAACGCCCGCTCGCTCAGGATGCGCGAGCCGACAATTCCGGCGGCCAGAATGCAGAACCCGACAATCATCATGACATCATGCATCGTTATTTCGTCTTTCCCTTTTCAGGCGACTTGACGGCGGGCGCCTCGACTTTCACCAGCTTCTTCGTGTGGGCGGGCTCATCCGGAAGCGGCTTCCCGTCCTTCGCGCGCCCCACGTGCCGGAACAGATAGTCCCCGGTCTCGGTTGAAAAATATAGCAGGAATGCGTTGCGGTCCTTCGGGTCCTCGATAATGACCAGCCCGCTGTCCGATGGCTTCGCGGTGACGATCGTCTTCTTACCGGTCAGATCCGTCACCGTGAACTGATCGTTGGTCAGTGTCACGGTCAGCACCGGTTTGGCCAGTTTGCCCGGTTCGGCAAACGTGCCAACCAGCATTTTGCAGGCCGACATCGGGTCCGCGAGCGCGGCGTTGACGGCAACCAGGGCGCATGCGCAAAGAAAAACAAGCTTCTTCATAGTGCTCTCCTCACCGGAATACTATCAGAACAGGAACCACGATACCATGATTCAGGCCTGGCTGGCCAGTTCGTCCTTGAACTCCGTTCCCAGCGCAAGTCCGGGCGTGGGGCATACAGAAGAAGAAACGCCATACCCCCGCGGGGCCTTCATACCAGGTCCAGGCGGGATTAAGATTAAGATTACGATTATGATTACGAGCAAACCCTTGTGGCTGGCACTCCACAAAGCCGGCGGGCGCTTCATGGGCCAACCCGCCGATACAGGCATTGACGCCCGTCCTCAAACCGATATGCTTTGAACATGCTTACCCCCATTTTCGACGAGCGCTTCACGGCCCCGGGCCTGCCGGCCGGTTGGTATACCGACACGCCCCGCCCCGTCTATGGCAACGGCGCCTGGGACTGCAAGGGCCGGGACGGCGTCATCATCCCGCTGCTCCACGACAACTGGCGCACACTGCGCGTTGAAGTGGACCTCGACGAGGTGAAGCCTAACGCCAACGCCTTCTGCGGCGGCGACTCCCGCACCGCCCTCGCCCTCGTCCTGCTCGCCCCTCCCCACGTCCGCCACCAGGCCTCGGACGGCGGCCTGACCCTGGCCCGCAGCGCGGTCCCCCTAACCGCCCCCGACGGCAAGGCCCGCCTCGTCTTTGAATGGACGGCGGACCGCATGCGCGCCTCGGCCAACGGCGTGGAAGCGCTGTCCGCCCCCAACCTCCGCGGGTCCGCCCGCGCCGGCAGCCTCCAGATGGGCTTCAGCCAGTGCGTGGTCCGCCGCATCGCCGCCTTCGGCGACCCCGCGGGGCCCGTCCCGCCGGCGCCCAGGGCCCTCCGACCCGGCTATCCGCTGGAAGTGACCGTGGACTTCAACGACGACCTCATGGCCTGCGCCTGGTCGCCCAAAACATTCGACTCGCTCTTCGCGGAACTGAAATCGTGGGGGGCCCAACGCGTCTCCTGGATCGACCTGGGCCGCGAGGCGGACGGCTACTTCGACTTCGCCCCTCTCGCCATCTCGAAACATGCAAAGGACACGATCCGCCAGGCGGGCGACCTCTTCACGGCCGCTGTGAATCATGCCCACAAGGAGGGCCTCGAGCTGATCGGCCTGCTGAAGCCGTTCGACATGGCGATCCACGTCATGAGCTGGCCGCCCTTCTCCGAACAGGCCCGGAAGCACGGCCGTATTGCCCAGGTCGGGTGTTCCTATTACTGGTCCACCCGCATGGCCGCCGAAAACCAGCACCTCGTCATGGCGCGCAAGCCGTCGGCCCATGGCCCCGCCCTCAACGCGGCCTGGACCCGGATCGACCTGGTGAAGGACGACGCCGACGCCAGTGCGCTCGCGCCGGCGGACATCGCGATCCTGGTGTCGGACGACAACGAAACCTTCCGCCCCTACGCCGGCGCGGCCGCCGGGCGGGAGCTGATCGAGGACTACCCGGTCTACGCCTCCACACCCTCCGGAATTGTGCCCACATTGGAAAAACGGAGAAGCCGCGTCTTCCGCTTTGAGAACCTGGACATCCGGGAGCCGTTCATGGCGCTGAAGGTGGCGGGCGCGGGCCGCACGTTCGTCAACCGCCTGTGCGACCTGGTCCACGTGTTCGGCGAAAAGGGCGAGGAGACGCGGCTGACCTTCGGCCTTGCGCCCCGGCGGGCGGACCACACCAGCCAGTTCGGCGAGGCGCCGGCTGCCGGCGCGACCGCGCCGGAGCCGGGCCTGCAGACCGGGTTCGAGTTCGACCGCTACCCCGGCTCGCCCACCTCCGCGTGGACCTCGGGGGGCGACGCCATCACGACGCCGCTGGCGCTGGACCGGGGCGCGGTTTCCTACCTGGCGATCGCGCGCGGAAAGGACCGCGGCACGCTGGCCGCGTTTTCGCCGTCGTTCCCCGAAACGCGAGCGCTGTGGATGACGTGGGTGCGGGCCATGCTGGACGCGGGGGCGGACGGCATCGACATCCGCCCGGGCCACCACCACGGCCATTTCGCGTGGATCGAATACGGGTTCGAGCCGCCCGTGCGCGACGCGATGCTCGCGCGGACCGGCGTGGACATCTGGGAGACGGACGACTTCGACCGCGACCTGTGGCGCCGCATCCGGGGCGAGGGCTACACCCAGTTCCTGCGCGAAGCCTCGGCGGAGGTGCGGGCCCGGGGCAAGACGCTGACGGTGCACATTGACGGCTATTTCGACGGCCCCCCGGGAGCAGGCGGCGCCATGAACATCGTGAGCGACTGGCGCACCTGGCTCGAGGAGGGGCTGGCGGACCGGGTGACGGGCAAGTCGCTCTGGCCGCAGTCGAGCCTGGCCCTCGAGGTGCTGGCGCTGGCGCACGCGAAGGGGGTTCCGGTTTCCTACGACCCCTACTGCAACAACTTCTTCGAGGACCGCAGCTCGACGAATCACATCGGCGATTCGCCCCAAGGCTGCGCCGTGCCGGTGGAGCGGTTGATCGACTGGGGCCGCAGGGCCGGCTTCGACAGCTTCGCGTTTTACGAGTGCGCCTCGGCCCTGCGCGCCAGGCCCGACGGCGCCATCGGATTCCGGAAAAACGCGGAACCGCTACGGGATGTCCTGCAACGCCATTTCAGGTCTTCTGTGGACGCGGCCGCTGGCCGCGTAACCGCCGCGCCATAACTCCATGCGCCAGACCCGTTTTCGCATTGTCTGCTGTGGACGCGGCCGCTGGCCGCGTAACCGCCGCGCCATAACTCCATGCGCCAG
>CAYZVY010000197.1:0-929 GCA_964481675.1 uncultured Verrucomicrobiota bacterium
AAGGACCTGTACGGCAACCGCGGCGGAACTTTAATTCGCGTGAATGTCGATTGAAGTAGGCCGGGCGCTACGAGCCCTGCGTCGGATTCTGGGCCTGGTAGGCCGGGCGCTACGAGCCCGGCGCGGCATGCAACTGCAAGACGAAAGCACAAAAGAGAGACGCCGGGCTCATAGCGCCCGGCCAAGACAATAATAATGGAAGACGCTACGCCAACCATGCGCTTTTTCCGAAACCGTTTACCCCACTGGTTGGTCGCTGAACATTCTTACTTTGTCACCCTCTGCCGCAAGGGTTGTCTACCGGCTTCGGTCTTTGCGGATCTCAGTAGGCCGGGCGCTACGAGCCCGGCGTCGTGGTTCGATTCATTCCATCGACTCGACACCCATCTCAACGCCCCAACACCAGGCCCTCGCAACTTAACAGATCCATCCGTAGCCGCCAAATTACTCGACAATTTCGAATGGCTTCGCGGTCGCGGCTGGAGAATCTGGGCCGGTTGCTTGATGCCAAGTCACATCCACCTGGTTATGCGGAATACTGTCGGACGCAACGACCGCCTCTCGGAAGACCTCGGGCAATTTAAAAATTATACAGGTCGCGAGGCAAACCGCCTGCTCGGAAGCAGCGGCACTTTCTGGCAACGGGAATGTTTCGATCATTGGTGTCGAGATTCCGAAGACTGGCTCAGGTTCTCCGAATATACGATTCAAAATCCGGTAAAGGCCAAACTGGCGGAAACATGGCATGCATGGCCATGGACCGTGGTGGACCCGGAGCTGAAAACCATTTTAACGGAGGAAGTATCCTAATGCCATGCGTTGTTAATGCAACCGGTCTGAGTAGGCCGGGTGCAAACATGAAATAATTAATGCGAACGATCTGGGTAGGCCGGGCGCTACGAGCCCGGCGCGGCTGCGCAGATCCGTAC
>CAYZVY010000197.1:1029-7952 GCA_964481675.1 uncultured Verrucomicrobiota bacterium
GGCTGGAAATGCATCAGACAGCGTGCGATGCCGGGCTCGTAGCGCCCGGCCTACTCCAGGGAAAAAATGAAACGACACATAAAACCAACAGTTCTGTGTAGGCCGGGTGCTACGAGCCCGGCGCGGCTGCGCAGATCCGTACGGCTGGAAATGCATCAGACAGCGTGCGATGCCGGGCTCGTAGCGCCCGGCCTACTGGAGAAAAATACATGAACACACCCGAACTGCTCATCCTCGCCCCCGCGGAACCCAACAAGGTTTTCACGGATTGCATCCGCACCTTCGTGGACACCGGAGTCTGGTTCCCCTTCGAAAACAACTACGCCCTCCCCCGCGACCTGCCCGCGGACCTGTCGGCTTTCCGCTGCATCATGATCGACACCGGCCGGAAGGCCGAGTTCGAAACGGAACCCGCCGCCGGCCGGCTGCGCGAGTTTGTGCAAAAGGGCGGCCTGGTCTACTGGCCCGACCCGAAAATACCATGCGGCGGAGTGCTGGGCGACGCCACCGTCCGGCACAACGTGCTGCGGCAGATCGTCTCGGCCGGATTGACGACGGAAAACCCGGCCATGCTGGCGCGACTCCAGGAGATGGACGAAGACGCGCTCGTGGCCGAGTGCAAAAAGGCCGCCCCGGACGAACTCAACCAGTATGTCAAGATGGGCAATGCCTTCGTCGATCCCGTCGGCATGTGGGTCATGCCGGCCGCCGTCGAAGCCGCTGACTTCTTCCACGATCCAACGCTGGCCGAACCGGTGTGGAAACATATCGCCGAGCACTATTCCCATTTCGGGTCGCATTTCGACAGCCACGGAGCCCGGCACTTTCTGCAATATGCCGAACTCACCGGCGACCGCAAACCCCTCGAGCACATCATCCGCGTCTGTTCCGGCCTGAACCCCTGGCCCCACCACTGGCGGATGAACGGCGTCTATATCAATCTCGATGTGAAAACACCGGAAGGCTGCGATCCCGACCAGCTCCCCGATCGGGTGAAGAGCAATCCCTGGACCTGGCCGGAGACCTCCCTGGTCATCGGCGAAACCTATCCCATGCTGACCCGGGCCACGGGCAATCCCGCATTCCTGGAAGCCGCTGTATCCCACGTCCTGGGCTCGCACGCCTGGCTGTTCGATCCCCCCACCGGCCTGTACTGGCATGTCGGACGTCCGGACGGACCGGACAAGCGGTCCGCCCCCTGGGGCCGCGGCGACTCCCACTTCCTCTGGGGCCTGCGCGCCATCCTGGACCAGATGCCGCTCACGCACCCGCGCCGTCCGGACCTCATCAACATGCTGCGCCTCAACCTCGACGGGCTCCTCCGCGTGCAGGACCGGCACGGGCTCTGGCACAACGTGCTGGACGCGTCGCCGGAAGACAGCAGGACCTGCTCCTCCGCCACCTCCCAGTTCATCCGCGTCTACGCCGGCGCCTACCACAAGGGCTGGCTGAAGGACACGCGGATTCCCCCGATGATCGAAAAGGCCTGGCTCGGGCTCAAGACCAAGATCTGGGACTACCGCTACCTGGGCTATTGCGTCGGCACCTCCTACGCCCTGAGCCGGCAGTGCTACCTCTCCCGCCCGCACGACTCCTTCCGCCCCTGCCGCTCGGGCATCCTCCACGCGTGGATCGAAATCCAGCGCATGCGGGCGGCGCAGACAACCTGAAAGACGACAGCATTTATGCTTTTCTTTCGCACCTTAACGATTTAACCTGAATCCGCTTTGAATGGAAATCGGACGTCTCTCCAGGAAGCTTTCTATGACTCCAAAATTACGGGAAGAGGTTCGAAAGCTACCGGACCTCGAAAAACTGGCGCTTGTTGACGAAATTTTAAACGAACTTGATCGGCCAGACCCTGATATTGATGCCGCTTGGGCTGCGGAAGCGCGCGAGCGTAAGGCGGCCTATCATGCCGGTAAAACCGAATCGGTTTCGTATGCAGACGTCATGAAGCGATACCGGCCAAGATGAAAGTCCGTTTCCTCTCTGTGGCCGAACGGGAATTGGCCGATGCATTTGATTGGTATGAGCAGGCCCAGCCGGGCTTGGGTTATGCCTTAATTGATGAGCTGGATCGCGTCATCCATCGTATAGTGGCCTTCCCCGACTCTTGTCAAATGATGGGGGATGGACTCCGCCGTGTTTTAATCAATCGTTTCCCTTATGGCCTCTGGTACGATATAGAAAAAGACGAACTGGTCGTGTATGCTTTTGCCCATTTGCATCGCAAACCTCGCCATCACGTTTGAGCGTGGCGTTTAACATTCTTCAAAATGAAACGTTTCAGCCGCATGCGACGCAGCCGTGAATTTGGCCCGTTCATCCACGTAAGTCAGGTTCCACGGAACCGTCGAACAGACGAACGAAGCGTTAACGCCGGGCGCTCGCAGCGCAACCCGGATTTCGCCATCTGTGGCTTCAACCGTTGCCTTCGGAATCGCGGCCGCATCCTTGAACGGTGTCAGGAGCGTGATCCAGCAGGCCGGAAGCGCCTGCTCCGCTTCGAAGGTCAGGCGCGGGGCCGGCTCCTGTCCATACATGTGGCGGATCATCCACCCCGCATAAGGCTCCTCGCGGCCGCACGCCACATCCTTCTTCACGCCGGGCGGATGCAGCAACTGGATGTCCAGGTCCCCGCTTCCGCTGGTGGTGCGCAGGCCCGCTTCCGTCTCGACATACGACAGCGCGTCCAGCACGAAACGGGACTCGATGCGATGCGTGCCCGTTCCCGACACATGATCGACCACCAGAACATACCCCTTGTTCACGAACAGCACCGCGCGCCGGTGCTGAACCGCGATGGCCGCTTCGGGGCCGTAGCCTAATGTGTAGGAGGCGGCCGCAAACTGGACATGCCGGCCAAAATAATGGCGGCCCTCCAGCGGAGTCTTCCGCGCCCATGTCCCGGGGAAAAGCCCCGAGACCTGGCCCTGTCCGTCCACCATGATCGTGGAATGCGATTCCGTCGACGTGCTGTACCGGCGCATCGGGGTGCGTTCGTCGTAAGCGCCAGATCCGAGATCCGCCAGCAGCGTTTTGCCAAACGCGGCCAGAATGATGCCCAGCGCATCCTCGTGCGCGTGCCCCTTCCCCAGCGGGCCCGCGTCAAACGCCAGGGCCATGCTCTCCGGAGCGAGCCCATCGCGCATGATGAAATGCCCGGCATAGGGCATGGCGTGACTAAGCGGCGGTTCGCGCATCCCTCGCATCCCGTGAGACGCGATGGCCAGCGCCTCCTCCGCTCCCAGGGCCGCAGCCTCCCGCTCGATCAGCGTGCCGATCGTTTCAAGCGGCCGCCCGATGGCGTCCACCGCCCCTTTGCGCCCGCCATCGTTGAAGTTGGCCACTTCCCCGTTGGGAAGCAGGTAGCGCCCCGCGGCGTTCAGAATCCGGCGCAACCAGTCCGTGATGTCGGCCGGAACCGGGATTCCCGCCTGCTCGCACAGCGACGTGGCCTCCGTGATCCGCTTGTAGCACACCATGTGGTAGCCGGTGGACAGCTCCCACTGCACGTCGTCCGGCAGAAACTGGACGGCCAGCGCCCGCCGGAAATGCGCGAAGAAAATGTCGCGATAATGCCCGGCCTGCCGCAGATCCGGACATAACACCGACAACTGCACGCCGTGATCGGCAATGATGATGCTGTGGTTCTTGGGATAGTGCCGGATCATGTTGCCGCCATCCATGGTCCACAAGGTTTCGGCCACCACCTTGTGGAGGCGCAGCAGCAACGCGCCGCTGACCAGGCCGCTGTCGATCAGCGAATACACCGCCTGCATGGCGCACACCAGCCGGTGTGGCAGGTTGAGCCAGCTCCAGCGGGCCCGGTATCGTCCCGGCGTCAGGCTCTGCCGCAGATCCTGCTGGTCCAGCCAGCTCTCGATGCATGCGATAATCTTCCGCGCGAAAGCCGGGTTTCCCGTGTCGCGCCAGGCCGCCACCAGTTCCTGGAAAAAGTCGAAGCGCATCACATGGCTGAGCTCGAACATCCGCCCGCGGGAGTTGTCCCAATCGAAGCCGCCTTCCATCTTGAAGGACGCATCCGAGAACCAGAACGTGTTGTCCAGCATATCCCGGCAGCGGCCGGGATCGTGGGGCTGCAAAGGCCCGAACGCCAGGAAGGGCTGCGCATGCACCCGCTCGACAACCCGTTTCATAAAGGCATCGGGTGACGCCGGAAGATCAGTCAGGAAAAGAGGCGGAGCCGAGGGATCCGGAGAGGTGCCGGCCGACTCGAACACCGCGGATTCCCGCTTGAGCATAAAAGATCCAATAGCCGCTTCAGTCGGAGCGCCTGCCATCTCTTGCGGCGTGATCAGCAGAAAATCGTCCGCCTCCACGGACCACCACGAGCCAAACGGCGTGGGCCAGCGGGTCAACCCCTCATCCGGAACCCACCGGGCGAAGCGCACTAAAAGGGGATCCCCGAGATCCTTGTCCGGAATCGTCAACTCAGCCCGCCATCCGCCGGGAATCTCCACCGCGGCGCCGGACCAGCCGGCAATGGGATCGCGTTTCTTGTCATGTCGCTCGCTGATGGCGACGCCGCTCCGGGTGACGCTGAAATGGATGCAGCCGGCTTCCGTGCCATAGGGAATCAGAACCTGGACATACTCCGCCAGCCAGATATCGGGATCGCCGACAGGACGGAGCGCGGGAGCTTCAACAGGCGGATTGCCCTGGCAGTCGAACAGGATATGGCAGGCGCCGCCTTCGCTCCGGAACGATACCGTCGTGCGCCAGCGCGATGGCGTGTGCGGCGCATGCCAGGCGACATACGGCTCCTGCGAGAGCCAAAAATGAACGTCCGTGCTCCAGCGTCCGCCGGCCAACAACTGAGATGCATTTTTCATATATTTCTTCAAACCCGCACCGCCCGCTTCAGCACGGCCGAACGTTCCGCCGCGAAACAGGCCTTCATCACGTGATAGGATTCCTCCGGATCCGTGAAAGGCTTTTCGCCGTTCACGGCGCGGCGGCCGGCATCGATCAGTTCCGGATGGGAAGCGTGGTTGAAATCGGTTTTCCGGGCGAAGGTCTGCTTCTTGAAATCCTTGAAAAACAGCCGGCGCGGCTTGAACGTGCCGCTCCTTCCGTACCCGTAATCGGTCACCGACAGCGTCCGCTCGTGCAGGTCGAAATAGGCGGCCGCCTTGGTGCCGATCAGCGACAGCTGGAATCCGGCGCCTTCCTTGTCGGTCGGCCGGCCGTGGATGGTGCTGTCCATCCGGTGCAGGGGCGCCCGCGAAAAGAAGAAGCTGATTTCCCCCACCGCGCCGGAGTCGGCCCGGAAATTCAGGTGGAAATTATCGAGCACCTCGAAGTGGCGGATCACGTTGCCCGGGTGATACGTGTTCACCTCGGCGATGCGGCTGCCGCTGAACCAGTAGAACAGGTCGAGGTAGTGGCTGATTTTCTCGGCGATGATCCCGCCCGATTCCGCGGCGGAATACTTCCAGCCGTTCTTCTGCTCCAGCCATTGGAACCAGATGCCGGGCGAATAGACCATGTGGTAGTGCCGGATCTCGCCCAGCACGCCCCTTGCCACAAGGTCATGCAGGTATTGATAGGCATACGAATAGCGGCACTCGAACCCGAGCTGGAGGAACGCCTGCGACCGGCGCTGGGCGCGCATGATCGCGGTGCAATCGGCCAGGGACGCGGCCATCGGCTTTTCAAGCAGCAGGGCGCGCCCGCGCCCGAGAATGGCGGTCGCGATCTCGCGGTGCGTGCGGTTGGGCGTGGCCACGTAGAACAGGTCGATGTCGTCGCGGTCCAGCAAGTCGCGATAATCCCGGACCATCGGAAACCCGTATTCCTTCTTCACCCACTCGACCTTGGCGGGATCCGGATCCGCGGCGACAACGAGATTCAACCGGGGGTCCGCCTTGGCTCCATTCAGCGCGTGGGTGCCCATGGCTCCACACCCGATCAGGGCAAAGCGGAACTGTTTCTTACGCGAGCGAACGAGTTGTTTTTTCACCCGGCCACTATAGCAAAGGGCCCGAAAAACAAAAGCGCCGACGCATGATATAATGCAGGCGGGATCCGGAGCCTGGTTTTATCACAAAACGGCAGGCTCCCCGGCGGCGGCAAGGCGCATCCGTTCGATCTCAATCCGCGCTAGAAATGGCGCCGTTCCTAAAAATTTGCAATGTGGCCGGAGACGGTACTCCGCCCGGGACATCGGGCCGGTTCCCCCGCAATGGGCGACCGGAAGTCCGCGCCAGAGCTTGACCTTGAGCCCCTGCCACGCCTTTTCGCACATGGCGGGAATCCGTTCATCTCGCAGCCAGCCTTTCCAGAACGCGCGCGCATACACATTCACGACCATCCAGGTTCCGGACGAGTCCTGGCGGCTCAAGGACTCAGTCTCGTCCATCACATTGTGCCAGAGTCCATGGGGGCCCTGGTGTCGCACGAAACCGTCGAGTCCCTGCGCCAGCATGAACCCCAGTTCGTCCCGCCCGGGATGTGCCGCCGGAAGCTCTTCCAGAAGCCCGCGGATGCCGTACAGCATCCAGCCGTTCCCCCGGCTCCAGGGCGCGCTCAACTCGCGGTCCGGCCCCCCGGGGCGCCCATGATGCAGCCAGAGGCCGCTGACCGGGTCGAAGCAGCATCGATGCGTGTACCGGACCAGTTTCAGTGCTTCCTCGCGATAGACCGGCTCGCCCGTCAGGCGCGACAAGCCGCTCACGTTCTCGGCGAAATTGCAGGCGGTCTCGTTGGAGACATAACCGGCCTCGCGCACAAACCGGGGCCGCGAATCGGCTTCATCGGGTCCGGGCTGGCGAACCGCCTCGAGCATCGCGTCACTTTCCCTCCGAAGCCGCGCCAGGATGCCGGGATCGCGAACCCTCACATATTACCCCGGCCATTAAACAGTTTGCATGTGGGGTAAGTTTTCATGCAGCTGC
>CAYZVY010000198.1:0-7941 GCA_964481675.1 uncultured Verrucomicrobiota bacterium
TCGCAACCTCGGCAGCGGGACGCTGACTTATTCGGTGGCGAGCGACTCGTCCTGGGCCGTTCCGAACATCGCCTCGGGCGCCAGCACGGGCGAAAACGACACGGTAAGCCTCGCGTTCGACACGGCCGGACTCTTCACCGGAAGCTATACGACGCGCGTGACCGTGGCCTCTCCGGACTGCGAAGGACAGGCCGAGGTCTTCGTCTCGCTGCGCGTGCGGGACGGGGATCCCACGCTGGCCGTACAGCCCACGAACATCGTCGTGACCCTGACGGAAGGAGCCTCCCCGACCGTATCGACCATTGACATCTGGAACGGCGGCTCCACGGCGCGGGTGACCTATGCCGTGACGGAGGCCCTGTCCTGGCTGGCCGCCTCGCCGGCCGAAGGGGCCGTCCGGAAAGAGCATCAGGCTGTCGAACTGACCGTCGATCCCTCCGGCCTGGGCGCCGGCTCCTACACGGGCCTTGTCCAGGTTTCCTCCTTGCAGGCCAGCAATTCGCCGGTGACCGTCAAGGTCAACGTGCTTGTGCGGCGCGCGCCGGCCATCGCCCTTGACGCGACACGACTGGAGGCGGCGGTTGCCTGTGGCGGAAAAACCTCGATCACGCTTCGCGTCCGGAATGCAGGCGACCTGCCTCTCTCTTTCCAGGCGTCTCCGGATTTGTCCTGGCTGACCCTATCGCCGTTATCCGGTTCAAGTACCGGAGAATGGGTTGCGATCGGTCTTTCAGCGGATGCCGCCGGACTTCCGGCCGGTGCGGTTACGGGTGCCGTCACTGTGACGTCCAGCGATGCGACGAATGCGCCACTCATGGCGGAGTTCGTACTGACGGTGCGTCCGCCCCCGCAGATCGGGGCAATGCCTGTGGCATTGACGAATACGGCGTTCCAGGGCGTGGCGGCTGCGGATCGTGCGCTCGACATCCGGAACGTTTTACCACCGGACCCGATGGCCTTCACGGTAACGCCGAATATGGCCTGGTTGTCAGCGAGCCCGTCGTCCGGAACAAGCACAGGGGAGGCGCGGACGGTGACCTTGCGATTTGCCAACCAGTCGCTGCCCGTGGGTTGGCATACGGCGGTGGTCACCGTGGTCTCCGCGGCGGCAGGCAACACGCCCCTGGAGATTCCGGTGTCGCTGGAAGTCAAGGCAGCGACGTGCGTGGTCGCCCGGCTTCCGGACTTCCTTGATGCCCGGTTCACCTATGGCTGCGCCACGGCGATCGAGGCGCAGGTGGAAATCTGGAATGCGTCCAGCGACGGCCAGCCCATGGCCTACACGCTGGCGTCGGACGTTTCCTGGCTCGCGGTGCTGTCTGGAAGCGGGTCCAGTACCGGGGACCACCAGTATCTGACCGTCGTGTTCACCAACACCGCGGGACTGGCTGGCGGTGTTCACACGGGAACGGTGTCGATCACGGCCTCGCAAGCCGCGAATTCACCCCAGACGATCCCCGTTTCGCTCTACGCCGATCCCCCGCCGCCTTATATCGCCGTCAGCACCCAATCACTCGCAGTGACGAGTCTTCAGGGTGCAAGTCCCGGCAACCGGTCCTTCGATCTTTGGAATGGCGCGGGCGGGACGACGATGGCCTGGACGGCGAAGAGCACGGTATCGTGGCTTTCGCTTTCGCCCACAAACGGAACCTCCGCCGGCGAACACGGTGTCGTCACGTGCCTGTTCGCCACCGCCGATCTGCCCGGCGGCGAATACAACGGCGCCGTCCTGATGACGTCGGCGACGGCCACAAATTCACCGCTGGCCATGAATGTCCACCTGTCCGTCACATCCCGCCCGACGCTTCTGCTGTCATCCTCCCGCCAGACGATCGGCCTCCTGGCGGGCGACCGCTCCGGCTGGCCAACCGCCGGGTTCGCCATCCAGAATGCGGGGACCAGTGGAGTCATGACCTTCACCGTCACGCTGGCGACAGGTTCCTGGATCACGGTCAATGCGCCGGCCGCGGGCAGTCTGGCTCCGAAAGAGTGGTTCTCGCAGGATTTACCCGTCCAGATGTATGACTTGTCCGAAGGCTTCCATACGGGCCGTGTGACGGTTTCTTCTCCGCAGGCCTGGAACAGTCCGCAAACGTTCGAGGTTGTGGCTGCCATCAGCCCTTCCCTCGCAGGGTCACCCTTTTTCACTACGGCCACCACGACAAGAGGGCAGAACCCGCCCGCCCAACTCCTGCGTGTGTGGAACCGGGGCAGCGCGAATCCGATCGGCTATAACCTGGTAACGGACGCTCCCTGGCTGGTTTTGAGCCCCAGCAACGGCGTGACGGCGGGTGAAATGGACGACATCGAGGTCGGGTTTTCCGCCACGGGGATGCCTGCGGGCGTGTATCACGCCGCCATCGATATTGTGGCAGATGGCGCGCTTTCGGCCCCGCCCCGCATGATGGTTCGGCTGATTGTGGAAGACGATAAAGGACCCTACGAGGAGCGGATCGTGTATCAGCACCCGCGTACCGGAAATCCGGATATCTGGATGGTGCGGCCGGACGGATCGGGGCGGACGTCCCTGGTTGTACGAGCCGGCTGGCAGGGAGAGCCGAGAATCAGCCCCGACGGCCAGAAGTTGGCCTACCGGAACGGGGATGGCGCCGCCGGAACGCTGGTAGTCATGGATCTCCGGACCAGGACCGAGCGATCCTATCCGCCGCTTGCGAGCCCCCGGTGGTCCGCCGACAGCCAAAGTATTTTCGGCTCGTCTCCACAGTCGGGGGATGACATTTTCCAAATGAATGTTGGCACCAATAACCATTATTTTTTCAAGCGCATCGTCGCGCAGAGCGACCGGCAGACCCTGTATGGGATCGATCGGGACACGGGCTGCCTGTATTACCGGTCGGATCCCTATGCCCCGAAATATGCCAGAATCATGTCCCGTGATTCAAATGGTTTGGTGACAAGGCTCGCGGGACCGGAGAATTACCCCATCGGCAACGGCGTGCTCAGTCCCAGCGGACGGCGTCTGGTCTTCAGTTCGGGATGGCCGGTCCAGGGCGGTGTGCATTGGATCGACTTGACCACGGGGAAACGCTATCTTGGGCTCATCGGGCCCTCTGCGACGAATGCGATGCCGGATGTCGCGCCCAACGGCACCAACGCCGTTGTTGATGTCGGCGGATTGTTGTACCGTGCGAATCTCCAGGACTATCGCGGATCGAACCTGATCGCAGGAGTCCAGGACGCGGCCATGCCGTGCTGGGGAACCATGTATATACGCGTCCCCCGCATCGACGTGTCTCCGCAGGTTCTTTCGAATTCCGTTTCGTATGGAGGAACCGCATCTGCCCAGGCGCTGCAGGTGAGGAACAGCGGGGATGGATCCCTCGTGTTCCGGATCACGGAGTCAGCCCCCTGGCTTTCATTGAGCGTGGCCGGCGGCATGTTGGCGGAGTATTGGATGCCGATAACCGTGCGGTATATCACGGCGGGGCTCAGCCCGGGCGTCTATACGTCAGAGGTCGTGCTGGTTGCGGCGACCAGCAATTCGCCCGTGCGGGTGCCGGTCCGGCTGACGGTGCACCCGCCGCCGGCCGTGCTGGCGTGCTCGCCCACCGGCCTGGTTCACAGTGCGGTGGCGGGGGAGGCCGGCGGAAGCGCGACGATCGCCGTGCGCAACACCGGCGGCGGAATCATGCCGTATACAGCGGCTTCGGATGTGCCGTGGATGACGATTGCACAGGCCGAGGGAGACAGCACGGGGGAAACCGATTGCGTGACCGTGTCGTTCGATATCGCCGGCCTCCCGGAGGGAGACACCAACGGGTGCGTAACCCTCACGGCGCCGGGTTCCATCCATTCGCCAATCCTCATCCCGGTGGCCCTGCGTATACTTCCGCCGCCGACAGCCGATCCGTTCCTTCTGAGCGTGGAACCGCTTACGGTCTCGAACGCCTGTGAACTGGGAATGTCGGCGCCAGACCGCCAGATCGAGGTGTGGAATTCGGGGGGCACCACACTCGTTTATTCGGTGACAACCGATGTGTCGTGGCTGACCATGGCTCCGGCGTGCGGCGAGAGCCGCGGCGAGCGCGATCGGATTGCGTTGGCGTTCGATCCGTCGGGGTTGGCGACCGGCGAGCATCATACGGCAGTGTCCGTGGCCGCGGACGGCTTCACGCAAGCGGTGGAGGTCGTGTTCACGGTCCTTCCCTCGCCACGGTATAGCCTGACTGCCAGGACGAGCCCAACCGGCGCGGGATCGGTGACCCGTTCACCGCTTCCGGGCCTTGATGGGCGTTATGAACGCGCGACATCCGTGACATTGACGGCGGTCGACGATGCCAACTTTGTATTCGACTGTTGGTCAGGCACCCTCGTTTCGACGGCGCGCACGGTGGAGGTGACGCTTTCGGCCGACACGACGATCACCGCCGGCTTTCGGTATCGCACCCGGATTTTCGGCAATGTGAGGAGCGCCTATTCAGGAGCGGGACTCGCGTCCCTGGTGCAGTTCGGAACCTTTTCCGCCACAAGCAGTCCGTCCCTGGGCGGCTCCTATACGCTGCTGGACCTTCCAGGCGAAGCCGATACACTGCGCGTTTCACGTTCCGGCTATGCAACGGTCGAGCAGATCGTCACGCCGCCGTTCGGGTCCGCATTGTTCAAATCCTTCTCCCTGGCACCCTGTTTTGTCACGAATGTTTCGGCCCGCGTGCGGCCCGGAACGCAATTGGTGGATGTGTTTTACCGCCTGCTGGGTGCCAAGACGGACCGGTTGACCGTCACTCTTGCTTTTTCCAGCAATGGCGGGAAGACCTGGGATGTCCAGCCCCGCACCTACTCGGGTGCTGTCGGCTACGGAGTGCCGGGCGGGACGGATTACCGTACTGTATGGAACGCCCAGGCCGACTGGGTCAACCGGTCGTCAACGAACATGGTGGCCCGCATCGTGGCTGACGGATCTTCAGGCGTCTCGCTCCCGTTCCCCATTCAGACGTCGCTTTCAAGCTGGAAGATTCGCGCCTGGGTTGACCGCAATTCCAACAACCGCTACGACTCAGGTGAGCAGGTAAACGGAGTCGATATCTATACACCGGGACGAATGGGCACGCCGATCCGCGAGAATGATCCGCAGGGCTTATACCTGGTTGCGAACAAGCCGGTCGTCGGCACACCTGTTTTTATCCGGCGTTTGTGGAGCGCATGGCCGACGTCCAAATCAAATCACCAGGCGGTTGGCAATAATGCCTATACGCTGACAGTAGACAGCGACATGAGCGGACCCTCGCTGAATTCGTGGGACGGCACATGGCTGCCACGGACGCTGACCGAGACTGATCTCGCGGAAATACAGAAAGGCAACCCCGTTAACGTGCAGTTGGCGCATCCGGTCTTCGAATGGAACCTTGTGGTGGCGACCGAATTGTCCGCCAGCTCCCACATTTCCGCACTCCGGAATGCCTTCGAATGTGCGTCCCGACTGCTCTATGACCTTACCGATGGACAGATGAAACTGGGCACGGTGGCGTTTGCCTCGGGCCTTCCGGCTTTCCCCGCCTACATGCGGTCGTCCGATGTGGTCGTGTTGGGACGCGGCTTCTTCCGCATGTCCTCCGCGTTTGATGGCGTCAGGATGGGGAACGGCCCCGCTGTCTATGCCGGGTCTTCAAACCCCTCCGGTTATGCGCCCAACCAGGATCCGTACATCCGGGAGCTTACCTATCAACTGGCCCGGTATTGCCTGGGCCTGTTTGACGAATCCGTGGACGGAAAAGGGAATGCCAGCGCGTGGCACGCCTACCGGAGGGGGCATCCCCGTGAGACGACCCTGTGTTACGGATTCATGGACAATCCTTACATCACCTCGGAATTCTCATCGGCCAATGACTATCTCCCGGCTTATCCGTCCATCGTCGATCCAACCACAGTCACGATGCAGTACTTCACGAGACGCATGTCGTGCTGGAATGTATTGAAACTGCGCATGGCGATGTCCCCGCCGCTTACCCTGACAATGCCGCCATATGGGTATTACGCCGGAAATGAAAGGCGTACCTCGGTCGATCGGCCCGGGCCAACTTACATCCCCTACCCATATGTGGCCGCCCGGTTCGTGGACGGGATTACCGCCCAGCCCATGGCCATGAGCGCACCAGCCGTTTTCGACGCGAAGCTTTCCTCTGCGCCGGTCGCCTCGGCTGCCGCCGCACCCGTTGTCGCGGACCATGAAATGCCGCTGTTCGATGTTCGCGTGACCCGCGGCGGGCTTCCCGTGGCGGGGGCCGAGGTTCTCGGCCGCAAGGCTGCAGGAGATCGCGTAATTGCGTTCGGCCGCACCGATGCCACCGGGCGCGTCCGGGTTGGCGAACTTGAACCCGGCGACCGGGTTCAGGCGTCCGCCCGCGGGCCTCGGGTCGAACGGGAAATCCGGTCTGTGGACCTGTTGCTTGGATCGCTCGACCTTGCGTTGCCAGAAAGTGCGGCCCCAGCCGTTTCTGCGTTTACCCGGGGTGGCCCCGCCATACAGGCCATGCCGTTGGGACCCGATCGACTGGGTGTCGTTGTCACCCTCGGCATGCGGTCCGAGCCGCGCGAAATGGAAGTTCGACTCCGCGTAAGCGAGGCTTTGTCGGAGGTGCCCACGGTAACGGTGTACCTTGACGACAGCGTAGCGAATCCGGTTACCATGGCGCTGTGCGGAAGCATGACATATACCGGCATTGTGGCTCTTGGCTCGGCTGTCGGCGGAACGCTGGATCTCCTTTGCATCTCCGAGGATGCCGAAACCAATGCAGCATCCGCCGGGTTTGCCATCGGCACGACATCCACCAACGGAAACCTTTTGCGCTCCCCCGGCGGATTGTTCGAACTGAACGCGGACAAGGGGAGTTTAGTGCTGGAGTCCGAATCCGTTGTCTATGAAGGCAATCTGGGCGTTGTCATGCCGCCGGGTTTCAGCCCGACCAACCAGGTCGGGCCGCAATACGCGGTCGCCCCTGCTGATGGGGACACGCTGGCGGGCTCGAACGTCCTGTTGCGTCTCGCTTATCTTGATGCCGATGTCGCCGGGATCGACGAGACGAGTATCCGGCTTTTCCGGTGGGATTCCAACATGGTGACATGGGCCGAGGTGGACTCCTCTCTCTCTTTGGAGGCGAACTGCATCGAGGCGGTCGTCTCCAACAGCGGGGCCTATTGTCTTTTCGCAGATTCGTCGGATGACCGGGTCAAACCCGCCGCAATTGTCGACCTGCTTGCGACGACGGGCACGAACGCCTGGGGCGTCGACCTTTCGTGGACGGCCGTCGGCGACGACGAACTCGACGGGACCGCCCTTGTCTATGTCCTGAAATATGCCACGGTACCGATCACGAACTGGGATACGGCCTCGACCTTTCTGTTACATCGGGCACCGGTCGCGCCCGGCGGGACGGAAACCGTTAGCCTGCACATGCCTGACCCCGATACGCTGTATTACTTCGCGATCCGGGCGCAGGATGAGGCCGGGAACCTGGGCGATATTTCGAATGAGGCTCTTGCGCGGTCGCAGGCGGCGGACGACGATGGGGACGGAATCCCCGACCAGTGGGAGGAGTCCGTGAGCGGGGGGCCTGCCTCCGCGTTTGATCCGGACACGGATTCGGATGGGGATGGCCTTACGGCCCGCGAAGAATACGCGTTGTTCCTCAATCCCAACTCGTGGGACACGGATGGAGACAGTATGAGCGACAGGTGGGAAGTGGATCACGGGCTCGATCCGACTGAAGCCGGCGACGCCGGCCTCGACGCCGATGGCGACGGCGTGGACAACCTGCAGGAATACAAAGACGGCACCAATCCGACGCTTGCCGATACCGACGGCGATGGAATCCCGGATGTCTGGGAGAAGGAGCAGTCGATGGATGCGTTGTCTCCGCTCGGAACCCAGGGAAGTGATGAAGATGCGGACGGGGACGGGTTCATCAACGCCGACGAATACACGGC
>CAYZVY010000199.1:0-4242 GCA_964481675.1 uncultured Verrucomicrobiota bacterium
GGTTGTATATCCGCAACTTCGAGCCCGACCGCTGGCCGATGGGCGACCCGAAAGGCCTGGACGATCCGGCCACTCCGCCGCCGCTGTATGACGTCCTGTGCCACAACACCTTTGCGGCCTATGCCGACATGGATGCGAGCCCGAGCAAGGCGTGGATGATCCATCATCGCGGGGAAGAGCGCGTGAACGCGTTATACGGGATGGGCTTCGGGAAGTATCCCGCCGAGGAGTTGTACGACCTGCGCCACGATCCGGACCACCTGCGCAACCTCGCCGTTGATCCGGACTATGCGAAAATAAGGGACAACCTGGCCGCCCGTTTAATCGCCGTGCTGCGGGAGCAGGGCGATCCGCGCGTGGTTGAAAGCCCCTGCCGCTTCGAGCGTTCGCCGTTCACGAATCCTGTGTAGGATGAGTAATCAGTAATCAGTGATCGGTGATCAGTAATCAGTGATCGGTGATCAGTAATCAGTGATCAGTAATCAGTGATCAGTAATCAGTAACCAGTAATCAGTAATCAGTTTGTCTGACTGATCCGGCTGATCTGACCGATCTGACGGATCACCGATCACTGATCACTGATTACTGGTTACTGATCACGTCCCCTAATTCGTCAGCCCCTGGAGCGGCCCGGGAATACGGCCGCCGCGGCGGATCAGCGTGGCGCAGGAGCCGGTATGGACCGGCATCACGGGCCCGCCGCCCAGGAGGCCGCCGAATTCCACCCAATCGCCCACCTTCCGGCCCGGCGCGGGAATGATGCGCACGGCCGTGGTCTTGTTGTTGCACATGCCGATGGCGGCTTCGTCCGCGATGATGCCGGACAGGGTCATGGCGGACGTGTCGCCCGGCACCACGATCATGTCGAGCCCCACCGAGCAGACCGACGTCATGGCCTCGAGCTTTTCGATGGAGAGCGCGCCTTCCGCGGCGCGCTTGGACAGGGTGGCGTCCTCGCTCACCGGGATGAACGCGCCGCTCATGCCGCCGGCGTGGCTGGTGGCCATGGCGCCGCCGCGCTTGATCGCGTCGTTCAGGAGGGCCAGGCAGGCCGTGGTGCCGGGGCCGCCGGCCTTCTCCACGCCGATGGCTTCCAGGATGTCGCCCACCGAATCGCCGGGCGCCGGGGTGGGGGCGAGGGACAGGTCCACGATGTTGAACGGCACGCCGAGGCGGGCGGCCACGCGGCGGCCGATCAGCTCGCCCGCCCGGGTGATCTTGAACGCGGTGCGCTTGATCTCCTCGGCCACGGTCTGCAGGTCCTTGGTGGAGCCGAGCTGCTCCAGGGCGGCGCGCACGGTGCCGGGGCCCGAGATGCCGACGGAGAGGGAGCAGTCTCCCTCGCCGACCCCGAAGAAGGCGCCGGCCATGAAGGGGTTGTCCTGCACGGCGTTGCAGAAGACGACCAGCCGGCAGCAGTCGCTGCCTCCCGTGGCGGCGGAGAGCGCGGCCGCGCGGACGATGGCCTGGCCCATCAGCTCCACGGCTTCCATGTTGATGCCCGCGCGGGAGGTGCCGATGTTGACCGAGGCGCACAGGCGCGTGGTGGCGGCCAGGGCTTCGGGAATGCCGCGGATCAGGTTGCGGGCCGCGTGGGAGAGATCCTTCTCGACCAGGGCGGAGTAGCCGCCCAGGAAGTCGATGCCCAGCTCGCGCGCCGCGCGGTCGAGTTCGCGGGCGATGGGGGTGTAGTCGGGATCCTCGCACGCGGCGGCGAACCAGGAGACCGGCGTCACGCTGACGCGCTTGTTGACGATGGGGATGCCGTAGTCGCGCTCGGCCTCCTGCGCCGTGCGGACCAGCGCGCCGGCGCGGCGGCAGATCTTGTCGTAGGCCTTCCGGGCCGTGTGGTGGACGTTGGAGCCGGCGCAGTCGCGCAGGTCGATGCCCAGGGTGACGGTGCGGATGTCGAGGTGCTGGGCGTGGATCATGCCCAGGGTTTCGAGGATTTCGGCGGAGGCAATGGCCATGGCGGGATTCCTTAGACGCGGTGCATGGCCTTGAACAGGTCCTCATGCTGCACGATGACGGAGAGCCCCTGGCGGCGGCCGTGCTCCTCCAGTTCCTGTTTCAGCTCGGCGAAGGCGGTCGAGATGCCGGCGATGTCCACGAGCATGATCATGGTGAAGAGGCTGCTCATGATGGTCTGGCTGACGTCCAGGATGTTGGCGCCGCGGGCGGCCAGCACGCCGGTCACCCCGGCCAGGATGCCGGGGCGGTCGCGGCCGATGACGGCGATGACGATGCGGGAGCCGGAGTCGGGCGACTGCGACTCGGTCAACTGCCGGACCCGGTCGTTCAGCAGCTGCTGCTCCTCGGAAGGCAAGGCGGATTTGGACATAAAGCGGCCCCTTTCACATACCCCGCATGGTAGCGGGTGAACGGGGCCGGTGCAAGCAGAAGGCGCTTCAGGGTCAGGGCAAACGCATCTACATTCTCGCCAACCCCCGAAAAACGGGCACGCTTTTTGAGGCGGGCGGGGCGGAAGGGAAGCCGAGCAGGCCCACGCTCAGACCTTCGCATTCCCTTTTCCAGCCTTCCGGCGCTGGCAGGGGAAGGGTCGCCGCTAGGCCCGCCCCCCGGCGGGCGGAGCGGCTCTACGCCGCGCTTCCCTCGCGCGGCTCCGCCCCTTCCCCTGCCGAGCGCCGGAAGGAGGAGGCCTGCTAGGCTTCCGTTCCGCCCCGCCCGCCTTTCTCATGTTTGCGGCTTCCGCCTGTTGTTCCCGCCGGGTCTCCCGAATTCGGTCGGTGGCATAGGCCTCTATTATGGGGATTTTCGGTAACGCTGGATCCGCCGGCCCTCGCACTCATCGGGAGGCGCGCGTCTGAGAACTTAGATGCGTTTGCCCTGGCGGCAGGGTGCTGGCGCCGGATGATTTCAGCCATTGACGCGGCGGGAGAGCGGACATCATAATGCGCGCCAGAGCGGTGTTGCCACGATCAACCGGAGGACCAGGATGAATGCCAAGTTGAATCTCATTTTCGCCAGGCGGAGCGTGCGGGAGTTCGGGGCGGGCGAGATTCCCGCGACGGCGATCCGGGACATGCTGGAGGCGGCCATGGCGGCGCCGTCGGCCTGCTGCAAGGATCCCTGGGAATTCGTGGTGGTGCGGGAGGCCGCCCGGCGCGGGCAAATCGCGCAGGGTTTGCCGAACGGGAAGTTCCTGAACCAGGCGGCGCTGGGGATCGTGGTGTGCGGCAGCCTGGCGCGCGCGCACGGGGGCGAGCTGTCCTACATGCTCCAGGATTGCAGTGCCGCCATGCAGAACCTGCTGCTGGCGGCACAGGGGCTTGGCTACGGCGCCTGCTGGCTGGGCGTGCACCCGCGGGCCGACCGCATCGCGCTGCTGCGCGACCTGCTGGGGCTTCCCGAAACGGTGCTGCCCGTCGGCATCGCCGCTATCGGCGTGCCGGCCGTCAGGCTGGAGGCGCGCACGCGGTACCAGGAAAAAGTTGTGCACCTGGAGAAGTGGTAGCTGAGGCGGATTATTTGACTTTCTTGATCGTGGGGGTCGCGATCAGCTTGCCCAGCGCCACCACCAGCCAGATGACGCCGAGGAGGACGGCGTTCCGTCCGGCCAGGGAGAACGGCGCGGCATAGCCGGCGGCGAACGGGGCATAGGCAGAGGTGGCCGGCAGCGAGGTCAGCCAAGCGCCGGTCAGCCACAGGCACATGCCCGGCAGGGCCAGGAGGAAAGACGCCATCAGGTTGATCAGGGCATCCATCGAGCGGATGGCGGCCAGCATGAGCCAGGTGAGGCCGAACAGCAGAAGCACGCCGCCGGAGCCCCGGAGCATGGCGGCATAATCGGGCAGGAAAAAGGCTTTTGCAACGGCCAGCAGCCCGAAAATCCACAACACCAGCCCCAGCACAGCCAGCCCGCCGGAGAGATACAGGTTGAAACGCTTTTCCGAGTCTTGCATCACCGTCATGCCGCAACTCCTTCGCTTTAGTGGAATTGTTCCACCCTGACGGGTTCAAGTCAAGGCTGTAGGCGGGTAGGCTGTAGGGGGTTAGGCTGTAGGCTTTAGGCTGTAGGCTTTAGGCTGTAGGCGGTTAGGCTATAGGCTATAGGCTGTAGGATACTTTAGGGCTATTATGTGTTGAGGGCCTACAGCCTAAAAGCCTACAGCCTACAGCCTAACCGCCTACAGCCTTCTTTTGTAGCCTACAGCCTAAAAGCCTACAGCCTACAGCCTAACCGCCTACAGCCTTCTTTTGTAGCCTACAGCCTAAAAGCCT
>CAYZVY010000199.1:4342-7837 GCA_964481675.1 uncultured Verrucomicrobiota bacterium
AGCCTACAGCCTAACCGCCTACAGCCTTCTTTTGTAGCCTACAGCCTAAAAGCCTAAAGCCTACAGCCTAACCGCCTACAGCCTTCTTTTGTAGCCTACAGCCTTCTTCTTCGGTATAATGAGGGGAATCATGAGTGAAGCAGTCGACTATACAAAGAAGGATGCCCTGGAATGGCTGGCGGCCCGCGGCCCGGCCCTGGAGGCGTTGTATGCCCGCGCCGATGCCGTGCGCCGGGACAACATGAGCGATGCGGTCTATATCCGCGGGATCATCGAGTTTTCAAACGTCTGCGCCAACGACTGCCTCTACTGCGGCATTCGTGCCTCCAATGGCAAGGTCCGGCGCTACACCATGACGCCCGACGAGATCCTGAAGACCGCCAGGCGGCTTCCCGCCGCGGGGCAGACCACCGTGGTCCTGCAGTCGGGCGAGGCCCAGGCGCTGGGCGACCGCGAACTGGGCGAGCTGATCCGGCGCATCAAGGCAGAAACCACCCTGGCCGTGACGCTGTCCACCGGCAACCGGCCGGCGGAGGTATACCGTTATTGGAAGGCGTGCGGCCTCGACCGGTATCTGCTGCGCTTCGAGACCAGCGATCCCGCCCTGTTCCGCCGCATCCACCCTGATTGCACGCTGGACGAGCGGATCGGCTGTCTGAAGGATCTGCGGGCGGCGGGGGTGCAGGTGGGCAGCGGCTTTATGATCGGCGTGCCCGGCGAAACGCCCGACATCCTGGCCGACAACATCCTGCTGTGCCGCGAGCTGAAGCTGGACATGATCGGTATCGGCCCCTTTATTCCGCACCCCGACACCCCGATGGGGGCGGAGCGCAACGCGTACGCGGATGAAACGGAGATGTTCTACAAGGCTGTGGCCGTGCTGCGGCTGTTCAACCCCGATGCGCACATCCCCGCCACCACCGCGTTTGACGCGGTGTTCCCCGGCCATGGCCGCAACACGGTGCTCCAGCGCGGGGCGAACGTGTTCATGCCGAACTGCACGCCGGCCGAATACCGCGGCGACTACCTGCTTTATCCCGGCAAGCCCTGCATCAACGAAACCTCCGACCAGTGCGCCCAGTGCGTCATCGGCCGGATCCGGTCGATCGGCCGGACCATCGGCACCGGGCCGGGCCATTCCCGGCGCGGGCTTTAATCGGTCAGTCACGTTTAGGGAGAGCCATGCCGCTTCATGCAACGCTGATGGACCTGGGCGAGCCGTTCGGCTCCGGCTTCTGCGAAAATCCGGACGCTCCGCCCGTCCAGCGCTATGCCCGCGCCTGGCGCCGCTGGCTGGAGTCCGGCCCGCTTCCGGCTTATGACGGCCGGCGCCTCTATCCGTGCGGCCCGCTCGGCTTGCAGGGATCCGCCGTCATGCTGCCGCACTACAGCTTCACCTTTTCCTGGGACGGCGCCCTGTTCGACCGGAAGGCGGCGGGGTGGACTGTTTCCCAGCGCGCCGCCATGGATGCGTTGCGCGCGATGGCCGACGACGAGAACCGGAAGCTGGAACTGCTCCGGTCGCCCCACACGGTCGGGGGAAACGGCTGGACGCATGCCATTGTCAATTATGGCCGCGTTCTGGCCGAAGGCCTGGAGTCCTATGAGCGTCGGGTTGGCGCGGAGCGGGCAGCGGCGGCGGATGCTTCGACGCTCGCGTTTCAAACGGGCTTGCTGGACCTTCTGGCGGGCATCCGGGTGTGGCATGGCCGGCTGATGGAGCAGGTCCGGCAGAGCCCCGCGGCCAACCCTCACCGGACGCGCCTGCTGGCGGCGCTGGAGCGGGTTCCCTTCCAGCCGGCCCGCTCGTTTTACGAGGCGATGGTGGCGTATAGCGTGATCGCTTATCTCGACCAGTGCGATAATCCGGGGCGCCTCGACCAGGTCCTCCAGCCGTATTACGAGAACGGGCGCGATCGGCCGGAGGCCGTGATCCTGCTGAGCGAGTTTGCCGACAACGTCAGCGCCTGCGGCGGGTGGAGCGCGGCCATCGGGGGGACCCGCGCAGACGGGGCGCCCGCTTACCTGGAGTTGACGGAGCTCGTGATGGAAGCCACCCGCGGCCGCTACCGCCCCACGCTGGAGCTGAAGGTGAGGCCGGACATGCCCGACCGCCTCTGGGACGCGGCCTTCGATTCGCTGGCCTCCGGCAACGGCCAGCCCGCGTTCTACAACGACCCCGCCTACCTGGCCGGCCTGCGCGATCCGGCGCTGGGGCTGGCGGAGGCCGATCTCGTGGAATGGAACGGGGGCGGCTGCACCGAGACGATGATCCACGGCTGCTCGAATGTCGGCTCGCTCGACGCGGGCTTCAACCTGCCGCTGGTGCTGGCGGAGTCGCTCCGCCGCTCGCTGGCGGACGATGCCGCGACGTTCGAGGGGGTGAAGGCCGCGTTCCTGGGCGACCTGCGGGATGTCATCGTCGATGTGCTGGGCCAGCTCAACCGCTTTTTCGCCGCCCGCGCGCGCCACCGGCCGCAGCCTGTCCGCTCGCTGCTGATGGACGATTGCGTGGAGAGCGGCCGGGATTTCAACGACGGCGGCGCGCGGTATAACTGGTCGGTGGTGAACGTGGCGGGAATCGCGAACGTGGCCGACTCGCTTTATGCGCTAAGGTGGCGGGTGTTCGAGGAGCGGGCTGTTTCGCCCCGCCGGATGCGGGAGATTCTGGAAGCCGATTTCGCGGGGCAGGAGCCGCTGCGTCGCCAGCTGGCGGCTGTGCCTAAATTCGGAAATGACGATCTTGCCGTGGATGCGCTGGCCGCCGAGGTGGCGGCGTTCGCCTATGCGGAAATCAGGGCCTTTCCCTGCGGCCGGGGCGGGCTGTTCCTGCCGTCCCACATCATGTTCGAGCGGTACGCCGACGCGGGCCGGGCCGTGGGCGCGACCCCGGACGGACGGCGGGCGGGGGAACCGCTGGCGGATTCGGCCGGACCCGTGCAGGGGCGCGACACGCACGGGCCCACCGCCCTGCTGAAAAGCGTGGCGAAGCTGCCCCTGGGGCAGGCGCTGGGGACGCCGGTGCTCAACGTGAGGATTGCGAAGGCGAGCCTGTCCGGCGCCAAGGCGCGCCGGGGGCTGCGCGCCCTGATCGAGACCTATTTCAAGATGGGCGGACTGCAATTGCAGGTTTCCGCGCTCGATCGCGCCGAACTGGAGGACGCCCTGGTTCATCCCGACAAACATGCCGGCCTGATTGTGCGCATCGGGGGGTATTCGACTTACTTTAACAAGCTTTCCCCCGACTTGCAGCGGGAAGTGCTCAAGCGGACGGAATATGTGCTGTAGCGAACGAATGGCTTTTTCGGCGGCGCGGATCTTCGATGGCGAACGCATCCTGGATGACCATGTCGTTCTGGTTGAGAACGGTATCGTCTCCGCGGTGATGCCGCGCGGTTCCCTGCCGGAAGGGATTCCCGTGCGGCAGGAGCCCGGCTGCACGATCATCCCGGGCCTGATCGACACCCATGTGCATTTCATGCGCTGGCAGGGCCC
>CAYZVY010000200.1:0-4648 GCA_964481675.1 uncultured Verrucomicrobiota bacterium
CCCAGGGCAGCAGGCCCAGGATCAGGATGGCCTGGCGCTGGCCCGGCAGGCGCGGCGCCGCATACTCGTGCAGGAGCACGAACACGAAGCCCGCGGCGGTCCAGCCGACCAGCTCGAACCGGGTCAGGCAGAGCAGGGCGGCCGCCAGGCTCATCAGGCTGAGGTGGGTGAGCCGGTCCTCCAGCACCCAGCGCGACCACGAGGAGGCGGCGAGCAGGAGAAAGAAGGCGGCGGTGGTGGCGTCGCCCCCGTCCACGCAGGCGACGAGGAAGGCGGGCTGCGCGGCCAGGCCGAGCGTGACGAGCGCGGCGGGCAGGCCGCCGGCCCAGCGCCAGGCGGTGCGGGCCAGCACCACGAGCGCGGCGAGGCCGAAGAACAGGCTGACCAGGCGCGAGGGGAGTCCGATCAGCGAGTCGGGCAGCAGGTAGACCAGCGGCAGGCGGGCGACGGTGGGCAGGGGGGCGAACCAGACGGAGCTGACGAGCCCCTGGCGGCCCTCCGTGGTGCCCAGGATCATGCGGCGGCACAGGGATTCGCGGATGACGGAATCGGGGGCCAGCGGCACGGAGTCCGCCGCCACGAGGGCGATTCCCGCCAGCCCGGCCAGCCCGAGGGCCGCGAGCAGGAGGAGGCTAAGTCGTTTTACCGGCCATGCCATGGCGGGTTTTCTCCCATTTGAAGGGGTTGGTGATCAGCTGGCCCAGCGCGCGCCAGGCGGCGATGCTCATGAAGAACCAGTAGGGCGGCATGAGCAGCGCGAACTTGACGAGGTCGAAGTAGCGGCGCCGGTAGCAGCCCAGGGCGCCGGCGTAGACGAAGGCGAAATTGCCGAGGAAGAGGCAGAAGGCCCCCGCCAGGAAGACGGGCGGCGGGAACAGGGCGTCCAGCGCCTGGAGCTTGCGGACGAACCAGAAGGCGGTGAACGTCCAGAACACGGGGTTGGCCAGCAGGCAGAAGAGCATGCCGCCGATCAGCATCAGGAAGTGCAGCGTGTTGCGCAGCCCCAGCTCCCGCGCGAGGCGCACGGGCTGGCGGGTGTGGACGAACCAGGCCTGCATGTAGCCCTTGAACCAGCGGGTGCGCTGCCGGATCCAGAAGCCGTAATCGCCGCACGCCTCCTCCCACGTCGTCGTGTCGAGCATCCGCGTGGTCCAGCCGTGCCGGCAGATGCGGACGCCCAGGTCGCAATCCTCGGCCACGTTGTAGGCGTCCCAGCCCAGCAGCTCGCGGAGCGGCTCCGTGCGGAAATGGTTCGAGGTGCCGCCCAGCGGGATCACGGCCCGCAGGCTCGAGAGGCCGGGGAGGGAGAGGTCGAACCAGGCCGAGTATTCGGCGCTGAAGAAGCGGGTCAGCAGGTTCTGCCGCGGGTTGTAGAAGTTCAGCTTGGACTGGAGGCAGACGACCTCCGGGCCGCAGCGCCGGAAGCCCGCGACGGCCTTCTTCAGCTGGTCGGGCTCGGGCTGGTCCTCGGCGTCGTAGATGACCAGGAATTCGCCTTTTGCGAAGGCCAGGCCGATGTTGCAGGCCTTCGGCTTGGTGCGGGGCTGGGAGACCGGCACCACGGTGCAGCGGAACTCCGGCGGCAGGGCGACCGCCGCCACCGCGTCGCGGGTCTGGGCGTCGTCCTCCTCGAGCAGGAGCTGGATGTCCAGCCTGTCGCGCGGGTAGTCGAGCCGGCAGAGCGAGCGGACCAGGGAGGGAACCGATTCCGATTCGTGGTAGAGGGGGATCAGGATGGAGAAGACCGGCAGGCTGGCTTCGTCCAGGCCGGCCACTTCGGCCGGGGGAATGCGGATTTCGGAGTCATAGCGCACCGAGCAGTAGATGAGCAGCAGCTTGTAGGAGGAGATGAGGATGTAGAAGAGGGTGGCGATGGCCACGAAGAGCTGGCCGGCCGCCAGGGGGCGCCAGAGGCCGAGCAGCAGGAAGAGGGCGAAAATGGCGGCCATCGTGATGAGCTGGCTCCGCCAGAACGGGTTCACGGCGCTGAGTTCCGGGCGCTGCCGGGCCAGGGCTAGGGGGTCAGGGTTCAAGGGCGGATTCTCCTGAAGGCGGCGGCCGCCGCAGTTGCTCCGCAATCCCGTCCATGGCCAGCCGGCGTCCCTGCGCCGAGAGGCCGTTCGGAAACAGCGGATCGAACAGGGCGGCGCTGGCGGAATCGGATCCGGCGAACAGGCTGAACAGGTCGACCACCGGAAGGTGGCGCGATTCCGCCACGCGGCGGAGGGCGACGGCGTAGAGGCGGGCCTTGTCCGGCCGCTCCGGGAAGGGGGGCGGCGTCACCCAGATGATGCGGTGCCCGGCCTGGAGAAGGAGGTCGCTCAGGGCGGCCGCCTGCCGCTCGAAGCTGTCGGGATTCACGCCCAGGGCGCAATCCTGGCCGCCCAGGGCCAGCAGGATGCGGCACGGGGTGGAGGTCTGCGCCAGGGCCGGCACGTCGGCCAGCTTGAGCAGCGGCTTCCAGGCGTCCCCCGGCTGGCGCCAGTCCGAAAGCGGCAGGAGGCGCAGGGGCTGCCCCAGCGTGTCCGCCAGGAGCGCCACGAAGCCGTCGGGCGTGCCCGAGGGGTCGGACGCGGCGCGGGCGGTGATGACGTCGTCGATCAGGAGGAGCGGGGCATTCGTTTCGGCCGCGGGCGCGGGGAAGACGGAGGGGCGGCGGGGGATGACGTAGACGATCTGCCGGCCCGCGTCATCCACCAGGCGGTCGGTCTGGAGCCGCCCGGGCCGGGAGGGAAACGGCGGCTGAAGCGCAGCCAGGAGGCCGTTCGTCAGCACGACGCCCAGGTGGTCGATCGACCATTCCAGCCGGTCGAATTCGCCGGCCGGGCAGGCGGCCATCCGCGTGATGCGCGGCGAGTGGGTGGGGAGAATCGGCTCGGTGCGCAGCTGCACCGTGCCGTCCATCCGGGTCAGCCGCGAGGTGAGGCGCACCTCCAGGCCGGCCGGCCAGTTGCCTTCGGTCAGGAGGGCCGGCTCCAGGATGTCGGACCGGTACCAGGCCGCGGCCATGGGGAAGGGCACGGCGCCCAGCTGGTAGAGCTTGGGGATCGCCTCCTCCCAGGTCACCACGTGAGTGACGGAGGTGGTGAAGCCCAGTTCGTCCCCCAGCGAGAGGGTGATGGTGTGGGGGCCCGCGTTGGTGAAGGCGCGGGTCGGGCTGGCGTTGGTGAGGACGGAACCATCCGCGAAAACCCAGGTCTGGTTGAGCCCGTAGGGAAGCCAGTTTTCGCTGCGGTCGAGAAGCGTCAGGGGGTAGAAGACGCCCCGCAGGCCGCGGAAGGCGTAGGGCGGGTCCAGGTCGGCCTCGAACTGCGGCTGAAGGGTCCGGTCCAGGCGCTCGACCCGGCGCGGCACGGCCAGGGCGGGGCCGGCGAAGGCCTCGGGCGGGATGGCCTGGAACGTCGTGGCGCCGGGGGGCATCCACTCCAGCATCAGGGACGACTGGCCGTTGTCGGACGCGGTGAGGAGGCGGACGGGAACGCAGTCGGGGCCGGTGATGACGGCCACCCCGTTGGTGAGCGGGAGGCCGTTGACGCTGCCCGCGAGCGGGTCGCCGCCGGAGGCTCGGAAGCCGTAGGCGCCTTCCGCGGGGCAGAGGATGAAGGTATGGAGCTGGAGCAGGCAGGAGCGGTCCAGCCGCGGGAGGGTGGGTGGAAGCGCGGTCAGCGGCAGGAGGGTGCCGCCGCGGGGGTTGTTCTGCATCATGTAGAGGAGCCGCCCGACCGTGTCGGGCTTCCCCTTGAAGTGCGAGTTGTTGAACTGGACCGTCATGGCGAGGGGAAAGGTGGGCCGCAGGCCGGGCTCCTGGCCCTGGCGCGGCACGCCCGCGGGGGCGGCATAGGCCAGGAGCTGGGCGGTCCGGGTGGTGGGCTGGTCCAGCTGGACGAGGACGAGGGTGCGGTCCGCCGTCTTGCCCAGCAGGCGCCAGGCCAGGGGCGCGTTGTTGGGCGGGGGGCCCGCGATCCGGAAGGCGTCGGGCTCGAAGCCGAGGTCCTTGTGGTAGAACGGCAGCAGGGCGTAGCCGTTGGTGCCGAACGGGCAGGCGAACTGGATGCGGCACGGATAATCGGCATACGCCCACTGCGGCGAGACGGCCGCGGCCGTTCCGCCGGCGGCCAGGATCGCGGCCCATAGGAGTAGTTGCTGCCGGTGCCTCATCACCCTTTCAAGATAAACGCGCGGGCGCGAAAAAGCCATACAGAACATTCGCTGTTTTCCAGTGCGGGGACCAAAAGGCCGCTTAATCGAATAAAACGATTATATCGGGCGTTTTATTATTTCCGGCCGCCGATTAAATGGGTTGCAAGGAGGGGCGCTTTCGGGCTACTATTTCAAATCTAGAATGTGAAAGGTTTTTATCGGCGACGAACGGATTCATGAAAAAACAGGCACGAGCTTTTACGTTAATTGAGCTGCTGGTTGTCATCACGATTATCGGGATTCTGGCCGCGCTGCTGATGCCCATGCTGGCCAAGGCGCGCGAGCGCGCCCGGCAGTCGCATTGCGAGAACAACCTGAAGCAGTTCTCCCTGGGCATCACCATGTACCGCCAGGACTTCGGCAACGACCAGCTGCCCCCCCGGCTGTCGAGCCTGCTGCCCAAGTACATCGACGGCACCAAGGTGTTCCTGTGCAAGTCGGACCTGAG
>CAYZVY010000200.1:4748-7753 GCA_964481675.1 uncultured Verrucomicrobiota bacterium
GGTTTCGGGGGATGGCGGCCAAGTTCGGAGTCAGACACATGACAACATTCGGTGTGCGCAGGGGATCGCGGCTCGCGATTCTTTTGGTGGGATTGGTGGCGGCGGCTTTGATCGCCCCGTTCGGGTGCCGGACGGCCAAGCCCGGCGAGCCGGCCAAGGCGTCGTCCAAGGAGAAATCCGCGCTCCCGTCCGAGCCGGCGCTGATGCTGAAGGCGCGCACGGAGCGGGACCTGGGCCGCTATAACGAGGCCCTGCTGGCGCTGGCGGAGCAGTCGCGCATCAAGGTCGGGACCCCGGGGCTGGAAGAGCTGCGGACCTCCATCCTGGATCGCATGGTGACGAAGCGGGAAAAGGACCTCAAGCCCGCCATTCCCGTGCATGAGGACAAGATGGTGCAGGAGGTGAACGACAACCGGCTGCTGCCGGACTCCTATCGCGCCAAGCGGATCGTGGCCGCCCCCCAGTCCGTCATCCGCACCCCGGACAACAAGGCCGAGGGCATGCTGTCGCTGCCGGTGTCGCTGACCCTCGAAGGGGCCGACCTGAACGTGTTCATCATGAGCCTCACGCAATCCGCGGCCCCGAGCAAGGCGATCAACATCATCGCCGACGACGCGATCAGCGCCGGCGGCAAGCTCAGCATGAGCGTGACGAACGTGCCGCTGCGCGAGGTGCTCGACTACGCCTCCCGCAACCTGGACGTCAGCTTTTATGTCGGCGAGAACATGATCTGGGTCACGAAGCGGACGGCGTCCGTGGACCCCGTCCCCATGCAGACCCGGCTGTACAAGCTGCGCAAGGGCATCTCGTCGATCGAGAAGGCCGGCGACGACGGCTCCGGCATCGCGCTGATGTCGGCCATCGAGAAATTCGTGCCGCGCGACGTCGGCACCGACATGATGTTCGACCGCGACACCCATGTGCTGATCGCCAAGAACACGCGGGAGAACCTGCGCCTGATCGAGGACCTGATCGAGGCCCTGGACGTGACGCCGCCGCAGGTGCTCATCGAGGCCCGCTTCATCAGCACCAGCATCAGCGACCTGCGCGAACTGGGCGTCAACTGGACCTCGGATTCGATCGAGTTCAAGTCGGACGGCCACAACAACCCCCAGGCGGTCCTGAAGGGGGGCAAGATCTTCCAGCCCGGGCAGGTGGCGACGCCGACCCTGGACGCGACCCTGGCCTATCACGGCCTGCTGTCCACGCCCATGTTCGAGGTGATGATCACGGCCCTGGAGAAGTCGGGCAAGGCGCAGACGCTCTCCGTGCCGCGCGTGACCACGCTGAACAACCAGCCCGCGCGCATCCGGATCGGCGAGGATTTCCTCTACTTCGAGGACTTTGAGCTGCAGGAAGTCGCCAACGGGCAGAGCGACAGCGGGCAGAATCAATATGTGAGCCAGCTGGTTCCCGTGGGAACGCCGACGAAGGAGGAGCTGGGTATTCTGCTGGAAGTGACCCCGAGCGTGGGCGCGGACCACCAGACCGTGACGCTGAACCTCAAGCCGGAGATCAGCGAGTTTGTGAGGTTCGAGTATTACAACGTGGGCAGCGACACCGGCGGCAACAATAACAACAACGCGACGTCGAACGCCCTGTCCGTGCTGAAGCTTCCGATTTTCCGCCGCAGCGAAATCGAGACCAAGGTGGCGGTCCGGAGCGGCGATACGGTGGTGATGGGCGGCCTGATCACCTCCAGCACGGGGCGGGAGCAGCGCAAGGTGCCCTTCCTGGGCTCCATTCCCTTCCTGGGCGTGCTGTTCCGCTATGAGACGAAGACCAACGACCAGAAGAACCTGCTGATTTTCGTGACCGCGCGCATCCTGGCCGAATCGGGCGAGGAGCTGGTCCCCCTGACTCCTGCTGAAATGCCGCTCGCCGCGAACTAACCCCTCTGGAATCATGGATCCCATTGCTCATAAGACTGTGATCGGGCTCGACATCGGCCAGTATGCCGTGAAGGCGGTGCGCGCCGTGCGGCGTGGCGGCGTGTTCCGGATCACCCACCAGGAAACGCTCCGGCTGCCGGCGGGCATGGGCGGCTCCGAGACGGCGGCCCTGATCGAGCGCTGGCTGGGCCAGCTGGGCTTCAAGGGCGAGCCCTGCGTCATCGGCATGCGCGGCCTGCAGGTGCTGTTCCAGACCCTCGCCCTTCCGCCGCAGGACCCCCGTCCGGCCGAGCAGGCGGTGGCCATGGAGATTTCGCGGCTCAGCGAGATTTCCAACGAGGCCATGATGTATGGCTTTTCCGCGATTCCGGTGGAGAGCGGGATCCGCCGCTTCCTGATCGCGCTGGTGCGCACCGACAAGGCCGACGAGGCGCTGGCCGTGGCCCGCCTGGCCGGCGTGAACGTGGTGGACGTGGTGCCGACCCCCGTGGCCGCGGCCCTGGCGCGCTCCGGCATGCCGGGGGCGCCGGGCGTGCTGGTCCATGCGGACATCGGCCAGGGCGGCACGGATGTGGCCATCAGCGCGGGCGGCGTGATCCGCTTCGCGCGCAGCTTCGGCATCGGCGGCCAGTATTTCACGGAAGCGCTGGCCAAGGGCCGGCGGCTGACGGCCTCGCAGGCGGAGCCGGTCAAGATCGCCAGCGGCATGGACGCGCCCGAGGCGATGCAGAAGGAGGCCCTGACCAACGCCGCCGAGAGCTGGGCCTCCGAGCTCAAGTCGTGCCTGGCCATCTACAAGAGCTTTTTCCCGGGCGCGGCCGAGCAGCCCGTCCAGGTGGTGCTGTCGGGCGGCGGCAGCCATCTCAAGGGGCTCGACCGCTTCCTGGCCTACAAGCTGGCCCTGGACATGCATCCGCTGACGGCTCTGCCGGGCAAGGAGGACGCGACGGACGCCGCCTCCTACGCCGTGGCCTGCGGCCTGGCGCTGGCGGGCACGGGCCTGGGCGGGGCGCATATCAGCCTGCTGCCCTCCGACCTGCGCGAGTCGGTGATGCTCCGGCGGCAGAAGGGCTACTGGATGGGCGCGGCGGCCCTGGCGGCGCTGGTGCTGGG
>CAYZVY010000201.1:0-7695 GCA_964481675.1 uncultured Verrucomicrobiota bacterium
GGGGCCCTCGAACGCCGCGCCGGGCCCCGCGCCCCGCGGGTAGCGGATGACGGTCGGCCCGTTCCGCAGGAGCGCCGCCTCCATCATCGCGGCCAGCTCGCCCTCGTCGCCGGGCTGGGCATAGACCAGGTTGGGAATGCCCGCCAGCAGGGGGATGTCGAACACGCCGTGATGGGTCGGGCCGTCGTCGCCCACGATTCCCGCGCGATCCAGGCCGATCACCACCGGCAGGTTCTGGAGGCAGACGTCGTGGATCACCACGTCCACCGCCCGCTGGGAAAAGGTCGAATACAGCGGGATGAAGGGCCGGCAGCCGCCCGCGGCCAGTCCGGCGGCGAACACCATGGCGTGGCCCTCGGAAATGCCGACATCGAAAAAGCGGTCCGGGAAGGCCTTGCTGAACCCGCGCAGCCCCGTTCCGGTGGGCATGGCCGCCGTGATGGCGACGATCCGCGGATCGCGGGCCGCCAGCCGCTCGAGCGTGCGGCCGAACACCTCCGAATAGCCCGGCTTTCCCGCGCTCGCGCGGGCGCCCGTGGCGCGGTCGAACGGAGGGGTGCCGTGCCAGCTTTCGGGATTCTCCTCGGCCGGCTTGTAGCCGCGGCCTTTCTGGGTGACGATGTGCAGCAGGATCGGGCGGGGATACGCGCGGGCGATCGTCAGCGCGTTCTCGACCAGCCCGATGTCGTGGCCGTCGATGGGGCCGATGTAGCGCAGCCCGAATTCCTCGAACAGCCCGCTGCGCAGGAACAGGCTCTTAACCGACTCCTCGATCCGGTAATACAGGGACCGGGGCCGGTCGCCGGTGATTTTCTTGACGACATGCTCCATGTCGCCCTTCCAGCGGTTGTACCGGGGATTGGTCAGCAGGCTGCCCAGGTAGCGCGAGACGGAGCCGACGTTGGCGGCAATCGACATCTCGTTGTCGTTGAGAATCACGATCAGCCGCTTCGCCGTCCGCATGTTGTTGAGCGCTTCGAAGGAGATGCCGTTGCCGAGGGCGCCGTCGCCCACCACGGCCACCACGTTTTCCAGGCCGCCCCGGCGGTCGCGCGCCACGGCCATGCCCATGGCGGCGGACAGGGCCGTGCCGGCGTGGCCGGCGCCGAAGGCGTCGAAGGGGCTTTCGGAGCGGAGGGGAAAGCCGGAGATGCCGTCGCTCTGGCGAAGCGTGTGGAAGCGGTCGCGGCGGTCGGTGAGGATCTTGTAGGCGTAGCTCTGGTGGCCCACGTCGAAGAGGATCTTGTCGGCCGGCACATCGAAGACCCTCAGCAGCGCCAGGGTCAGCTCCACCGTGCCCAGGTTGCCGCCCAGGTGGCCGCCGGTCTGGCTGACGGTGTCGATGATCCGCTCGCGGACCTCGGCGGCCAGCAGGGCGAGCTGGGCGCGGGTCAGGGCCTTCAGGCCGGCGGGCAGCGTTAAGGTATCCAGCATTCCACTCATGATCCCGGATTCTCTCCGATTATCGCCGCCCGGAGCGCAGCCGCGGATCCAGCGCATCGCGCAGCGCGTCCCCGACCAGGTTGAAGGCCAGCACCACCAGGAAGACGGCGAGGGTGACGAACGTCATCTCCCACCACATCCCCTGCCACAGGCGCAGGCGGGCATTGCTGATCATGATACCCCAGGACGGCTCGCTTTGCACGCCAATTCCAAGGAAGCTCATGAACACCTCCGTGCCGATGGCGGCGGGAAAGCGCAGGGAGAAGGTGATGATGACGATATGGAACACGTTGGGCAGGATGTGCCGGAACATGATGCGGAGCGGGCTCGCGCCCAGGGTGCGGGCGGCCAGCACGTAGGGGCGCTCCTTGTGCTTGATGACCTCCGCGCGGATCAGCCGGCAGAGGCTGGTCCAGGTCATGAGCCCGATGCCCAGGTAGACGCCCTTCAGCCCCTTGCCCACCACCATGGAGATGGCCAGGATGAACAGCAGGCCGGGCATCGACGCGAAGGTGGTGTAGAGCCAGACGATGAAATCGTCGGTCTTCCCGCCGATGTAGCCCGCCAGGCACCCGAGCAGCACGCCGATCGGGATCGCGATGAGCGAGGTGATGACGCCGACCTGGAAGGCGATGCGCGCGCCCTGGACCAGGCGCTGGAGCACGTCGCGCCCGAGGTTGTCGGTGCCCAGGGGGTGCTGGCACAGATTCCGCAGACCGCCGGCCGCCACCGTCGTCCAGGACGCCCCGGCCCCCGCCTCCTCCCGGGCCCTGGCAAACGGTTTGGCCCACGGGCTCGGCCATTGGTAGGCCTGGTCCATGTCGATCCGCTGGTAGGACGGCGCCGTGTCGTGCCGGATGTGATACCAGTAGACCGCCTCGCCATACAGGGCGGAGGCCGCGTAGGCGGCCAGGATCCAGAGGCAGAACCGGATGCCAAGCCGGGCCTTCAGGCGGCGCCAGGCTTCGCTCCAGAGGGAGCGCCCGGCGGATGCGACTGGACCGGCGGCGCTCATTCGAACCTCACACGCGGATCGACGAGCGCATAGCACAGGTCGCTGATCAGGTTGGCCACGATGTACAGGACGGTGCCGATGACCACGACGGCGCGGACCACGTCCACGTCGCGGGAATTCAGCGCGTTCACGCTCAGATACCCGAGCCCGGGAATGCCGAAGAAGCTCTCCAGCAGCAGGCTGCCGGCATACAGGAAGGGAATGGCCATCACGACGTTCGTGATGATGGGGATCATGGCGTTTTTAAGCACGTGCTTGAAGAGGACGGCGCGAAGGCCAAGACCCTTGGCGAAGGCCGTGCGCACGTAGTCGCGGTACATCTCGTCGAGCATGATCGTCCGGTAGAACCGGAGGCTCCCCCCCAGCCCGCTGAACGTGCCGATGATCCAGGGCAGGACCAGGAACCGCCACGACTCGAAGCCCCAGATCGGGAACCACTTCAGCTTGTAGGCGAACAGGTACTGGCCGGCCACGATCCAGACCAGGTAGTTCACGCTCATCAGGACCACGGAGATCACCACGAAAAAGCGGTCGATTTTGGTGTCCCTGAAATAGGCGCAGATCAGGGCCAGCCCCACGGCCAGGAGCAGCTCGGCCAGGAAGATCGGGACCACGAGCACCAGGGAGGGCCCGATGCCGTCCCGCAGCATCTCCGTCACCGGCTGGCCGGTGTCGATCGACCGGCCCAGGTCCCCGTGCGCCAGCCGGCCCAGGAAATAGGCGAACTGCGAGTCGAAGGGATTCGCCATGCGCCGGCCGAGGGTGAGCCGGGTAATTTCGATCCGCCCCCCGGGTCCGGGCTTGAAGGTGAGCCGCGCGGCTCCGGGAGCGGCCGGCGTGGAGAAGCGAAGGCCGGCTTCCGACAGCGCCACCGTCTGGGTGGCCGCCCCGGCCGGATCGCTCCAGCCGAGCACCGAGCCGGGCGAGCCGCGGCATTCCACCGTCCAGCGGTACAGGTCGTTGGTAGACAGGGGAAAGAGGATCGGGGGCGCGAACGACGCATCCCCCTCCAGGACCAGCGCGGCCCGTTTCACCGCGATTCCGGCAACGCGCGAAACCGTCTGGGTCACCACGGCGCCGGCCTGCTTGCGCCAGCCCGCCGGAAAGGGCGTCTGCCGGTCGCTCGCATAGGCGCGGGTGTCCGTCCAGAACCCGAAAAAGAGCGGCTTGTCAAAGCCGTGCGACGCGTCAAACTCGGCCAGCATCCGCGGCGACACATTCTTGCCCAGGCTCAGCGCCGCCAGGTCGCCGCCCACGACGTTGAACAGGATGAACGTGATGACGATCACCCCGAACAGCGTCGGAATCAGCTGCAGCAGCCGCCTTAGCGCATACCGGACCATGCGGACTCCTTTTGATACCGGGCCCGCCAGGCGTCGCGGGCGGCCGGGTCCAGGTCGTAATACTTGAGCATGCCGTAGGGGAAATCATGGGGCTTGTAGTTTTTCACCCAGCCGTGCTGCAGCCCGAAGCTCAGCGGATACGACAGGCACAGCCAGGGGGAATCCTCGATGGCGATATCCGCCATCCGCGCATACAGGGCGGTCCGCTCCGGGGTGTCGGGCATGACGCGCACCCGCTCGTACAGCGTGTCGAACTCGGGGTTTGAATAGTTGCTGTGGTTGGGGCCCGGCGAGCTGTTGGGGCCGTAGAACAGCTGGAGGAAGTTCTCGGCGTCCGGATAGTCGGACACCCAGGCCAGGCGGAACATCTGGCACTGCCGCCGGTCCAGCTTGTCCAGGAACGTCGGCCAGTTGTTGTAGCTCGCTTCGATCCGGATGCCGATCCGCTCCATGAACGACGCGAACAACTCGACGGACGCCCGGGCGTCCGAATCGTTCGCGGACCCCTGCTCCAGCGACAGGGTCAGCCGCCGCCCGGTCTTGGGATCGATCCCGCCCGGATAGCCCGCCTCCTCGAGCAGGCGCTTCGCCTTCTCCAGATTGTAAGCATAGGGATTGGCGTCCGCGTCGGTCCTCGCCCCCGCGATGCCGGGCGGGATCGGCCCGTTGGCGGGCAGCATGCGCAGGTTGTAATAGCGGGACCAGGCCTCGGCGTCGAACGCGCAGCACATGGCCTGCCGCAGCTTCCTGTTGGGCCCCACCACCGGGTCTTCCATGTTGAAGCCCATGTAATAGGTGGTCATGCTGGCCGCGGTGTGCAGCCGGACCCCCTTGGCCGCCAGCTCCGGCGTCAGGCCGCGGTCCGCCCCGATCACGGCATCCCAGTTGTCGCGCGAGACGCCCGACTGCTCCACCTGCCCGGTCAGGAACATGAGCCACTGGGTCGATGCGTCGCCGATCACGTATTGCACGATCCGGTCGATGAACGGCACCGGCTTCCCGGCTGAGGCCAGGAGCCCTTTCTCCGCGTCGCCGGACGCGCCCTCGCCGGGATACCGCTCCACGCGGCCGGTTTCGGCCCACTTGGGGTTGCGGACAAATTCGATGCGGTAGTTCCGGATCCATTGCGACAGGATATACGGGCCGGTTCCCACCGGGTGGCTGTGGAACCAGCCCCGCCCGCCTTTGCCGTCGTAATACTCCACGGCCTCGCGGGGCACGGCAAACGCGTAATGCATGGCGAGGATCCAGACGAACTGCGGATACGGGCGGGTCAGCGTGATTTTAAGCGTATACGGATCGGGCGCCTGAAGTCCGGCCACGGGAATGTCATAATTGACGGAGGTCGGGCTCGCCTTCAGGCTCGCTTCGCGGAAGGCGTCCAGCCCCTCGATCCGCTCGTTGAAGGCCCAGTAGCCGGTCGATTCGGATTTCACATCCGCATTGCGCTTGATGGCGTAGATGAAATCCCCGGCCGTCAGCTCGCGGCCCTTGCCCGCGGAATTCGTGAAGCAGGGATCGTCGGCGAAATAGATGCCGCGCCGGATGCGGATGGTGTAGACCAGGCCGTCGTCCGAGATGACAGGCATGCCCTCGGCGAGGGCGGGCTGGAGACGGTAAGGCCGCGCCAAATAGGCGTATTCGTAAAGGCCCTCGTACATCCGGCTCGCGGCCAGCGCGCTGGCCACATCGCCCGCGCGGCAGGGATCCAGGCCGCGGATGCGGTCCGTCTCGCCGTAATAGACCACTTCACCCGGTTTCGGCGGCGTGGAGGAGCGCCCCCGGCAGGCCGGGAGAATGAAAGCGGCGGCGGCCGCCAACGCCGCCAGCGCAATCCGCTTGAGCGGAAAAGGCGCGGCGCGAAGGCGGAATGACGTCACGGCGCGGCAACCGGGGCCGGGCTCACAGGCGCGGGCGCGGGAGCCGGCGCGGGCGTCGCGGTCACCGGCGCCATGGGAACGGCCGGAATTTCCTGTGCGGGGACGGACGGGGTCGCCGTTTCAGTCACGGGTTCCGGAGCGGCTTCAACCGCCGCGGGCAAGGCTGCGGCCGGCGTCGACATCCGGTCCAGGATATCGGTGGGCGAGCTTGACCGGCCATGGATCGACATCCGGTCGATCACAACCGTGTTCAGCATGAACACGATGGCCACGGCAATCGTGCCCTTGGTCAGGATGGTGGTGGCCTGGGCGCCAAAGAGGCTCTCGCCCATGGCATTCCCGAACGCCAGCCCCATGCCCTCGTCGCGCGAGCGCTGCAGCAGCACCAGCATGATCAGGACCAGGGCGCACAGGACTTCAATCGTATTCAGCAAAAACATCACGACACTCATCGAACCTCCGGTGCGGCTTAACCAGCCGCGTTGATAATCGCCAGGAAAGAATCCGCCTTCAAAGCCGCCCCGCCGATCAGGCCGCCGTCGATGTCCGGCTGCGCCAGCAATTCGCGGGCGTTGTCGGGCTTCATGCTGCCGCCGTATTGAATCAGCACGCCGCGGGCCGCCTCGTCGCCGCCCAGGCGGGCCAGCAGCGTGCGGATCAGGGCATGCACCTCCTGCGCCTGCGCGGGAGACGCCGTCAGGCCGGTGCCGATGGCCCAGACGGGCTCATAGGCGATCACGATCTTGCCGAGCGACGCGCCCAGCCCGGCGAGGCTGCCCAGCACCTGTTCCGTGATCACGGCCGAGGTCTGCTCCGCCTTGCGCTGGACGAGCGTTTCGCCCACGCACACGATCGGCTTGAGCCCCGCGGCCAGGGCGGCCCGGGTCTTCTCATTCACGATTACATCCGTTTCGCCGAACAGCGTCCGGCGCTCGCTGTGGCCCAGGATGACGCAGGAGCAGCCCAGTTCGAGCAGCATGGACGACGCCACCTCGCCCGTGTAGGGGCCGTCCGCCTTCGCGCTCATATTCTGCGCGCCGAGCATGAGGGGCGAGCCCTTCAGTGCCTTGCCGACCGCATCCAGGGCGGTGAACGGCGGGCAGACCGCCGCCATGACACCGGCCTTGGGGACAAAAGCGGCTTTGATCGCGCTCGCCAGGGCGACGCCCTGGGCCGCGGTCATGTTCATTTTCCAGTTGCCGGCGATGAATTTGCTGCGCATCCGTCTCTCCGCTTACTTGTCGTTCAGGGACACGACGCCCGGAAGGGCCTTGCCCTCGAGGAATTCGAGGCTCGCGCCGCCGCCCGTGCTGATATGGGACATCTTCGCGGCCAGGCCGCTCTTGTTGACGGCGCTCACGCTGTCGCCGCCGCCGATGATCGTCACGGCGCCGCTCTCGGCCACCGCCTTGCAGACCCCGGTCGTGCCGGCCGCGAACTTCTCCATCTCGAAGCAGCCCATGGGGCCGTTCCAGACCACCATCCCGGCCTTCTTGATGGCGTCGGCAAAAAGCTGCGTGGTCTTGGGCCCGATATCCAGGGCCATCCAGCCCTCGGGAATCTCGTTGGCCACGACCTGCGTGTTGGCTGCGGCATCGAACTTGTCGGCCGCCACGTTGTCCACCGGCAACAGGAACTGCACGTTGGCCTTCTTGGCATCCTCCAGCATCCGGCGGGCATAGTCGAGCTGATCCAGCTCGCAGAGCGATTTGCCGACGTTGTGCCCCTGCGCCTTGAGGAAGGTGTAGGCCATGCCGCCGCCGATGATCAGCACATTCACCTTGGTGAGCAGGTTCTGCACCACGGCAAGCTTGTCCGAAACCTTGGCGCCGCCGAGGATGGCAACGAACGGGCGATCCGGCTTCTCGAGCGCGCGGCCGAGGTAGTCGAGCTCCTTTTCCATCAGGAACCCGGCCACGTTGATCTTCATATACTTGCAGATCACGGCGGTCGAGGCGTGGGCGCGGTGGGCGGAGCCGAAGGCGTCGTTGCAGTAGATGTCGCCGTAGGAGGC
>CAYZVY010000202.1:0-7690 GCA_964481675.1 uncultured Verrucomicrobiota bacterium
CTGATCGAGGATATCCCGCTGGACAATATCCTGGCCATGTATGAGGTGGGGAATCGGTCTCAGACGTAAACCACGCTGTTCGAGGAGCCGTGGGCGTTGGGCGTCCGGTGCAGGCATGCCGGGTCCACGATCCAGACGCCATTGACCACGAATTTGTATTCGCTGGTTCCCTTGGGGACGCGCAGCGAGGTTTCGAAATGGCCCCCGCCTTCCGTTCTGGCTTTGAGGCGGTTGGCCGTCGGGCTCCACGCATTGAACGAGCCCGCTACAAACACCACGCTTCCGGGTTCGGCGGCCAGCGTGAAGCGAGTCTTTTTTTCCGCGTCGATCGATATCTTTTTCAAGAGCGTGCATCCTAATCTGATTTTGGGATAAATAATCGGCGGGCACATGACGCACCCGCCGATGGGAGGGTGAGGGGATTACTTGGTCAGGGGCTCGGCAACCGTCATCTGGTTTTTCACGCCCGTGACGCCCGGAATGTCATCGGTGCGCTTGGTGATGAGCGACTTCTCGGCCGCGTTGGCGGCGATGCCGGTCAGCGTCACTTCGCCATTGCGCGCCTCGACCTTGGCCTTCACGGCGCTGGTCGAGCGATGGGTGGCCAGGGACAGCTTGACCTGGGCGACGATCGACGCATCGTCCAGCTTTTCGCTTTCGGTCCGCACGCCGACCGCGGGAGTCGACGCGACCGTCAGCTCGTTCTTCACGTCAACGACGCCCTCGATATCCTTGGCGTATTCGGCGGTCAGTTCCTTCTGGGCCACGTTGGCGACTTCGCCCTTCAGCGTCACGACGCCGTCCTTGACTTCGACGGCTGTCTTTGTGGCGGCGACGTTGCGGTGGAGCATCAGGGCCAGCTTGATCTTGCGGCCGATCCAGGTGTCCTTGTTCTCGGCCGCGAGTTCGGCCTTGGTGGCCAGCTTGTTTTCGACGCGGGTCACGCCGGTCATGCTGGCCATGGTTTCCTGGGCCATGGTCTTGTGGTAGTCCTCGGAGACCGTTCCGGTCAAGGTGACAACGCCGTTAACGGCTTCGATCTTGATGTCATCCGCCGACAGGAAGGTCTTGTAGACGTAGGTGCTTTTGAACGATTTCACGATGCCTTCATCGGCTTCGGAAGCGACCAGCGCCGAGCCGGTGACGATCATGACGGCCGTGACCGCGAATGCGAAAAGAGCGAGTTTCTGACGTTTCATGGGAATGCCTTGTTTGGTTATGGGCGGGGATCGCGTCCCCTTCAACTGCGTGTTCGGACTTCTTGCGTGAACCGGGCGGGTGTGTCACCTCGTTTCTGAAATAGGGTATGTTTCGGACAACACATACGGTACGCGACGGGCTATCCTCATCATATGGGGTCTAGACCCTACCGATGCCGGCGCGGGCGTCTCCGGCTGGTTTTACGTAGTTCACCTAATGGTGGAAAACGGCCTGGCAGGTCATAGTCAAGGCATGAAAAGTCCCGCCCATCCCTCTTTCTTGAACCCCACCGACGAGTCACCCCAACACGAGGCACCCATGAAAACGTTCCGCACCCGCACGCCGGCCATCCAGGTGACCGGAATCAAGAGGCTATGCATCGGACTCGCGTTGGCACTGGCCGTCGCGGTCCCTGTCCCCGTTTTGGCACTAGGACCGACTCCTGTCGATCTGGGCACGGCGGGACGCTTTCTGATTTTGTCAGGGGCCGCCATCACGTCAACCGGAGGCGGGATCATTGATGGCGACGTGGGGGCCAGCCCCATCACCGGGGTGGCCATCGGGCTTGACCCCTTGCAGGTGAACGGGACCATCTTTGCGGTCGATGCTTTCGGTCCCGCGGGTTCAATTGTCAATCCGGGGCTGTTAACCCAGGCCAAACTCGATATGTCGGCGGCTTACACGAATGCGGCCACCCGCGTGCCTGAGCCCGATGGCGATTTCCTGAATCCCGGCGGCGGGAATCTTGGAGGGCTGACGCTTGTGGCCGGACTCTACAAATTTAGCAGTTCGGCCCTGGTGACGGGCTCGGATCTCACGCTGACCGGCGGCCCGGATGATGTATGGATATTCCAGATCGCATCCGATTTGACTGTCGGAAGCGGGATTAAAATCATGATGGACGGTGGCGCAAAAGCCGGAAACGTTTTCTGGCAGGTTGGCTCATCGGCGACCATAGGCACCTCCGCCGAGTTCAAGGGAACGATCCTGGCGGATCAGTCCATTACGATGGATACCAGTAGCATCATCGAAGGCCGGGCGTTGACGTCCATTGCCGCGATTACGTTCAATGGCCAGCATATAAGCCTGCCGGCTGGGGTCGGGGATTATGTCTGGCTGGATGCCAACCTCAACGGCATCCAGGACATCGGGGAAACGGGGCTTGTGGGCGTGGTCGTCAATCTGTTCGACAGCCAGAGCAATGTGGTCGATACGACCGCGACCGATGTCGCGGGGTTCTATAGTTTTACGAACGCGATCCCCGGTGACTATTTCCTGGAATTTGTGAAGCCGGCCGGATACCCGTTCACGCTGATGGGACTGGGCGGGGCGCAGGGCAGCCAGGCAGACCTGTTGACCGGACGGACCGTGATGTTCACGCTGTATGCCGGTGAATTCGACCCGGACTGGGATGCCGGCCTCGTCTCAACCAATGCCGCTTTACTCGTGATTAAAATAGCCGGTGGCGCGGCGGATGATGCTGTTCATTATGTGCGGGCGGGTTCCGATGTGACCTACCAATTCCGGGTCACCAATTCCGGCGAGACGTTCATGACCAACGTGGTGGTGTCGGACGACGTGCTGGGATTGATCGGCACGATTCCGGTCCTGGCCCCTGGCGCAACGGCCACGCTGACGGCGATTCACTCGAATGTTTTGGAGGATGTGGTGAATGTAGCGTCTGTGCGGGGGACGCCGATTTATGGGAATGGCGACAGCATTGTTGGACTCGCCGATGCGAGCACGACCGATGATGCCGATACCCGGGTCGACCTGCTCCCCATTGAGCCGCCCCAGATCACGAAGACAGCCAGCCGCGATCCGGCCCAGGCCGGCCAGTTGCTGGTTTACACGATCACGGTATTCAATGCCTCCCAAAGCGGCATCGTGTCCAATGTGACGGTGGTCGAGACCTATGCCCCGCACTTTATCTATAAGTCATCCACGCCCGCGCCCATGCCCGGCACGAGCAATGTGTGGGATTTGGGAGATCTGCCTCCCGGCTTCACGACCAACATCGTCATTGCGGGCCGGGTGAGCAAGCAAGCCTCGGCCGCCAACGGCCTGCCCAATACGGTCCAGGTGTTCAGCGATTCTGGAACGCGCACCGTCAGCCTCACCGTCCGGGTCGTCAATGATATTCCCGTTCCCGTCACGCTGCTCTATTTCCGCGCAATGGCCGCTCCGGACGGCGTGAGACTGAAGTGGGAAACGGGTACGGAGTTCGACAATCTGGGATTCAACCTGTACCGGTCGGCCACCGCATCCGGAAGCAGGACCCGGGTTAACGCGGCCTTGATTCCCGGATCGGCCTCCCTGGATGGCGCCGTCTACAAGTTCCGCGATGCCAGCGCCCGGGCGGATGGGGCTTATTATTACTGGCTGGAAGAAGTGGCCGCGAACTTCAAGACGGTCACCTACGGGCCGGCGATCTGCCTGGGCGCCGCCGGCTCTTCGCCTGCGGCCTCGCGCTTCGTGGCGGGGACCTTCCGGACCGAGACGGCCGGCGGCCTGTACCGGATCCGGTATGAGACGCTCGCCGCTTCCGGCATGCCGTTGTCCACGCTGGTTCCGTCGCGCCTGGCTGTCCGGATCGACGGGGTTTTGGTTCCCATCCTGGTGAACGCGCAGGGCGCTTCCTTGCAGCCCGGGGATTCCATCCTGTTCTATGCCAGGAAATCGATGACGGGCTCCGCCTGTGAACTGGCGGTTGAAGCCAATCCCCCGCGCATGGCGATGGCCGATGCGCATCCCGTTCGGACGCCGGGCGATGTCTATGTCGACCAGGCGAACAAATCCTTCCAGGTGAAGTTTGTCACCGATCCGTCCTGGGTCCGCTATTTCCTGGTGGATTTCGCCGACGCCCCCGTGTGGGTGCTGGACGTGACCCATCCGGCGCAGGCGATTCTCCTGACCGGCTATTCAACGGTCAGTCGCGACAACGGGCTGATGGCGGTCTACCTGAGCTATGCTCCGGAGTCGGGCCCGGCCCGTTGCCTGGCCGTTCAAGAGGCGGGCGTGATCGACGTGACGCACTTCATCAAATCGAAGTAATGGGATTCCGTTTTGGAGCCCTGCCGTGTCTGGAGCGCATCAACATGTATGGAATAAGACAGATCATCGCGGGATGGATCGTGATGCCTGGCCTGTTGATTGCGCTCCGGACGGCGTATTGAGGCGTCCGGCTCAGACGATGGTCAGCGGGACATCGCACTCGATAATGCCCGCCGAAATCGCATAGCGGGTGAGGCTGGCCGTATCATGGATGTCGAGTTTCCGCATCAGGTGTTCACGGTGCTTTTCGGCCGTCTTGATGCTGATGCCGAGCTCGGAGGCAATCTGCTTGTTTCCCTCGCCTTCGGCGATCATCTGCAAAACCTCGGACTCGCGTGAGCTCAATCGGGCGGCGTTTGCCTTGGGCAGGCCCTTCCGGTCGAGCGACGCCTGGAGGCGCTTGTCGGCGCGCTTGGCGATGGTCGGGCTGAAGAAGGTATTGCCCTTGTACACTTCCCGCACCGCCTTGCAGAGCAGATCGGCGGAGGTTTGCTTGATCAGGTAGCCCGACGCGCCCAGCGCCTTCATGCGTTCCACGTAGGCGTCGTCGCTGTGGGCGGAGAGGATCAGCACCTTGGCGCCGGGAATGGCATGGCGGATCTGGCGGGTGGCTTCCAGCCCGTTGAGCAGCGGCATGGCGATATCCATGATGATCACGGCGGGGCGTAGCTTCAGCGCCATCGTCAAGGCCTGGCGGCCCGTGGAGGCCTCCCCGACAACCTGGATGTCGATTTCGGCCTCGAGGAGCCGGCGCAGTCCTTCGCGGACGATCATATGGTCGTCGGCCAGCATGACGGTGATGACGTTGTCGGATTTCATGATGGGCTGAGCTCTCTGGCTTTGTTGCCGAAGGGAATTTGCACTTGAACAGTGGTGCCTTTGCCGGGCGTGGATCGGATTTCAAACGTGCCCCCGACCATTTCAACCCGTTCTTGCATGCCGAGCAGCCCAAGGTGCTTTTCATTTTTCGGAAGCCACAACTCTTCGACCCGGAACGACTGGCCGTCGTCGATAATCTGCATGCGAACGGCTTTCGAAACCTGCTGGATGATGATATCGACCCGATTGGCTTTCGCGTGCTTGACGACGTTCGTCAAGGCTTCGTAAGCGACCCGGTAGAGGACCGTGCGCTTGGGGCCGCTGAGCTTTTCGACACCCGCAAAGGCCGTCAGGGAGGCCCGGATTCCCGTTTCCCGGATGAAGGTTTTCAGGAACGAGTGGAGCGCGGGGATCAGGCCCAGGTCGTCCAGCGCCGCCGGGCGCAATTCGAGGGCGAACCGGTGGACGATATCGACCGACTTTTCGACCAGCCTCTGGGTGCGCGAAATCTTTCCGCTGAGCCCCTTGGCATTGGCCGCCGCCTCGTTTTTCAAGGTCGCCAGCCGGACGTTGATGCCGGTCAGCATTTGGGCGATGACGTCGTGCAATTCGCGGCTGATCCGTTTCCGCTCTTCTTCCTGCACCGAGAGAATGCGCTGGGAAAGCTGCTTCAGCTGGGTTTGCAGACTTTGCGATTGCGTGAGCAGTAGGCTTGTATGCTGTTCGCTTTTGCGAAGGGTTTGCTCGGCTGACTGGCGCCGGGCGATTTCTTTCTTCAATTCGCGGTTGGAGGTTGCGAGATCCCGGGTTCGGCGGCGTAGGCCGACGTTCAATTGGTTCAAGTGGAGACTGGCTTCAAGGGCCGAGCGGTGCAGGTTTTCCATGGGGACGATGGCTTCGGCGAAGAAGGCGCGCGCCCGTTTAAAAAGGGCATTGCGGACGCGGGCTGACGGGATGGACAGGGCCTTGGAAACGAGGATCTGCTCGTGAATCAGGGCCAGGTCGAGGGTTTCCAGCCCCAGAACCATCGCGCGCCGCCCGATCCTCAACGCCGGTCGCAAAGACGCCTTGGGACCCTGTTTCAGGAAGAGGTTCAGCGCCTTCTGGTAAATAGTCAATAACATGCGCCATTTACGGTTCATGGCACCCCCCCCAGTTTGAGCTCGAAACGCATCAGCATCGTAGAGGATTGTTTCACCAACCGCTGGGTCTCGGCAATCTCTTTCTTGAGCTTTTTCGTATTGGCCCGGACCGCTGTTTTCAGGGCGAGAAGCTTGAAGTTGATGTCCAGCAGGATCTGGGCGACATCATCATGCAGGTCGCGGCTGTTTTTGCGGCGTTCTTCCTCCAGCGCCAGGAGGATAACCCGTTTCCGGTCACGCAGGAGCGTTCGAAGCCGGACGGACTCCGCCAGCAGATCCGTTCGGTGCTTCCCGCTCTTCACGACGGCCGCTTCAGCTTTTTGCCGCCGGGCGATGCCCTGCTTCAGGTGCAGCGAGGAGACGAGCGATTCGGCGGTGCGCTGGCGCAGGGCTTGGGTCAACTGACCCACGCGAATGCCCGTTTTCATGGCCATTTTGTGTGTTTGATCGATCGGACCGATGGTTTCATCAAAAAATCGTTTGGCCGTCGAGATCGACTTCATCCTGGCCACTCCCGAGCCTCCGGGCGACAGCATGGAGGTCAAGGCCCGGTCGTGGATCAACGCCAGGTCCAGCGTTTCCAGTCCCAGATCGAGCGCCTCGTGCCCCAGTTTGAGCGCCGGTTGAATAATGGGTCCTGGATGATGGGCTAGCGTATGACGCAACGCCGCCCGATAGCGGCGCGACCATCGGTCAATCTTTACAGTATGTGCCGCGTTGAGCATGTATGTTTGGCTCCAAATATCTGACTAATTATGCGCAAGACAGGGAGCTTTACCTATGGGGTGATACCCTGCCTTTTCAGACCGTCATTGTTTTTACAGCATGACGTCCGGTGAGTCGGGCGCGCCGCTCACGACGTGGGCGGCTTCGCGGCAGCCGCCGTCGCAGTCGTGCCGGTGCTCGCAGCCTCCGCACAGGGCGGGGAGGTAGTGCTTCTGGACAAAGCGCGACCAGTAGTCGTTCTGTTTAAGGCCGGTCACATCGTCAATATGATTCAGGTTGAGCGGCGAATGATTGCAGACCCGGATGAACCCAGACGGCCCCACGACGAAAAACTGGATGGCAGCCGAGCAGCGCGTGCTGACGGTGAGCTGCCGGTAGCGGGCGGGATCGACCAGGCAGCGCGGTACTTCGGTGCCCAGCGACCCGAAGCGCCCGGCGCTCAGGAGGGCGGCTTCGGCGGTGTCCAGCATGAGGGTCAGGTCGCTCCGCGACAGCGACAGCTCGGCCGCATGGCGCAACCCGCGGCCGCCCGGGATGAACCGGTTGAGCAGGATCTGCTGCGCGCCCGCCAGGAAGGCGGCGGCAATGGTGCGCTCCAGTTCGTGCAGGTTCAGCTTGGTTACCGTGATATTGGCCACAGTCTTCATGCCGCGCGTTTTCGCCTCCGCGAAGGCGGCCAGCACCCCGTCCGCGCCATCGTATCCGGTATGCTGCTCGAAGGTGTCGAGTCCAGGCAAACTCATGCTCAG
>CAYZVY010000203.1:0-7680 GCA_964481675.1 uncultured Verrucomicrobiota bacterium
AGGCGCGCAGGCTGCCCCGCGTCACCGCCAGCCCGTCCATCAGCTCGCCCTTGGTGTCCTGCAGGTCGCGGTTGTAGCCGCTGGGCAGGCCCCGGGCAATCTCCGCCACGCAGGAGGCGCGCGAGAGCACCCGGGCGGCGCGGGAGCGCACCAGCTCGCACACGTCGGGGTTGCGCTTCTGGGGCATGATGCTGCTGCCCGTGGTGCAGTCCTCGGGCAGCCGGAAATAACCGAACTCGGGCATGGTGAACAAAATCAGGTCCTCGGCCGCGCGCGCCAGGGTCAGCATGACCTGCCCGCACGCCGCCAGCACGCGCGCCTCGTGCTTGCCCCGGGCGTTGTTGGCGTACAGCACGTTGTGGATCGGCCGCGAAAAGCCCAACAGCCGCGCCGTCAGCGCCCGGTCAATGGGCGCCGGCACGCCGTAGCTCGCCGCCGACCCCAGGGGGCAGCGGTCGTTCAGCTCATACACCGACGCCAGCTCGCGCAAGTCGTCCAGCAGGCTCTCGGCGTGGGCGGAGGCCCACAGGCCCACTGACGACGGCATGGCCGGCTGCAGGTGCGTGCGGCCCGCCATGGGCACGCGGGCATGCCGCCGGGCAAACGCCAGGAACGCGTCGCCCAGCGCCGCGGCCTCGTCCATCAGCCCCAGCAGCTGCTCGCGGATGAACAGCCGCAGGTCCACCGACACCTGGTCGTTCCGGCTCCGGAACGTGTGGACCTTCTTGCCCGTGTCGCCCAGCTTCTCGGTGAGCGTCCGCTCGACGGCCAGATGCACATCCTGGTCGGCCAGGGTGATGGGAAACCGGTTGTTCCGGGCCAGGCGCATGATGGCCACCAGCTCGCGGATGACGGCGCCACACTCGCGCGCGGAGAGGATGCGGCCGGGCATGCGGCTCAGCATGACGGCGTGGGCGGCGGAGCCCGCGCAATCGGCCTCCACCAGCGCCAGGTCCAGAACCGGATCCTCGCCCACCGTGTAGGCCAGCACGTCGGACCCGATCAGGCCGACCGTCGTCTTGAGCGTCTTTCGGGCCATCCCCTACTCCTTGCCTTTCGCCGCCGGAGCGGCTTCCATCCGGGCCTCGGCCTGGTCCACGGCCCGTTCGATCGCCGTGCGCTCGAAGGGCGCCACGGTAACGCCATCGGCCGCCGCCTCGTCAAACAGATCCACCCACTCGGCCCGGGCCGCGGCCTGGTCCTCCACCCCACGCAGCGCCTGCTCCGCCTGCCTCAAGCGCCGGCGCAGCATAAACGAAAGCGAGCGGCCGGCCAGGCCGTCGAAAAAGGCCTTGTACCGCAGCGCCACGGCCATCAGCTCGGGAGGCGTTCCAACAGCCATCTTCTGCACGGCGGCCGACCGCAGCCGCGCGGCCTCGCGCGCGCCGGTGGAGCCGCGGACAGCCAGCAACTGATACGGCGACAGCGGCGGCACGCCCGCCGAGCTGTCCAGCCCCAGCTCCGTTGGCGGGGTCAGCAGGGCCTGCCGGAACTGGCGGAAGAGCATGGGTGAAAACGGGCGCACCCCGCCGGCCAGGATGTCGCCTTTCATGGCCGCCGCACGCCAGGCAACTTCGGGATCGCCGCCGCGCGTTGCTTCCAGCGCCAGGATCCAGTCGCCCGTCACCCGATCCTGCCGGATCTGCTCCAGGAGGGCCGGCAGGTCCCCGTTGTTGGGTCCCGTCAGCATCCAGGCCACCGCCTGGCAGACAGCCGCCTTCTCCATCATGGGGCCGTCCGGCATGCGGTTCCAGGTGACGATGGTCTCCAGGGACGGCAGGCGCCCCTCGTCAACCAGCTGCTGGGTCAGCTCGCGGTTGCGGGCTTTCGAAAGCGGGAGCAGGTTGCCGGCCAGGCCGACGGCCAGCCAGTCGCCCCGCTCCAGGGGCCGGCCGCCCTGGCCGGACCAGAGGGAGAGCGCCAGCCGGGCCGCATAGGCGTTAAGATCGGGAATGGTGTCCTCCAGCGGACCGCTGACCACGATCCGCCATGGCAGGCCATTGGAGGACGGAGAGACGTCGAGCGACGGGGGGCCCCAGGGACTGGCGGGCAGCACCAGCTTGACGAAGGGCTTGAAGGAGGTGTCGAACGGCCGGCCACCGAGGGTTTCCAGGCGGTGGAACACATCCTCGAGGTGGCGGGCGGCATCGCGGGCCTCGCGGTACCCGCCGCCGGACACCCGCACAAGGCCCAGCGGCCCCTCGACATCGGAGGGAGCGGGCGGAGCCGCGAGGAGGGCCGCGGCGGCGCAGAACGGAAGAAGGCTAAGGACCCACCGCAATTTCAAGTTTACCATCCCGGATAAGGATCTCGGTCAGACGTTTCTCAATGGTCTGCTCGGAGGGCGTCAGCACGAACGCCGCCCGCATCGGCTGGGTGACGACCGTCTTCAGCGGCCCCGGCAGTGGCAGGTGGCCGAAATAGCTCATGCCCGAAACCAGGGCGCGCCCGCTGCCCGCGCAGACCGACCGGCGGCTGAAGCGCAGCACCACGGCGTTGGCGGGAGACACCAGGAACTGCTGGAGCACGATCAGCCGGTCCCCCTTCAACTGAAGGTTGAAAACGGGCGTATTGGCCCCGGTTCCGGTGTTCCGCATCTTCATGAACATGTTGAGCTCGTCCGCATCGAAGGTCACGCGGGCCGTCTCCCGGCCCGTGGCGGCGCGGAGAAGCTGCTGGTACTTCCCCTTCACGCGAAGGGCCAGGCCGTCGCTTTCCGCGGGGGCGACCGGCCTGAACGGGACCAGGGCGGCGGCGGCGGCAAGCAGGATCAGGGTGATCAGCAGGGGCTTGACGAGCGTGAGCGGATTGAACGCCGCCTTTTCGGCCGCCGCCTCGTTCACGTCGGCGTTGGTGATCGTCATGCGCTTGCCGCAGGACATGCAGAACATCCGGCCCAGGTCGTTCTTGGCGGCGCAGTGATTGCAGGTAACCTTCATCATGGCTCAGTCTCCCGAAACTACTTTTTAGGTTCGCTTTTGGCGGGAGCCGCCGGGGCGGACGCGGCGGCGGGGGTTGCGGGCGCGGCAGGAGTTGCGGGCGCGGCAGGAGTTGCGGGCGCGGCGGAATCCGTCTTGGCCGACTTCTTGTAGCTGTCGCTCCGGTAATCGGTCGTGTAGAAACCGCTTCCCTTGAAGATCAGGCCGGCTCCCGTGCCGATCTGCCGCTTCACCTTCCGGCGGCAGGTGGGACACTTGATGAGGGGCTCGTCCTTCATGCTCTGGAACTTCTCAAAGATGCCGCACTTCGGGCAGGCATATTCATACGTGGGCATGGCCGTCTCATCCTTTCTTCGCAACCTTCAGACAATTGATTAGAATAGCCTCTCCGGGGGGGGCAAGTCAAAATTAACTTTCCTCGAGCCGCTGTTGCCCGTAATGTAAATCCGCATGATCATCCTGCTTCACAACGTCTACTGGTTCCAGGGCGAGCCGCCCCGCTGGGGCCGGGAACGGGTGGCCGAGGTGCCCGAGGTGCTGGAGGCGCTGACCGGCCTCTACGCGGCGCACCAGCCCGACCTCCTGGGCCTCTGCGAGGTGCACCGGCCCGACCTGGCCGACACCCTCGCCGGCCGGCTGGACATGGCCTCCCGCCTCCACGCGCCCGGCGGGCTGCGCCCCGATTACGGCGGCGCCCTCCTGTGCAGGGGGACGGCCCGGCTGGCCGACCACACCCGCCCCGTCGAAGGCCCGCCTCACGAACGGATCCACCTGCGCGCGTCGGTGGAAACCCCGGCCGGCCGCCTCGAAGCGGCCCTCGTCCACCTGCCCAGCGACCGGTTTGCCGGCCCCGGCGAGGCCGGTCACCGCGCCCGCGTGACCGAACTGAAGCGGGTGCTGGCCCTCGCGCCGCGGCCCAACCTGATCATGGGCGACATGAACGGCAAGCCCGACAGCCCGCCCTACCGCCTCCTGCGCGACAGCGGCTACACCGACGCGGCGGCGGCCCTGCAGGACGAATCACTCGGCCGCCGGCGGGTGGACTACATCTGGCTGGACGAGGCGTGGTCCCGCCGCCTGGTGCGCTTCGCCTCGCTGGATCACGGCGCGTTCCACCAGCAGGATGCGGCCGGAACCGGCTGGACCCTGAGCGACCACCCGCCCCTGCTCGCGGAGCTGTCATGCGCGATTATTTCCTAGCCAAATCCGGTGCGAAACCTTTTACTAACGCCACCATGCATCATTCAACAAAAAGCTTCGCCATCGCCCTCGCGGTCCTTCTGGGCGCCCTCGCCGCGCCGGCGGAAACGCCGACCAACCGGCCCGCGGCCTGGGCGCAGCCGGTCGCCCTGGAGGGCGTTCCCAATTTTCACAAAGTCAGCGACGGCTTGTACCGCAGCGCGCAGCCGACGGCCGAGGGGATGACCAACCTCAAAAAGCTGGGCATCAAGACAATCGTCAACCTGCGCTCCTTCCACTCGGACAAAGACGAAATCGGAACGAATGACTTCTCCTGCGAGACGATCACCATGAAGGCCTGGCACCCGGAGCGGAAGGAAGCCGTCCGCTTCCTGAAAATCGTGAACGACCCCGCCCGCCGCCCGGCCCTGGTCCACTGCCTGCACGGGGCCGACCGCACGGGCACCATGTGCGCTTTGTACCGCATCGCCGTGCAGGGGTGGAAAACGGACGACGCGATCCGCGAACTCACGGACGGCGGCTATAACTTCCATCCCGTTTTCGGCAACCTGACCGAATGGCTCGCGGAACTCGACATGGCCGCGCTTCGCCAGGAGGCGGGTTTAGGCGAACCGCTTCAGGGCCCCGTCCGCGATCCCCTGATTCCTGAACCCTGATCCCTGTTTCCAATGGCCACCTCCGCCCACACCAGTTCGCCGCGGTTCGTGTCGCTGTAAATTTCAACCGCGTTGCGCCCGTCATGCAGGCTGCCTGCGGGAACAGGGAACGACCAGGCCGCGCCGACGAGGGACGGCAGGGCCAACCCCGCCGGAACGGTCTCCGCTTCGGCGCACAAGGCGCCGTTGACCCGCACATGCAGTTCCCCCGCCCCGCCAGGCTGCTCGCGGTCCTTCGCGAAACCCAGGATCACCCGGCAATCCCGGTCCGCCTCGGGCGCGGGGCCGATCTGCGGCGCGAGCGAAATGGTGTTGTTGCCATAGCGGGCGGCGGAGCCGGGCCCGTGCAGGAACGTCGTTGGCAGGAGGCTCTCTTCCGCCTCGCCGGGCGCCGTCACCTCGTTATACGACACCGCATGCCGCCGGGCCTTCCGGTAGACGGTTTCCCGGTCCCCCAGGTCGTCCATCAGCGCAATCAGGTCCCCGAGCCGCTCGCCGCCGGGCGTTTCCCAGTAGCAGAAATTGAACAGCGTCACTTGCTCCGCTCCGCGGAAATAGCCGGCCGCCGCCGCGCCCCGGAGCAGTTCCGGCGTGGCGGGCAGGGTCCCCTTCCGGATGGAGGCGCTGGGGAAGGGCGAGACGGTCGGGTTCAACGTGAGGCCGAAGGTGACAGGCCGGCCGGCCGCCAGCTCCCGCCACAGCTCCAGCGGCGGATCGAACGGGCACGTTCCCAGAAACGGCGAGAGGACCACCTGGTCCACCCACCCCTCGCGCATCCAGGCGGCCGCATCCATCCCCAGCCGACGGGCGGTTCCGGGCCGCTCGGGCACCCGCACCCCGATGCGGATGCGGCGGCCGGCGGCGGCGCCGGCCCGATCGGCCAGGTCGCGGACGTCCCGCATGAACGCGTTGAGCAGGGGCAGCCCCTGCTCCTCGAAGCCGGGCCTGAACAGCTGTGGGTTGCGGATCCAGTCCAGCTCCAGCCCGTCGGGCGCAAAGCGGTCGAGCAGTTCGCGGATGAGCGCCAGATGGTGGTCCCGCACCTCGGCCTGGCCATAATCGAACAACAGGTCGTGCCACCACTCGTTGCGGTAGCCGCGCCGGTACAAGTCCGGCCGCGTGCGCCACAGGGTGGAGTGCCAGAAGGAGTCCGGCTCGTCGTTGAAGTGCCAGTCGTTCATCCGCACCGACAGCCAGGCGTCCACGCCGCGCAGCCGGCTGCGCGCCACCCAGCGGGCCACATGATCCACCCGGCGATGGGTCAGCAGCCACACGCGGTGGGGCCAGATCCGTCCCTGTTTCCCGCCGCCCGGCCGTTTGGCCAGCCAGCGAAGATACGGCTGGTCGTCCGGCCCCTCCGGATCGTACCCCTCGTAAATCGGCTCCCACGCGCGGCTGTCAAAGAACGCGCGCTTCACGTTGACGTTGAAAAACAGCGCGCCCAGCCCCGGGCTGCGGGCATAGGTGTCCACCAGCCGGTCGACCCCCTCCGCGGTCATGTCCGACTCGGGGTGGCTGCAATAGAAGTGGTTGCAGTCCTCGTTGAGGCCGGCGCGCTTCATCAGGCGCCCGGCACGATGGCGCCGTGCTGCCTCAGCAGGGCGCGGATATCGGCCATGGGCAGCGCCTCGGGGTCGACGCCGGTCTTCGCGCTCAAGGCGGCCATGGCGCCCGCGGCCTGGCCCATGGCCATGCAGGGGCTTTCCACGCGGATGGCGGAGTTGGTTTCGCGATCGCTCGCGGCGCAGCGGCCGGCCACGATCAGGAACCGGCTGCCCGCCGGCAGCAGCGCGCCGCGCGGAATGGTGGGCAGCACGTTCAACTTCAGCCGCCGGTAATTGATGCCCGCCCCGTCATTCAGGTGCTCGTCGATGTTGTAATAGGCATAGCAGACCGCCTCGGGATACACGTGGCCGGCTTCGTAGTCCGCCACCCGCATCGTCTCCTTGCCCGTGATGGTGCAGGTCTCGCGGATGCCCGCCTCCGGGCAGACCCATTCGATGCGGAACTGCTCCAGCCCCGGCTGTTTTTTGAAAAACCGGTACATCCGCAGCATCGTCTGGCGGCCTTCGATCTCGGCGGCGGTGCGCCCTTCGCTCGTCTCGGCGCCCTCGGCGTGGAAGTGGTTGGCGTTGCCGCCCCGGCTCCTGAGAAAGGACTCCGGGCCGGTGTTGCGCCAGGACAGGTCCGTGGACTTCAGCTCGCCGGCCGCGATGGCGGCATCGGCCGCGGCCTTGAGCGCCGGGATGTCCAGCTTGTCCAACTCATAGCCCGAGATGCGCATGCTGAGCGTGGCGGGCTGCACGATGGGGGGGCGGACGACCTCAAACCCGGCCAGGGTCACGGCGTTCGCGTCGCCGGTGGCGTCGATCAGCACCTTGGCCTCCACGTCCCGCAGGCCGGACTTGGTGCACAGGCGGATCTTCCAGCCGTCGCGCCAGGCGATCTCGGCCGGCATGGCGTGATACAGGGGCTCGACGCCGGCCTGGAGCACGGCCTCGTCGCAGATGCCGGCGTAGAGGACCTTGTCCATGCCGACATGGCCGGGCTTGTCGTTATCCTTCGTGTAGTCGGGCGTGGGGACGGGGCGCCCCTCGAGCTCGATGGTCCGGCGCACGAGTTCCCAGCCGATGCCGGCGATGACCTGTTTTCCCCAGGCGAAGAAATGGGCGGGGTAGCTGATGCCGCCCAGCGTGACGGTGCCGCCCAGCATGCCGTTCTTTTCCACCAGGAGCGTGCGCGCGCCGGCCCGTCCGGCCTGCACGGCCGCCACGACTCCCGCGGTCCCGCCGCCGATCACCACCACATCATATGCCTTCATGACCACTCCTTGCTGATCCTTCACCATAGGCCGGTCCCGTCCGAAAATCAAGAAAAGGGATTGC
>CAYZVY010000204.1:0-7669 GCA_964481675.1 uncultured Verrucomicrobiota bacterium
GGAGCTCCCGCGACGCCGCATGCGCCTCCCGTTCGCGCGGCTCTTCAGTGAACCCCATTGGCCGCACAATGAAAATGTTCATTTTTGTTGCGCGAGCATTTATGTTCGACATTTTTGTCAAATTTAACCTTGTCCCGTTTTCAGGTCATGCCGCATGATTTCCCGGATAAGCCGCCTGTTTTCAATAAAACCAGGCGTTGGCATGGCCCTTGCTAAAAGGAAGCATCGCTTCAACAACCAAGCAAGGAGCCACAGGCATGCGACACGAAACGGGATGGCGATGGATGGCGGCGGGACTCATGGCGGCGGGCCTGGCGGCGCGGGCGCAGACGACGGCGGATCTGCCGCTGCTGAGCGCGTATGTCTGGCGGGGGCAGGTCCTGAACGATCAGGCGGTTTTCCAGCCCGCGCTGAACGCGGTGTCCGGCGGATGGGGCGTGAACGCCTGGGGCAACTATAACACGACCGACCGTGCGACGGGCGGCGCCGATTTTTCGGAAATCGACCTGACCGTCTCCTACGGCCGCCAGGCGGGACCGATTGCGCTCGCCGGCGGCGTCATCGAGTACCTGTTTCCCAACACGGATTATCCCGGGACGCGGGAAGTGTATTTCGGCGCCACGTGGGCCAACCCCGTGGCGACGCCCGCCCTGACCGTGTATCGCGACATCGACGAGGCCGACGGCGCGTATGCCTCCCTGGCGCTGTCCCGGGACGTCGTCCTGGCGGACGACAAGACCCTGTCCCTGCGCGCCTCGCTGGGCGGAGCGGATTCCTCGTATAACGACTTCTATTTCGGCGTGAAAGACGCGGCGCTGAACGATTTCACCGCCGGCGCCACTCTGGCCTGGACGCTCTCGAAAACCGTCACGCTCAAGCCCGGCCTCCAGTATTCCTGGCTGGTCGATCCCGAAATCAGGGAAGGCGCCCGCGGGCTCTACCGCGGCGCCGATGCCCTCGTCGGCAGCCTGATGCTGACCCTCACGCTGTAGGCGTTTATGCTTGCCACGACGAAACCTACGGGATCGACCTGGAAAAAACAGCCGCCCTGCTGGACCGCGTCGAGATCCCGGAAGCACGACTCGCCCCGGCACCAGGCCTCCGCCTCGGCGTACCAGAGCCCGGGGCCGCCCGTGTGGGCGGGCCGCCCCAGGATCCGGGAGGCCACGTCGCTGGCAATCGTGGGCGTATAGGCGGGCACCCGGTCGGGGCGCCGGCAGGCAAGGGTCTCCAGGCATCGCTGATGTCCTGTCATGTCCACCAGCAGGGCTGGGCGTCCTGGATCAGGGCGGGCTCGCCTTCACACTCCAGGGCCACCACGCTGGCGTGAGGCGACGGCGGGCGGGCCGGCAAACCACTCAGGAACGTGCGGCGGTTGGTACCAGCCCTGACCGTGACGGGCTGCCCGGTTCCCAGCAGGCGGGCCGACCGGACGGGCGTCGCCAAATCGGGAACAACTGCCTCGCGGCCCGGCCACTGGTAGAAATACTGGTACACGGTGCGGCCCCGGCTGGCGCTCCGGCCGGTCTGGTACCAGCCCAGCGGCTTCAGCCCGCCTCCGTAGATCGACTCACCGTTCGCCTTCAGCCAGTCCCCCATTTCCAGGAGGCGCGCCCGCTCCTCGGAACGGATGGTCCCGTCGGGTTTGGGCCCGACATCGAGCAGGAAATTGCCGCCCTGGTAAGAGGCCTCGATCAGGTGCTTGATCAATTGCGAGGCGGTCTTGCGGTTCGGGTCGTGGCGGATGTAGCCCCACGCGTTGGTGCTGCCGATGGTCATGCAGGTTTCCCACGCGCGGCCGGCTTTCTCGGCCTCGACCTTCTGCTCCGGCGTGGTGAAGTCCTCGGGCGGGCCGGAGCGGTCGTTGATGATGATCCCGGGCTGGTGGCGGCGCACCATGGCGTTAAGCTCGTGCGACCGCCAGAACGCGATGGCCTTCTCGCGGGGCAGCCCCGGCCACTTGGTCCGGCACCACTCCCAGTACCAGCCGTCGTACCAGAGCACGTCGATGGTCCCGTAGCGGGTCATGAGCTCCTCCACCTGCCGGTGGACCGACTCGACCATCCGCGCCGCGCTGGCCGGGCTGCCTTCGGGATCGAAATAGCCCGGCTCCCGCCAGTCCCCCACCGAATAGTAAAGGCCCACCTTCAGCCCCCGCTTGCGGAAGGCCTCGACATACTCGCGCACGAAGTCGCGGCCCGGGCCGTTGCGGACGGAGGTGAAATCGCCGGCGCTGTGCGCGGAATCGAAGAGGCAGTAGCCGTCGCAGTGGCGGGTGATCAGGACCCCGTACTTCATCCCCGCGGCCACGGCCAGGTCGGCCCAGGCGCCGGCGTCGAAGCGCGCCGGCTTGAATTTCCGCGCCAGCCGGGCATACTCCGCGGCCGGCCAGTTTTCCATCATCATGGCCCACTCGCCCCGCCCCAGCAGGCTGTGCAGCCCCCAGGTGATCATCATGCCGAACCGCGCGTCCCTGAACCACGCCAGCCGATCCTGGATCGAATCCATCGCCGTTGTCCCTTTTTTAATTCACGCGGTCAGCCACCCGCCCCGGCCGACCGGCAGAACGCCATGAACACCGCGTCCGACGTGGCGGCCGGCACCTCGCAGCCGGGGCTCAACATGAAGCGCAGGCCGCGGGCCTTCCGGATCAGGCTTTTGCATTTTTGGGAACATGCCTCGGGCGTGCTCTGCATCATCTCCGCAACCGGGTCCAGGTTCCCCTTGAAACACAGCCCGTGGCGGCCGTACACCTTGCACGCGGCCTCGAACGGGACCAGGTGGTCCACGTTGGACAGGTCCGCCCCGCTCGTGACCATGTCCTCCAGCAGGTGGGTCGTCTGCCCGCAGATGTGCAGCTTGACCAGCCCGCCGGCCGCGTGAATCGCCTCCGACACCCGCTGCTCATAGGGAAGCACGAACTCCCGGTACTGCTCCGGCGAAACAAGCGAGGCCGCCGCGTCGCCCGCGCCGATCAGGGGGGCGCCGACCTCCACCTGGGCCACGGCGAAATCGATCACCCGGACGGAGATCCACTCCAGGATCCGGTGCGCCAGTGCCGGCTCGTCCACCAGCAGGAGCATGAATTCGGTCAGCCCGACCAGGGAACAGGCCTCGGCAAAGGGCATGTCCACCCAGCCGACAACCAGGCAATCGCGGCCCGCTCCCCGGGCCAGCTCGCGCACGCCGAGCAGGCGGTCCGCCATGCGGGAGCCGACGGCCGCGGGATCGGGGCGGCCCAGCTTCCGCAGGTCGGCCGCGTCCCGGATCAGGCGGTTTTTCGCATAGGGGGGCTTGTCGTCGGGGAACGCCATGTCCGCGCCCAGGTCGGCGGGCAGGCGGAAGGCATCGGAGCAGACGGTCAGGGCGTCCACCGGAAACCGGGCGCGGATCGCACCCTGGGCATCAGCCAGGGCGAGCCCGTTGGTGGCGAATTCGCGATAGGTGATGCCCGCCCGCTGCTGGGCGAAAAACATCAGAAGGGGGAAGACCGGCGTCCGGTCTGGCGCCGTCCCCGCGATCGAAGCCAGGCAACGCTCACGGCTGGTCATCGAAAAACCTCCGCCCGCCGGGCTAGCCCTTGTCCGGGCGCCGGCGCTTGTCGGGCAGACAGGAAACCATGACGGCCCGTTTTTCCGATTCCGCGCGGAGCGGCCCGTCCTTCAGAGGCGCAAGATTCTCAAGCGGCACCTGGGCGAACGACTGGGCCGGCATCATCTCGATCATGCCCACCTTGGCGGCGGGGACGCCGAGGGCCGCTTCCAGCAGGTCCACGATCGCCCGGGGATTGAACTGGTCTTTCCGGCCGACGTTCAGGCGCACCCACTGGTACCCGCGGGCGGGCAGGCGAAGCGGCGGAATGGCATCCTCACGCGGCGCTGCGGGGGGCGCTTCGACGGCGGACGACCGGGCCGGAGGCGCGCCGGGGATGGGCGGCGTGGCGGCGGCCGTCCCCATCAGCATCTGCAGCACGGCGGCGGCGATGTCGGTGGAGGAGAAGCCCTCCTCCAGCAGCCGGTCCACGAGAATGGACTGCGGAGCGAACGTATTGGCGCCCAGGGTGGTCCGGATCTTCTGCATCAGGATGTCGGCCCGCTTCTCCTCGACCTCCCCGGAGGTCGGCATCTTCCCGCGCTGGATGCGCGAGCGGGTGTAGCGCTCGATGTAGACCAGCTTGTGGATGTCCCGGCCCGACACGAACGTGATGGCCATACCGCGCTTGCCGGCGCGGCCCGTCCGCCCGATCCGGTGCACGTAATCTTCCGCATCGAAGGGGAAATCGAAATTGAACACCACTTCCAGGTCGTCCACGTCAATGCCGCGGGCGGCGACGTCGGTGGCGACGAGGAATTCAAATTCCGCCTTCTTGAACTTGTTCATCACCCGCGTGCGCTGGGCCTGGGGAATGCCGCCGTGCAGGCGGTCGGCCGAAAAGCCCTGGGCGATCAGGGTGTCCGTCAGCTCGTCCACCATCCGCTGCGTGTTGCAGAACACAAGGCCGAGCTTGAAGGCGTGGTAGTCGATCAGCCGGACCAGCGCCTCGGACTTGCGGGTGATCGGGATCTCGTAGAACCACTGCTCGACCGTGGGGACCGTTCCCGTTTTCTGCTCGATGCGCACGGTCTTGGGGTCGTGCGAATATTTCTTGATCAGGTCGCGGATGGGGGGCGACATGGTGGCGGAGAAGAACACCGTCTGCCGCTCCTCGGGCGTGACGTCGAGGATCTTGCTGATGTCGTCGCGGAAGCCCATATCGAGCATGCGGTCGGCTTCGTCGAGGACCACCAGCTTGATCTGCTTGAGCTGCAGGGTGCCGCGGTCGATATGATCCTGGACGCGGCCGGGGGTGCCGATGACGATCTGGACGCCCTTTTTCAGCTCATAAAACTGGCGGTCGTAGGAGGCGCCGCCGTAAATGGGCACGGCATGGACGCCCTTTTTGTGGATCGAGAGCTTGTGCACCTCGTCGGCCACCTGGGTGGCCAGCTCGCGCGTGGGGCAGAGGATGAGCACCTGGGGCGCCTTGTTGGCGGGGTCGACCTTCTCGATGGCGGGAATGGCAAAGGCGGCCGTTTTCCCGGAGCCGGTTTGCGATTGCCCCACCACGTCGCGCCCTTCGAGCATGACGGGGATGGCGGCGGCCTGGATAGGCGCGGGCTCTTCGAACCCGAGCGTTTCAATGGCCTTGAGAATGGCCGGGGAGATCCCGAGGGAAGCAAAAGTAGGTTTGATTTGTGTGTCCACCCCAGCAGCATAGGGCAGCCGGGGCGAAAAGACGAGTCTTTTTCCCGGGGCTGGCGCGCCCTACCGGGTTGTGGCCTTCGAAATGAAATCCGCAATCAGCGCCGGATTGTCCAATCCGTGGGGGTGATGGCCCACCCCGGGCTTGTGGATCAGGCTGGTCCGGCCGCCCAGGGCCAGGTAGCGCGCGGAGAGAAGGCCCGCATTCTCCTCCACCGGCACCACGTCGTCGGCGCCGCCCACCACGTGCAGGAGCTGGACGCCCGCCTCGGCCAGCGGGACCAGGTTGTCGACGGGGTTGCGCCGATAGCCCAGCGCCTCCGCCTCGCTGGCGAACCCGTAGCACGCCTGGAGCGCCTGCCAGTCCACGGCGCTTCCCGCGCCCCGCCCGCGGCCGGCCGGCCAGCTTTTGAAATCGCACACCCCCGCATCGGCATAAATCGCCAGCACCTTGCCGGGATTCCGCGCCGCCCAGTTGAAGGCATACAGGGCGCCGCGGCTGATGCCGATCAGGGCGCCCCTCGGCGCCAGGCCGCGCGCCAGGACGGCCGCATAAAAGGCGTCCAGCTGCCGCAGGGCGAACGGGCACCCGAACGTGTTGCCGACGTCCATGAACAGATGATGGAAGCCCTTCTCGAGCAGCATCGGCACGGCGGTCCGCTCGGTGAAGGCGTCAGGAAACTCCATGCACCAGGTCCAGGGCTTGCCCGGAAGCGCCTGTTTCGGCTCGACGATCCAGCAGTCGCGCCCCTGGATGATAAACCGGCGGCGGCGGAAGCCCCGCCAGGTATCCACCGTCTCCGCGGGCGCCGGAGCGGGCTTCCCGGCGGCCTCGGACTCCAGCAGAACGGACCGCACAACCTGGCCGGCCAGCGCCTCCTGGCCGGCGGCATTCACATGCACGCCATCGTCCGAAATCCATTCCGGGTGGCCGATGAGGGCATCAAAGAGATTGTCGAACGGGAGCCCGCGTTCGGCCGCCGCCCGGAGCGCCAGCCGGTTGCGCTCACGGACGCGGTCCGTCTTGGGGGACAGCGCTTTCGGCGTCCCCTCCCAGACCGGCGTCGTGGAGGCCCAGATCAGCCGGCTGTCCGGGCTGCGGCCGGCAATAAAATCGAAAAGATCCGCGATTCCCGCCGCATAGTCGACTTCAGTGTAGTCCCAGCCGTGCAAGCCGTTATTAACGTGAATCCAGGAAAAGGGAAACGCATCCAGGAGCGGGGCCAGTTCCCTTTTAAGCTGGGGATCGCCGGCGCACCGGGACGACGTAAGCCGGGCGCACAGAAAGCGGCCAGCCAAGGCCTTCTCCACGCGTTCGAAGTAGGACTGGGCAATCGAATCGCCCACGAGCAGCAGGCGCGGGGTTCCGGAATCGTCCAACGCGCCCGTCACCCAGCTGTTGCACCATTCAATCGACTCGCAGCGGTTCATGGCGGCCTCGCCTTGTAAAAACAGCTCTTATTATCCACCTTTCCCCCTCTCCATTCCAGTATTTTTCACGATGAAAAGGCGCCCGGCGCGGATCTTTACTCGTGATTGCTCCAAAGCAGGATTTGACTTCGCCCCCCCTGTCGGGTAATCTATTGGACTGCTGGCGAGCTCATTGTAAGCCTGCGCCGGCGTCCCCCCCGAAAGACACCATGCACCGTTCCAGTTTAATTCGCAATGTCGCCATCGTCGCCCACGTCGACCACGGCAAGACCACGCTCGTGGACAAGCTGTTCCAGCAGAGCGGCATGTTCCGCGACAACCAGGAAGTGGCCGAGCGGCTCATGGACTCCATGGACCTCGAGCGCGAACGGGGCATCACCATCGCCTCCAAGAACGGCTCCTTCAAGTACGGCAAGTACACGATCAACATCATCGACACCCCCGGCCACGCCGACTTCGGCGGCCAGGTGGAGCGCGTGCTCCAGATGGCCGACGGCGCCCTGCTGCTGGTGGACGCCCAGGAGGGGCCCATGCCCCAGACCTACTTCGTGCTGAAGAAGGTGCTGGCCCGCAACATCCCCGTGATCGTGGTGGTGAACAAGATCGACAAGCCCGCCGCCCGCATCGACTGGGTGGTCAACCACGTGTTCGACCTGTTCGTCAAGCTGAACGCCGCCAGCGCCGCCCTCGATTTCCACACCATCTACGCCTCCGCCACCGGCGGCTACGCCTCGAACGATCCGCATGTCAAGGGAACCGACATGCGCCCCATCCTCGACGCCATCATCAAGTACATCCCCAAGCCGGGCGGCGACCCCAAGGCCCCGCTCCAGCTGCAGGTCAGCTCCATCGACCATTCGCCTTTCCTCGGCCGCCTGGGCATCGGCAAGATCACCTCGGGCTCCATCAAGACCGGCATGCCCGTGGTGGTGGCCAACATGACCGGCAAGCTGGTCCCCACGCGCATCACCAAGCTCTACCGCTTCAACTGCAACCA
>CAYZVY010000205.1:0-7554 GCA_964481675.1 uncultured Verrucomicrobiota bacterium
GTCCACCGTTGCCCGCTGTCGTCCCCGTGAATGTAGGCACCGTTAATCTTAAGCGTTGGGGTTTTCATGATCATTTAACCTTCCGATACACACCTCCAACAAGCACCACGTCTAGTGCGACTCCGCTTCCACCGGCAGATCGATGAACAGGCCGGGGAAATACGACGGCAGCACTTTGGCGGGAAAGGCGATGCGAAGTTTGCCCTTTGCCGACGGGCTTTCAATGTAGCCTTCGCGGAGTCCCAGTTTGATGATCTCGACCGCCGTGGTCGTCCCTTTTCCCGCGATGGCGCTCACGCGTTCGCGGGGGAGTTCGCCCTCGTCCACCAGAACGCTGACAACACGCATGATCTCTTCCCGGTACCGGGTCAGATGCAGCGCTTCGTAGGTGAAGTATCGCTCAATGCGGGTGCGGAGATCGGACAACTTGAGCAAATCGCCCATGAACCTGACTTGGTCCAGAACAGTTTCCAGAAAGAACTGGCAGAACAGGGCCAACCCTTGTTCGGAAAGATTGCCCCGCCCGTCATAGTCGTTGCGCCGCGGCTGGTCCGCCTCCTGGAGCCGGGCGTAGTAGGTTTGCCGAGCGCGAGCCAGGCCGCGGGACAGCGTCCACAAGCCATGTCCGTCGAGGCCGTGATGGTACAGCAGGGCGTGAGAGTGCAGCCGCGCAACGCGACCGTTGCCGTCACCAAACGGGTGAACCCAAACGAGCCGGTGATGAGCCGCCGCAATGGCGACCAGACGGTTCGTCGCCAGAATGTCCGGGCTGCCGTACGCCTCACGGAAGCGGTCAAGGAATGCCGGCAGCGCCGCAAAGTCGGGCGGCGTATGGGTGCCCACATCAACCATGTAATCGCGAAGCCGGCCAGGCACGGTACGATATTCGTTGCCGGCTATCGTTCTGGAAATGTGCATGGATTCGGGCAGTCGGCGGTAGAACTCGCAATGGATCCAGCACAGGAACTCCGGGGCGTAGACATCCACGCCTCCTTCCCGGAGGCGGGCGAACATCGCTTCTTCTGTCTGGATGTGGGCGACAGCCAAAAGTTGGTTCTCTTTCTGCTTCCGGTCCCTGGCAAAGTCCGCACGTTGAGCGCGCTCGATGTCCCTTGGCAAGGTCTTGTGGCCTTCAATCAGGTTCGAGTAGTAGCAGTTCATTTCCCTGACAAGAGCCGCGATCTTGTTCCACACAATCGGGGAACGAACCAAGCCATGCAGTGCACCAACGGCCAACGTGATTTTCTGGGAAAGATCCGCCAGTTCCACCCGCTTCAAGTCCGGCAAGAGCGGTTCGACGGCGGCAACACTCCGGAAAATCGCCTTTTCTGCACTCATTCCGAAAGTCCTAATGAAAATGTTTAACACCTGTCAACATGCTTATTTCCAATGAGATACGAACTATACACCCATTCTAGATCCGCGCAAAGTGAAAATGTTTTGAACTGAGCTGCTAACCCTCTGTGCCCCCTGAAAATCCGTGTGTCGCCGGTTCGGTTCCGACCCTGGCCACCATTGTATTTCCCTCACGGCCAGGCACTCAGTCCAGGAGCCCCCACTCCCTCATCAGTTCCGAACGCCCCTTCTCATAGCCGCCGCAGGGACAGGGATCCCACCAGACCGACAGTTCCGGCACCGACCGCTCGAGCGCGCAACTGTTCACGGTCGTCGGAATGCGGGTGAAAATCCGCCTGAAGAGTTCCCGTGCCGGGACCACCTCGCCAAAACTCAGACCCAAAATCTGGAGGATGCGCAGGTCCTTGAGCTCGTTGAACAGCCCGCCCGAATGCACAAAACCCGGCCCCATGCAGGTGCCGCGCGTGGTGCAGCGCGCACCGCACGGCGCGCACATCATCGCGTCCGCCCCGCCGACCAGCTCGATACGCGTCTCCGGGCGCTCCAGGATGAGCTGCAGAAGCTCGGGCAGGTTGTCATCCTTGAACGGCGGCCGGACTCCGCGCCCGTATTGGGCGACCGCGCACAGGAGAATATGCGGACGGACGCGAATCGACGCGGTGGCGCGCATCGCCTTCAGGGAGGAGGCCTTGTCCCGCTCCATCTCCCCCGCCTCCCGGGGCGGGAAGATCGGGTCCAGCCCGGCCTCCCGGGCGCGCTCATAAAGCCCCGTTCCGGCCAGCGGGCACCCTTGCCAGGCCGGACCTGTGGCTTCGCCATACCCGCAAATGCCCGACACCGAGGTGCATGCCTTGCGTGCCCGTGCCACGGCAATGCGGGCCGGAAGAATCGCCCCGGGCGAAAGGTCCATGCGGAAGAGAACCTCCATGTCCTGCTTCTGCCGGAAGCAGGCGTCGGCCGGATCATCCCCGCCGCCCGGGGGCGACTGGAAGGCGAACGAGTCATCCGACCGGCAGCACAGGACAAGCGGGAGGCCGGGATCGCGGCGAACCGTCTCAGCCAACTCGGCGACCGCCTGGCTGTCCGGAACATCCAAGGGCCTCTCCCGTGCGCAAAAGAGGCACAGCAGATGATGTGGCCGAACCTCGATCGCGTTGTTGTCGTGGCTTGTCTTCATGTTCATCCTCATCCTGCCCCGAATCGGGGTGCCTCCCCCGCCGCATACGCCTGGTATTCCCGGTACAACCGCATCGCCCGCTCGCCTCCGGGTTTCAGCCGTGCGCCGGGCGCGCACATCAGGCCGGGATACTGGTAGGCGCAGATGTATTCAAGCGAAGACAGCTGTTCCATCTCTTTCTTCAACAACGCCATCGGCTGGGGAATCAGAGGCGTTTGAATCCATTGTTGGGTTCCGTCCGATAGCGTTTGGGTATATCCGTCCCGCTGCGCGCCGGGCTTGTCGGGGTGCTCGAAGCCGAAGACCTCCAGGTCCAGCCAGTGGTGGCAGCCCGCCGCGTCACACCACGCCTGCATGCGCTGAATGGCCTCCGGCGGTTGCTTCTGATAAACCTGGAAACAGGCGACGTCGCAATGCCGCAGAAGCTCGGGCCAGATGTCCGACGCCTCGCCGACATTGGCGTCGGGCGCGACCATCAACAGCGTGTGCGGCGCCAGCGTTTGAATGGTGTCATGCAGCCCCTTGAAGAAGGCCAGCACCTCGGCGCGGAATTCGTCCGTGGCATCCCAGTAGCGCTGCTCATGGGGCCGGATCGGTCCGCAGAGTTCTTCGGACACGTACCAGCCATGAAGCGAATCGTGACCCCGGTACATCGCCCATAGTTCCCGAAGCACGTCCCGGTGCCAGGCCAGCGATCCGGCCGTGTAGTCGAAATGGGCGTACAACCCCACTCCCAGAAACACGCGCAGGCCCTGCTTGTCCGCCTCGTCCAGGATGGTGCCGACCGGATCTTCGCACGGCAATGCCACCCGGCCCGGCCAGAGCCGCGAGGGGTAATAGGCGCGTCCGGCATAGGTTTCGCGGTAGTTTTCCGCCGTCATCTGGTGATAGTGGCGGCCGTAGTAGACGGGATTGCGCCAGGTCTCCTGGACGATGATCGTGCGCATGCCGAGCGCCTTCATGCCCCGCACCAGTTCGCGCCAGTCGGCTTCGGTGAAACGGGCCAGGTCCGCGTTCCAGTAACGCCCTTCCGCCTCGCTCCAGTGGGTCAGCCCTACCCAGGCGCCGCCGATGAGGCGAGGGCTCCGGGTCGCGGACGGCAACACGGTGACGGTCCGGGCGACCGCCGGCAGCGGCTGGCCCCCCACGCTGACCGCCAGGATAAACGTGCGTTCCCCTTGCAAGCCCCCGGTCTTGACCTGGATCCGGCGCGTCACAATCCGGTCCGCCTCCAGATTCAGAGTTTCCTCCGGGCCGACGGGAGCGCCGTCGCGGATCAGCGCGACCTTGACGTTGCGGGCCGGAACGCCGCCCGCCTCGACCGTCCAGCGGACATCCAATTCCACCCGGTCCGTTACCGGGCCGGGCGGCGTGACCGTCAGGTAGGACTTGACGGTCATGACGCCATCCTGCCGCAGAAGGGACGCGGAACGACCGCCATCATGGCCTCATCGGCTGAAAGGACTGGTTTTGATCGATTGACAACGGATCTCCCCGCATTCAAGCACCTATTCCAGCACACCGGACAGGATAATCCATTCGCGACGTGAACGAGAAGAACCTTTTCTCACCCTTCAGCGGACCAGCATCAGGGTTCCGGTATAGAACGGCTTGGTCAGCGCCACGAACGTGCCGGTCCCGCCCGGCCGGGGCGTGGCCGTGCTGTTCTTACCGCCTTCCAGGACAGCCGTTCCCACCAGCACGTTCCAGTTGGTGGAGAATGCCGTCTTCGCCGTCATCTGGCCGGCCAGCAGCGTCTCCTCGTCCTGGTCGCTGAATCCCCCGAGCCAGAGGGCCACGCGGCCGCCGGCGCCGCCGGCTTCGCTGGCATCGGTGCTCCCGTTGCCGCCGCGGACGCTCAGCGTGCCGCTGCCGCCTGCGAACATCCTGGCCTGTAGCAGAATGCTCCCGCCCGACCCGCCGCCGCCATACGACTGGCCGCCCGTGTTCCCGCCATCCGCCTTGAGCGTCCCGTCCAGGGTCACCCGCTGTGCCTGGATGCGGATCACGCCGCCCCCATGGTTGTAAGGCCGCCAGAAACTCGTGTGCTTGCCGCCTGAACTCCCGGCGGCGATGGGCGCGTTGGTCAGGCCGTAAACCTGGCCGTAGATGCCCGCCGCCGATCCGCCGAGGGCCCCATGCCCGCCGCCGCCATAATCCAAGCCCCGTCCGGGGCCTGTCCCCCGATTGGCGTTGGTGTTCCCCCGTTCCCCGTAGCCTGCGGCCGTGGCGTCGAACCCGCCGAATGCGTCCACCTTCAAATCGCCCAGGATAAATTTGACGGCGCCCCCGTTGATGCCATGGCAAAGAGGCCGCACGAAACTGCCCGTGGCGATCGTGGTCAGCCCCGCCACCCGCACCAAACCGCCCTGGTCCGCCACGGCGGGATTGGTGGCCGCGGCCTCCACCAGGAGCAGGCCGGAATTCGTCAGGACCAGCGAGCCGCTCTCCAGCATGACATTGGTGCCGCCGCTGACGACCCCCACCCAGCCCCGGTTGACCAGGACTTCACCCGTGCACGTCAGCCTGGACCCGCCCTGAGCCGACCGCAACAGGCCGACTCTTCCCCGGCGCGCTTCAAGCTGGCCACAGGTAACCCATCCGTTGGACAGTTCCAGCCGGTGCCAGAGCGACGTGGTCCCCACGACCGTCAGGGAATTGGTGACCGTCAGGGCGAAGTTGGGCTGCCCGAAACGGAACCACTGGTTGCTCACGGTCAGGCTGCCCACGGCCCATTCCGTGAAATCCTCCACGCACCACTCGCCGCTGTGCAGCAGGGGGGATGCCAGGAAAAAATTATCCGGGAACCAGAGAGAGCCCACATCCCCCACGCAGTTCTGATAGGATCCCGCCGGGTGCGTGCCGGGCCGCGCTGAAAAAGAAAGCCCCTGCGGGCCAAGGGCCGACTGGTCTCCGGTCGCGTAAGAGACGGCAATCCTGCCGCCCCCGCCCCCACCGCCGTACTGCGTGCTTTTGGCTGACCCGCCATTCGCGCGGACCACGCCGTTCCCCGCGAGCGTCCGGCAGCGGATGTTGACGCTGCCGCCCGCGCCGGCGCCATCGTAATCGCCCGTCGCATCCCAGCCGTTGGCGCTGATGATGCCGGCCACGAAGACGCTGCCCGTCGTCTCGATGCGCACCACGCCGCCGCCGTCATTTCCCACTCGCGCATGCGTATTCAGGTGGCGCCCGCCCGTGCTGCCGGCTGCGATCGGGTTCGTGGTGGATCCGTACAGATTACTCAAGACATCCTCATAATGCACCGTCTGGCCGATGGAACCCCCGGCCACGCTGCCCCCTCCGCCATGGCTTCCCCCGCTGTTGGGCCCCCAGAAGCCGGGCCCCACGCCCATGTTGGTATACGTGGTTCCGCCGGCCAGCAACCCGATATTGCCGTAGCCCTTGCCGTCCGCCTCGATCAGGCCGCCCGCCAGCACGGTGACGCGGCCGCATCGAACCAGAGCGGAGCCGCCGTTGGTCGGATCTGAAAAAAGAAACAACGTGCCGTTGGTGCACACGGCAAGTTGCCCGGTGATGCTGAGGGTGGCCGCATAGTCCAGGCCATTGGTCGCCGTACTGAACAGGCGCATCGTTCCGCCATTGGTCAGAACTAAATCCCCGCCCGTTTCCACGGCGCATGGCCCATTGGAGGCGCTGGAATACAACCGGGAACCCACCATGCGGCCCCGGCCGAACTCCAGGCTTCCGTTGGCGCCCGAGACAAGGATGCCATTCGTCACGCGCAATTGGAACCCGTCTTCCTGGAAACGGACGCGGTTGTTGGTCGCGGCGATCCGGCCAGGCGACCAGGCGTTGAAACCGAAAACCTGTCCGTTCAGGTTGGTCAGGGATTCCCTCATCAGCAGGGTGTCGGGCAGCCAGATGGTGCCCATGTCGGAGGCATAGGAGGGTGTTGTCGTCGGCATGCCGGCATCGAGCAGGACCAGGGGCTGGTCCACGACATTGCTCTGGGCCGCCGAGTACCGGAGGCTGATGCGGCCGCCCCCGCCGTGCGCCCCCGTGGCGCCGGAGATGACGCCGGCGCCCCCCCGCGCCTTGATGGCGCCGGATCCCGCCAGGGTGTTGCACAGGATCAGGACGCTTCCGCCGGCTCCTCCGGCCCCGTAGGAAGGCACATAATTGGCGCCATTGGCGCTGATCGTGCCGTCCACCCTCACCTCGCCGGTGGCGGTGATGACAATGGCACCGCCGCCGTTTCCCCCAAGACCGTTGGATTGATGATTGCCGCCCGCGCTCCCGGGATTGGTCGGGGTGAACGGGTCGCCATAAACCTGGCTTATCCGGAACACACTCTCCGAATCCAAAGTCATGCCTCCTGCTCCCCCGTGACCGGCTCCGCTTGCATATCCCGATCCGGCGCCAGGCCCGTAGGAAGGCTTGCCAACACCTTCTACGGTATAGCCCTTGCCATCCGTGTTGATGAAGCCGCCGGCGTGGACCGTGAGGTTGGAACAGGAAATCACCACGCGGTTGTTCGGGACCCACGGGGCGTTGCTGTCCGTGTTGAGGTAATGCGTGACCTGCCCGCCGTTCGTCACGATGACGGAGGCGGCGTTAAGTGTCGTGTCCCAATTCGTGAAAATCAAGGTCCCTTTCACCAGCACCGACTGGAGGGCGGGGGTGGAACCGGACAGGATCGCCACGGAACCGGGGTTGGTGATCACGACTTCGGCATCCGCGCCGGGAACGACGCCATCCACCCAATTGCCGGTCGAGGACCAGTCCCCGGTCGTGGCCGCTTTCCAATTGAACACCTCCGCGACCGCGCACGTCAGGGAAGCCAGAAACAGGATGCCCGAAATGACATAATTCATAAAACCCTCCTAATACACATAAAATAAGTAATTCATTATAAAGCCTGATCGATTAAAATTCATTAAAAATAAAGACGGCCGTCCTCTATTCCTCTATCGGAAGCGCGTTCTCGCGCGTCCTATCCCGCGCCGGTCCTTTTCGAACCAGAACATCCATGGCCGCCACGCGGTCGCTCGCTCGCGAGT
>CAYZVY010000206.1:0-7540 GCA_964481675.1 uncultured Verrucomicrobiota bacterium
CTAGCGCGGTTGTGGCGCTCTCCAACATGGTCTTGTATGTGAATGTGGTGACGGGCAGCGATGCCAACAATGGCTGGGCCCCCGATTCGCCCCTGAAGACCATCACGGCTGCCCTGGGCAAGACGATCAGCGGCAGCACGATATACGTGGCGACGGGCCGCTATTACCAGGCTTCGGGCGAGGTCTTTCCGCTGGCCTCCAGGCAGGCGAACTTGACCGTGATCGGCGCGAACCGCGACACCACCCTCCTGGATGCCACCGCGACGAACCGGGTGTTTTCGGCGGATGGCCGGGGGGCGATCTGGCTGGAGGGGTTGACGTTCACGAATGGGAATGCCCTTGCGGGAGCCGGCATCTTCCTTCCTGGCTGCCGCACGGTCATCACCAATTGCCTGGTCGCGGGTAATCGCTACGGCATCTATGCCACGGTGACCGGTTGCGGGATCTATGCCCTGAACGGGACGCTCGATGTGCTGGACAGCGTGGTGCTGGCCAACGGGACGTCGGTCGGGATGTCGGATGTTTACGGGGCCGGCATATATGCGGCGGGCGCGGTCGTGACGCTCCGGAGGGTCGTCCTGAGCGCGAACTACCTCAAGCCCAACAACATCTCCCTGGGAGCGGGTGTCTACTTGAGCGGCGGGAGCGCCCTGGTGGATGGTTGCGCCTTCCTGACGAACCGCATGGACATAGGGTACGGGCACCAGGGCGTCGGGCTGTATTCGACGGCCGTCAATCCGCTCATGGTCCGCAATTCCTCGTTTGTCGGCAACTACTCGTCTGCCGGAAACGGGATCTCCTATGGCGCGGGGCTCGCGAGCGTGTCCGGGCCGGTGACGATCACCAATTGCACCTTCCTCAACAATCATGTCGGCACCGTCAACTCTGCCGCCCGCGGCGGTGCGCTGATGCTGCAGGATGCCGGGCCCTTCCTGATCGCGAGTTCCGCCTTCACCGGGAATATTGTCAGAGCATCCACGACCGTCATGGAAGGCGGCGTCATGTTCCTGACTGGAAACGGCCTGGCGGGCGTCGTCTCCGATTGCACGATCGCCAGCAGCCCGGCCATGTCCAATGCCGCTCCGGAGAACCTGTCGGTGGCGCCCGGCATTTCGAACGTGATCATCCGGAACACGGTCCTGGCCGGGGGCCGCGGCTCCGGCATCGGCAAGTATGCCAACGGCTCGCTGACGCTGACCAACTGCCTGATTCAATCGTTTACGAACCATGGCATCTTTGTGGCCACCGGCTCGGTTGTCGTGGCGAATACGACTCTGGTGAACAATCGCGGCTGGGGCCTGATGAATACGACGAACGCCTTGACTGTCCGCAACAGCATTGCCTGGGGCAACACCAACGGCGGCTTCAACGGGAGCGGCAATGCGATCACCTACACCTGCTCGCAGGAGTCCCAGGCGGGGACGGGCAACAAGAATGCAAATCCCCTGTTTGTGGCCACCAACGACTTCCGGCTGCTCAAGGCCAGCCCCGGCGTCAACGCCGGCCTGAATGATGCCGGTATGCTCGGCATGCTGGATCTCGCCGGCAACGCCCGCATCATTGGCAAGATCGTCGACATGGGCGCTTATGAAAACACGACGCCGCCCGTGAGCGGAACGGTGATCATGGTGCGGTAAGAGGAGAGGGGTTAAGGGATTCAGGGGTATAGGGGTTCGGGGTTCAGTCCCGCCGCTGGCGCAGGGAGTCAGAGGGCATGGCTGAAGAGAAACGAACATCCAACATCGAACGTCCAACGTCGAAGCAAGAGTTCTGGCGTTGGCAGTTCGGTGTTGGATGTTCAATGTTCGACGTTCGGTGTCTCAGATCAGGTTGGCACGGTGGCGCGGCCTTTCCAGGCCGTGCCCTTTGAGTAGGGGAGATAGACTAATGATCCTGAAGAACGCGTCGGGAATGCTGGTGGTATCGGCTGTTCTGGCGGCCGCTCCCGCCTTCGGCTGGTGGGATACGATTGTCAAGAACTGGGCCTATCCGCCCCTGGTGGAGGCTTACGAGGCGGAATCCCTGGCCGGGGTGGCGAAGGCGGCCGTCAGGCCCGATGCGCTGGCGCCCAGCGGCTCCGCCGTCGAAATGGCGCCCGGCGGGGCGGTGCTGGCCTTTTCACGGGAGCTCCAGCCGAGCACCTACGTTGTTTATCTCGTCGGCCGCTCGCCCCGGGAGGCGGACATCGGCGACCCCGGCGCGCTGCCGCCGTTCTTCTTCACGGTGTCCATCACCGATCCCGCAGGCGCGGTCCAGCGCTATCGCCTGCGGGCGGCCTACCAGTATGCCTATGCCCTGACGCAGGGGCCGGAAGAGATGCAGCGCTGTTATTTCAACGCGCTCAGCCCGGGGACGTACAAGATCGAGATCGCGACCGGGGCGGGCACCACGGCCAAGCCGGTGCTCGTGGACCGGCTGGAACTGCGCGATGCGCTGGGGAATGGCACGAAGAAGGCCGGCAAGACCGCCCGGACCATGATGAGTGACGAGGATCTGCGCAACCTGCGGGGCGGGGAACTCAAGAAGGTCGAGCCGATGCCGAAGGAGGAAGTGGTGGCGCGATGCCAGGCCTATCAAGCCGCCTTTCCTCCGCTCAACGCGCCGCGGCAGGCAACTGCGAAGCCGGGACACTTCAAGGAGCAGGACCGCGTTGTCCCTGATTCAGCCCTTGCCGGGTGGAAGGCTACCGCGCCGGATCAGCCCTGGGCCATCGCGAACACCAACCTGAAGGCGGTCTACACGGTGGACGATTTCCTGGCGGGGAAGACGCTTCCCGGCCCGCTGGCCGATGACGGCTGGGGGGTGACGGTCGGCAGCCTGACTTATACCTGGGGCGAACCGGAGCCGGCGGGCGGCACCTTCTGCGTCGTGGCGCCGTTGTTCCAGGAGCGGCTTGACAAGTTGGTTGACACGATGATCCGCAAGGCGAAGGAGTACCAGACGACCGGCGATCCCAAGGCAGGCCTGGAGGGCTCGGCCATCCTGCTGGCCTTTGCCCATTTCTATCCGGCCCTCGATTTCCGCGCGCAGGCCTCCTGGACCGGGCTGTATGGCCGCTACGGCTTTGCCAACCATGTCGGCGGCGGGATGGTCATCAGCGGCCTGCTCCAGGGCCATGCCATCAAGGGCTATGTGGAGGCCTATGACCAGCTGTTCGATTTCATCAAGACGAATGAGATCGCGTTTGCCGAGGCCGCGGGCCGGACCACCCCGTGGGTCAAGTCGCCATCGGACCTGTACCGCTTCCTCGACATGAACATCCTTCAGCGGACGGCCGACGCCAATATGCGCGGCGATGCGGCCGGGGATTCTCTCAAGATGACGCTGGCGCTCACCATGAACGCCCTCTGCCAGGGACCCAATGAGATTTCGCAGCAGTGGGTCGATGCGATTGTGAAGAACATCCCCATGGGCATGATCGAGTCGGGCGGGCTGGAGGACCTGGCCTACGGCGAGCTCGCGCGCGACGGGCTGGTGAGCAAGGGCTCGGGCGGCTATTCCAAGGGGAGTGTCATGAGCCTGATGGACGTGGTCATGATGCTGCGGGAATACAAGAAGCTGGGCGGCACGGTGGCGGTGGACCTGGCCGATTTCAAGCGCTATCCCTGGATGCGCGATGCCTTGTATGCCCCGATTGCCTTGCGCGTGGCCGGGGGCTGGACGCCGCTGCTGGGGGATTACGGCGATCCCCTCCGTTTTCGCGAGGTGTATTTCGATACGGGCCCGACCCACAAGAACAGCAGCAAGCCCTATTACCTGGACTGCTGGCGTCTGACAAAAGATCCGGCCTTTGCGTTCATGGCGTATCGCTACGGGCGGAGCACGGAAACCCCCGAGGAATGGGCGGCCATCGAGGCGCAGGCGAAAACGGTGCGCAATCCCCTGAACACCCAGCCTTCACGCGCGCTGGACGACCTGGGGCTGGCGATCCTGGAAGTCGGGCAGCAGACCGATATCTTCACCAACAAGGCGGCGGTCACGCTCCGTTACGGCGCCGCCCACACGCACGGCCATAACGACGGGTTGGACCTGGCGGTCTGGGGCAAGGGGATGCGCGCCATCACCGACCTGGCCGCCCGCGAAGGGTCGCCCAGCCCCCGGCTGCACAAGATGCACAACACGGTTGAAGTGGACCGCGAGAGCATGAATAACGAAGACTCGACGATCCCCGGCTATGGCTGGCTGAACACGCTGGTCAGGGCGGACGGGGTCGAATATGCCGATGCCAGCCAGCGGGCGCGGAGCCATCCGCAGCTGACCGAATATCGCCGAGGCGCGGCCCTGATTGCCGTCGGCCAGGACGAGGCCTACGTGTTCACGGTCCAGCGGGTGGCCGGCGGGACGGTCCACACCTGGTGCGCCCACGCCAACCAGAACGACCAGTTCGACGTCAATGCCGCCCTGGCGCCGGCCACCTCCCCGGATGTGCAGGAGTATCTGAAGGGCTACAAGACGCCGGACACGCCGGTGGGCGCGGCCTATGCCGTTTCCAATTTGTTCCCCCGGCCGGCCGAGGGCAAGGCTCCCGCCAGTCTTGTAACGACTTGGCGACTGCATCCCCGGGCGGAGAAGGCGTTCCTGGGCGAGAACCTGGCAGACGACCGGAAAGTGTTCGCACGCTGGAGGCTGTTCGGGCATGAAGGCGACCGGTTGATGGCCGCCCAAGGGACCAGCGGAAAATACAATTATGATATGACATTCTGCTACGTTCAAAACACGAATGTTCCCGCTTCCGGTAGCGTCTTTCCCTCGCTGGCGGAAGTCTACCAGGGGCAACCCGTTGTTCAGTTGGTGAAGGCCCTGACGGTTGAAAAGGCGGGGGAGGGCGCTGCCAAGGCCGTTGGCGTGGAGGTGGGATTGCCGGATGGCGTCCGGGACCTGTGCCTGTCGGGGCCGGCCGATGGCGTCGCCCGCCAGGTTGAAGGCGGAGCCGCGTTTGACGGGTTGTTCGGTTTTATCCGCCGCGACAAGGCCGGCCTGGATCGCGCCGTTCTCGTGGGCGGAACGGCCCTGGAAGCGCCCGGGTTATCGATCCGGCTGCCGCGCGGCAAGATCGTGGGCACCGTCATCGCCACCGATCCGGAAGCCAATGCCTGCACGGTGAAGGGCGATTTCAAGGATGTCAACCTGGTCGGGTGCCTCGTGCCGTTCGTTTCCCCGAATGGCCGGAGCTTCGCGTTCACGGTGACGGGGCAGACCGCGGTCGAGGGCGGCGTGCGGCTGGCGTTGAAGGAGAAGATGAAGATCTTCCAGTCCTCCATCGAGCAGGTGGACGAGGCGAAGGGGGAGATCTCGGTCCGGGCGGAACCCTATAATCTCAAGGGCGACAAGCATGCCTATGACGATACCGAAATCGGGAACGAAGGGTCCACGAAGCGCTGGCCCTCCAGGATCGTCTGTGAAACCCGGTGGATGATCGTCAAGACGCCGATCACCGAGGCCGACCTGGATGGGACGGACGGGACGCGCACGCTGACGCTGATGGGCTCGAAGACGGATGGCGACAAGGCCGGGAAGCCCGTCCTGACGCTGGAGGTGACCCGTGTGGAGCCCGCCACCGGCACGCTCTATTACAAGATGCCGTCCGAATCCCCGTATGACATCGAGGGCTGGTGCTATGTCAGCCGCGAACTGGTCAATGCGAAGGGCAAGCGGTGGAAGGGCACCTTCCCGGGCTTCGAGTATAAGATCGTGGCGACCGGTCCGGTCAAGGCGGCCGATTTTACCGATGCCAACCGGGACGGGCGTTCGGTGCTTTCGCTGTATCGTCTGGCGCCGGGATATACGCTGTCCATTCCGGCCTCGGTGTCGGTCCGCCGCACCGGTCCGGCCGCCTATGCGGTTCGGTCCTTTGCTCCCGCGGAAGTCAAGGTCGCCGGCGCCCCGGTGGCGCGGGAATAGTACTGCTGTGGAGCGGGCGGCTAGAGGGCGGCCGTCGTCTTGTTAAGGATTTCCTGAAGCCGGAGGATGGCCTCGAAGGGGGCCCGGGACTGGCAGACCGCACGAACGACAGCAAAATTCCGTGCCCCTGCTTTTAGAACCGCCGGCAGGTTGTCAGCATCAATCCCCCCGATGGCGACGCAGGGGAGGGGGGAGGCGGCCACGATCCGGCCCAGCCGCTCCAGTCCGACCACCGGGTCGGGAATGGCCTTGGTGGGTGTCGCGAAAATCGGCCCGACCCCGATGTAATCCGGCTTGAGCGCCACGGCGGCGGCGGCCTGCGCTTCGTTGTGCGTGGAGAGCCCGAAAAAGGACAACAGGGGAAACCGCTTCCGCGCCTCCGGAAGGGGCATGTCGTCCTGCCCCAGGTGAACCCCGTCCGCACCGGCCTCGACTGCCAGCGCGGGGTCGTCGTTCAGGATGAAGCGGGTTCCGCTTCCCCGGGTGACCGCCGCCACGTTCCGCGCCATGGCCAGCACGTGTTCGCGGGGCTGGCCCTTGATGCGCAGCTGGAGATAGCGGACGCCGGCCCTGACTGCCGCCTCGGCGCAGGGAACATAGCCCGCCACCGGATCGGTCATGACCAGGTAGAGGCCGAAAGAATCGGGCTGGGGAATGGGCATAGTCAACTGCCTAGTCTGTCTGGGCGCGCTTCAGTGTCGGACGGGTCGGACGGGTCTGACCGGTCGGACTGATCGGCGCGCGTTATTTTTTCAAGTCTTCCGCAATGAGCGCCGCCATTTTGCGGCCGCTTTTCAGCATGCCGCCGAAGATGGGGCCCATGCGGAACCCGCCCTGCACGTTGTTGGCCGCCATGCCGCAGGCGTAGAGGCCGGGGAAGAGCCGCTTGGTGTTGCTGACGGTGGTGAGCTCCCCGCTCTCCATCCACATCGGCTTCTCGCCCAGGATGCCGCCGGTGGGGGAGTCGATCTGGATTCCGGCCTTGCGCGTGGCCATGGCCACCACCTCGCTGGGATGGCCGGTGCCGTCGGCAACGGCGCGGGCCGATATGACCAGCGGGTCGACGTGCATCTCCAGCCGCACCACGGGGGTCCAGTTGATGACCACGCCGCAGACGCTTTCGTTGTGAAAGACGATGTCCTCCACCTTGACGGCGTTGAAGAGCGTGGCGCCGGCCTGGACGGCCCCGAAGATCAGCCCCGAGGCCATTTCCACGGCGTCGCAGGTCCGGTACCCGTTGCCGGCGTCGGCGGAGCGGATGCCGAAATCGGCCAGGATGGGTTCCGCGTCGGCCTGGACCACCACCTCGTTCATCAGCATGCCGCCGCCCCAGACGCCGCCGCCGGGGGCCAGCTTGCTTTCGAAGAGGGCGACCTTGAAGCCGGCCCTGGCCAGGTCGCGGGCGGCGACGAGGCAGGAGGGGCCGGCACCCACGAGGGCTACGTCCAGCGCCAGGTTGGACTCCAGCTTCTTGAAAAACCGCCGCACGATGGCGCCGGTGATGGTCTCTTCCATGACAGTCGAATGCATTGATCACTCCTTGGTCTCCGCATCATCGGGAATCGCCCGTTCCCGGTCAAGTTTTTACAAGGGCCCTTGGCATCTGTCTCTGATCGTACGTCGTACTCGTACGCGTACG
>CAYZVY010000207.1:0-2161 GCA_964481675.1 uncultured Verrucomicrobiota bacterium
CCCAGCAGCGTGGTGGGCGCCATCTGGCCGCCCGTCATGCCGTAGGTGGCGTTGTTCACGAAGAAGGTGGCCATGTGCTCGCCGCGGCCGGCCGCCTGGAAGGTGCAGTTGAAGCCGATGGCGCCGAGGTCGCCGTCGCCCTGGTAGGCCATCACGACCGCTTGCGGCAGGACCCGGTTGAGCGCGGTGCCCACGGCCTGCGCGCGGCCGTGCGCCGCGCCGATGTTGCCCGCGTCCCAGTAGTAGTAGCCGAACACGGCGCAGCCGATGGGGTTGACGATCACGCTGCGGTCCTGGAGCCCCAGCTCCACGAGCGCCTCGCAGATGAGCTTGTGCAGGATGCCGTGGCCGCAGCCCGGGCAATAGTGCGTGTCCCGGGTGGGGGTCCCGCTCCGGTCGAAGGACGCGTAAAAACCGACTGCTTTTTTGACGGGCATGGAAATCTCCTGGGTCAGCCCGCGCGGGCCGCCACCTGTTCGACCACCTGGTCCACGGTCACCAGCATGCCGCCCATGCGGTTGATGAGGCCGATGGATTCGGCCGGCCGGCCGAGCTGGAAGGCGAGATCGTCGCGGAACTGGCCGGAGCTCAGCTCGACCGCCACCCAGTCGCGCCCCGTGGTGAGGCGGCGCGCGAGGGCGGCGGGGAAGGGGTAGAGCGTCGTGGGGCGGAACAGGCCCGCCTTGATCCCGCGCTCGCGCAGGACGTCCACCGCCGTCCGGGCGATGCGGCTCGAGATGCCGTAGCCCGCCAGCAGCACGGCGGCGTCGTCGGCCCGGTACAGCTCGGCGTCGGCCTCGTGCTGCAGGGAGGCGTATTTGGCCTGCAGCCGGATGTTGTGCTCCTCCTGCGCGGGGGCGTTCAGGTAAATGGAGGTGATCAGGTGGGGCCGCGTTCCGGCGGTGCCCTGGACGGCCCAGGAGCGGGCGTCGGGCCGGGGCGATTCGCGCTCCGGCAGCCGGAGGGTCTCCATCATCTGGCCCAGCACGGCGTCGGCCAGGACGATGACGGGGTTGCGGTAGCGGAAGGCGAGGGCGAAGGCGCGGACGGTGAAGTCGCACATTTCCTGCACGCTGCCGGGTGCGAGCACGAGGCAGTGGTAGTTGCCGTGGCCGCCGCCGCGGACGGCCTGGTTGTAGTCGCCCTGCTCGGGGTAGACGTTGCCCAGGCCGGGGCCCGCGCGCTGGATGTTCACGATCACGCCCGGCAGCTCCGCGCCCGCCATGTAGGAGAGGCCCTCCTGCATCAGGCTGATGCCCGGCCCGGAAGAGGCGGTCATGGACAGCTTGCCGGCCGCCGCCGCGCCGTAGACCATGTTGATGGAGGCGGTTTCGCATTCGGCCTGGAGGAACTCGCGCCCCGTGGCCGGGAAATACTCGGACGCGGCGTGCGCGATCTCGCTGGCCGGGGTGATGGGGTAGCCGAAGAAGGCGTCGCAGCCGGCGTAGAGGGCGCCCATCACGACCGCTTCGTTGCCTTTGACGAATTTAATCATGGCTTTTTCTTGTCCGCCGTGTGGACTTCCACGGTAAAGGGTTCGGGGCAATTGTAGAAGCAGTGGCCGCAGCCGATGCACCCGCTGCCGATATACTCCGCCGGCTTGACGCCCCGCCGGTTCAGCGTGTCCTTGAACCGGAGCACCTTTTTGGGGCAGAAGGCGATGCAGCGGCCGCATCCTTTGCACAGGTCTTCATGGATAACGGGATAGGGCAGGGGGCCCGTTTCCGCTGATTTCGAACTGGCGGTCATGATCGATCCCTTTCAGCAGCCAAAACCGCTTAAGCCCCTATTATCAAGGGGGGGCTAAAACGGGTCAATGATAAAAGGAAAGTCTTCGCTGCCGTTTCGCCCGCTCCCGCGTCGAGACAGGCCGCGGACTCGGATAAATGTATTATTATCCTGCTTTTTCTCAGGGGGCGGGTGAGGGCGGGAGAGGCGATTCGGATCCGCCGAGCGGCGCGTAGATGAAGCAGCGCCGGAAAAGGCCGCCGAAATTCTGCTCGTTGTAGACGCGCACGGCCAGGGTGCAGGCGAGCACGAGGCCCGGCACGAGAAGGCGGAACGGTAGGGTCGGCTTCATGCGGCGAGCCTAGCAAAGGGCGCCCGGTTTGAGCAATGGCGCTGTGATAAAAGAATTTCTTTTATGCCCGTTTGGGGGTAT
>CAYZVY010000207.1:2261-7529 GCA_964481675.1 uncultured Verrucomicrobiota bacterium
TGGTGACCAACTGGAACAGCCACCTGCGCGCGACCAACGTGACGATCCAGAGCGGCGGGCGGATCCTGGCGGCCGGTCCGTTTGCCACCTCGGATGCGCCGTCGCGCATCTCGATCCTCTGCACGAACCTCAGCATCCTGCAGGGCGGGTTGATCTCCGCGGATGCTGCGGGGTATAAGACGGGGCAGGGGCCTGCCTCGGGTGGCCTGGCGAACCGCAGTCAGGGCGGCGGCTACGGCGGCCGCGGCGGGGCCGGGGACGCGGCGTTCTACAAGACCAACTGGATCACCTACGGGTCGGCCAGCATGCCCACCAATCCCGGAAGCGGCGGTTGCACCACCAACTGGGGCGGCGCGGGCGGCGGGGTGATCTGGATCGAGGCCTCCGGAACCGCCTCAGTCTACGGCATTCTGACCTCCATGGGCGGGGCCGGGCTTTACACCAATGCCGGAGCGATCTATGGCTCGGGCGGTTCGGGCGGCAGCATCTACCTGTCCTGTGGAACGTTTACGGGGGGCACGTCGGGCCTGGTGAGGGTTAACGGAGGTTCCGGCGCTTCCGGCAACCCCGGTCGCGGCGGCGGTGGCCGCATCGCGGTGGCCTATGCCCAGGCGCCGTCACCGTGGCCGCTGGTCCGGTTCACGGCGGCCCTCGGTGCGACCGGTTGCTCGCCTTCCCCCGGCTACCTGGGCCAGTGGGGCACGCTCTGGTTTCCCGATACCGCGGCGCTGGCCACCAACCTGCTGGCGCCCGTGTTCGCCGACGTCCAGGTCATTCCCGGCAGCGCCACCAGCCTGGCGCTCGACGCGTGGACGGTGATCAGCAATACCTTCCGCCTGCCGGCCACCAATTTCCTGTTGACCGTGGCCGGAAACATGACCGTCGGCACCAATGCCGCGGTTGGATTCGGGAATGCCGACGTGGGCGGCGACCTGGTGCTGACCAATAACGGCATGCTGCGCATCCAGGCATCCCCCACCAACGGTGTGGCGCCCGATTACGGTGCGCGGCTGGGCGTGACCGGTGTTCTTGCCGTCGGGTCGGCCGCCTCGCTGCAACTGGTGTGCGACGAGACGACCGGTGGAGGCCCTCTCGTGCAGGCTGGCCGTTTTACGGTGGCCAACAAGGGCATGATTGACGCCGACGGCGCCGGCTTCAAAAACGCGAAAGGCCCGGGCGGCGGCGCCGCGGGCGAACGGACCGAGGGCGGCGGCTATGGCGGCGCCGGCGGCCGTGGCACCTATGCCGGTACCAACGACGGCTTTTCCTACGGATCCCCAAGCGGTCCGGCCCAGTGCGGCTCGGGTGGCGGCGGCGACGTGGACAATACCCAATACGGCGGCTTCGGCGGCGGCCTGATCCGGCTGGAGACCACGGGCTCCGTGCATGTGGCCGGAACGCTGACGGCCAACGGCGGGACGATCGCCTTGTTAAATACGGCCGGCGGGTCGGGCGGCGGCATCTTTATCACCTGCGGAGCTTTTTCCGGCGCGACCTCGGGCATCGTTCGCGCCAACGGCGCTAGCTCTTCCGGTTCGGGCGGCCGCGGCGGCGGCGGCCGCATCTGCCTGAATTACGCCTCCGCCTCGTGGCCTGGTCCCCGATTCCTGACCAGCCCGGGTTCGGCCGGCGCCATCAGCACCTATCCTTTCGTGGGACAACCCGGGACGCTCTACCTGTCCGACTGGTCGGGCGTTTCCGAAGTCAACGACGGCGACCGCTTCCTTGATACCGTGCTGTATGTGTCCAACCAGAACGCGCTGACGCTCAACACGCTGACGGTCAGCAACTGCGCCCTGGTGTTCGGCGCTCCCGATTTCATCCTGACCGTATCGAATGCGCTGGTCATCGCCACCAACGGGTCCGTGAGGGCCAACCGGATTTTGTGCGATTCGCTGCTGCTGACCAACAACGCCAGCCTGACCGTGACCGCCCTTCCGACGAACGGATCGTCGGTTGCCGAATACGGCGGCCTCCTGGCCGTGACCAACGGCCTGGCGGTCAACCGCGCCGCCTGGATCTATACCGTGTCGGACGCGACGAACGGCGGTTCGGTGCGCATCGCGGCCCAGACTGCGCGCATCGCCGCTGGCGGCGGCATCTCGGCCGCGGCCCGGGGCTATATGGGGACAAGAGGGCAGGGCGGCGGGTCGATCGGAAGCCGGCGGGCCGGCGGCGGCTACGGCGGCCGCGGCGGCCGCAGCGACACCGTGACGAGTGCGGAAACCACGGGCGCCACCAACGGGTCCCCCATCTCCCCTCTCGGGCCGGGCAGCGGCGGCTGCTATAGCGGGTTCGGCGGCTATGGCGGCGGCGCGATTCGACTGGAAGTGGATGGCGTTCTGACCTTGGACGGCACATTGACCGCGGCCGGCGGCGACGCCAGTTACGCCGGAACCGGATATCCCGGCGGAGGCGCCGGCGGCGGGATCCTGGCCTTGTGCAACACCCTGGTCGGCGGCTCCACGGCCTCCGTCCTGGCGCCGGGCGGCAATACCGCCACGTCGGGCGGCGGGGGCGGCGGCCGCATCTGCATGGCCGTCGGCTTGAGTCCCGAGAACCGGGCGCTCCTCCTGGCGAATCAGGTTCCCCCGTCCATGACCCTCTACGGGGCGCATGGCGGCTTCACCGGCGCGCTTTCCGCCAATCCGGGAACGGGTCACCCGCATACCGGCGTCAACACGATTTATCTCGCCCAGACCGGCACGTATACCTTCCTGTCGGCCGGCTCCTACGTGCTGACCATCAAGGGGAGTCCCGCCAACTATGGCAGCCCTGTCCCCCATTCCTACGGGGCCGTCATCGATATCCCGGCCGACGCCTGGGTGACGAACAGCGTGACCACGCCGGCCGATGAGAGCAATGGCCTGCGCCGCGCCTGCCTGGGCTGGACGCTGACGCTGACCAACGGGTCGCCCGTGGACGCCGGAACCGGAGCGGAAGCGGTGTTCCAGCTGACCAATGACCTGCACCTGACCTGGCGCTGGACGAACGAGTGGCGGCTGATCGTCACGAACGGGCCCAATGGCGCCGTCAACGCCGGCGACTATCTGCCCTGGTACACGAACGGAACCGGGATCACCGGGATCCTGGCCACCGCCGAAGGCGGCTATGTGTTTGACCGCTGGCTGGGCGAGGTGCCGGCGGGCCTGGAGACGAACAATCCGATCGCGGTGGAGATGAACCAGGCCCGGACGCTCGAGGCGATTTTTGCGGTCCCCGGGGGCACCACCCGGACCTGGGCCGGCAACGGGCGCTGGCAGGATCATACGAACTGGAGCCCCGCCGGCATGCCGGGCCGCGAGGATGCCGCCATTCTGTCCTCCGGCACCGTGTCGGTGGCCGAGCCGTTCGATTGCGCGTCCCTGTCCGTGAATGGCGGCGCGGTCCTGGTCTTCACCAATTGGGACAACCGGCTGGCGGTGGCGGGCGCGGTGACGGTGGCGTCCGGAGCCGTGGTGAAGGTGGTCGCGCCGTATGCCGACGCCGGCCCCTCCAACCGGCTCTGGCTCTCCTGCGCGAGCCTGACAATCGAGAGCAACGGCCTGGTGATGGCCGACGGGGCCGGTTTCACGCCGGGGCAGGGCGTCACCCATGCGGGCGTTGACGCTTCGTACCGCGGCGGGGGTGGCGGGCATGGCGGGCGGGGCGGGTACGGCAGCGGCGTTTCCGCCGTGTCGGGCGCCGCCTACGATTCTCTTGAGCAGCCCGCGCTGGCCGGCGGCGGAGGCGCCAATCTTTACGGCGCCTGCGGTGGCGGCGTCATCCGCCTCGAGGTATCCGGAACCGCCACCGTGCGCGGTACCATCAGCGCCAACGGCGCGGCGGCGACCAGCAATTCGGGCGGCGGGGCCGGCGGCGCCGTCTGGCTGTCCTGCGCCACCCTGGCCGGCGAGACGTCCGGCGTCATCCGCGCCAACGGCGGCACCGGATCGGCGAACGGCGGCGGGGGCGGGGGCGGCCGGATCGCCATCCACGGCCAGTTGGCAGCCGCGCCACAGGTGCGTTTGCAGACCGCCCGGGGGAACGGGTATGGCCAGATCAGCTATGCCGAAGGCCAGTTGGATTACATCAGCCCCGCGTATGGAACCGTGTATGTGACGGATCCCGGCTGGGTCACCCCGCTCATGGACGGAGCCCGTTTCGTGGACGTGACGCTGTTTGTTTCGGGGACAACCGCCTGGGCCGCGGACCGGCTTGTCATCACCAACTGCTCCCTGTTCATGGGGGCGCCCGGGTTCGCGATCACCGCGACGAACGGCATCCAGATCGACGGAGCCGCGGCCAGGCTGGGCGTATGGAACCTTTCGACCGAGGGCGACTGCCGGCTGACGAACGGCGCCCAGTTGCGGCTGTTTGCGGAGCCGACCAACGGCGCGAGCCCGTCGGCGGGCGGGTCGCTGAACGTCGCGGGCGTGCTGGCGATCAGTCCTGGCTCCTGGGTCCTGCCCCAGTCCGACGCGACGAACGGCGGCGGCATCCGGTGCACGGCCGGCTCGGTTGAAGTGGCCACCAATGCGGGCGTGAATGCGACGGGCAAGGGATTCCGGTATGGGAGCGGGCCCGGCTACGGCCGGACCGGCGGGTATGGCGGCGGCGGGGGATACGGCGGGACGGGCGGCTCGGGGTCCAGCGGCGCGGGCGGCCCTTCCAACGGATGGGCGGCTGTTCCCGAGCGGTCGGGTAGCGGCGGCGGCGCGGGCGCGGCGGGCTATGGCGGCGGCCTGATCTGGGTGGAGACGGCTGGCGAGGTGCAGTTGGACGGCACGCTTGTCACGGACGGCAGCGCCAGCTGGACGTCGGGCGGCGGCGGCTCGGGCGGCGGCGTGCTGCTGGCCTGCCGGCGCCTGCTGCTGGGTTCCTCCGCGCAGATCCTGGCCCGGGGCGGCGCGTCCGGGACTCCTACGGCCGGCGGTGGCGGAAGCGGCGGCCGCGTGGCCGTGTGGCAGAACATGACCCCGGCTCAGAGGGCGGCCGCGCTGGCCGATCCGGCGGGCGTGGCTTCGTCCGCCCGCCTGGAAATCACCGATGCCTTCAGTGGCTTTGAAAGCCAGATGAACGTGACCAACGGGCTGGGATACACGAATGCCGTTGTGGGAACGGTCCGGTTCCTGGTCGGTCATCCCATCGCCGGAGTCCTCATCCTGGTGCGGTGAGGGGGCACGCAAAGGGCTCTTAATCGTAATCCTAATCTTAATCTTAATCCCCCTCTTGTATTTCATGTAATGCCGGATTACGATTACGATTAGGATTACGATTACGATTACG
>CAYZVY010000208.1:0-7513 GCA_964481675.1 uncultured Verrucomicrobiota bacterium
ATTCCGGCGGGTGCGGACGAGGAGACGACGTCATGAACGGGAAGCGGGCGTGGGGCGCGGCGCTGGCGGGCGCGGTGCTGGTGGCGGTGGCGGCCTGGTGCGGCTGCAGGCGCGGGGAGGCGCCGGAAAGCGGCGTCGTCCTGCTGAAGCAAACCCCGGCGGCGGGAAGCGTCCTGCGCAACCAGGACCGGATCCAGTGGGAGTGGTCCGACGCCATGTCGCCCCTCTATTGCGGTTCATCCGACTCGACGGGCGAAGTCACGGCGACCCCCCCCATGCCGGGCCGGATCGAATGGCTGGCGCCCAGCGTCATGGCCTTCACGCCATACCGCCCCTGGCCGGAAACGTCGAATATCCTCGTGAAAGTGTCGCTGCCTCCCTCGCTGGCCGGCCGCCCCTTCAAGCCCCTCTATGCCCTGTTCCACGGGGACCTTCCTCAGGCGAGCCCGGTGCCGGATTATACGATGGGCGTCCGGAGCGTGGACCCGGAGGAGGAGCGCGATGCCGCGGCCATCCGCATCCTGTTCTCCCAGCCCCCGGCCCCCGGGTGGAACCGCTTCGTGAAAGTCGATCCCGCGACGAACCTGGTCTGGGAGTCGGGCACCGGCGCCCTGGCCCGGATCCGCGGCCTCGTGCCGGGTACGTTGGTCGAGCTGACCTTCATGCCCGGCCTGCCCGCCCTGAACGGCTCCGTGCTGACCCAGGAGCTGTATATGGTCGTCCAGTTCCCCGACCTGGGGAAGCGCCTGCGCTTCCAGGACAAGGGTCATTACCTCTCCACCGCCGGCTCCCGGAAGATGGCGCTGGAAACGGTCAACATTCAGGCCGTCAAGGTCTCCGCCTGGAAAATCTACACGAACAACATCTCGGAATTCGCCCGGTCTTCAAGCCTCTATGCGGACCGCGCAAGCACCTGGGTCTGGAACCAGGCCGATCCCCTCGGCGACGAGATCACCAACCGCGTCTTTAAATTAGGGACAGACCGGAACGTGGTCCGGCGGACCCTGATCGACTTGCGCGAGCTGGCCGGCGGCGCCGATTCCGGCCTCGTCTACGTGATGGCCGAGGATGTCGACGAGTCATCCCATCTGGCGGCCCACAAGACCGTCATCCTGACCGACCTGGGACTGACCGTGATCCGGAACGACAAGGACATGCTGGTCTGGGCCCTTTCCATCGGGAAGGGAACGCCTGTCGCCGGCGTCGCGGTGAACGCCTATTCCGCGAAAAACCAGCTCATTGGCTCGGCGCTAACCGACGAGCGCGGCCTGGCCCGGCTGAACCTGGAAAAGGTGACGAACCTTGGCATGGTGACGGGCGAAAAAGGATCCTCTTTTGCCATGCTGGACGCGGGTTATGCAACCCAGATCCAGGGGCCGGTGTCGGAGTCCGGGCGCGATTTCCTGGATGCCGGTTACGAGGCGTTCCTCTATGCCGACCGCGGCATCTACCGCCCCGGCGAAATCCTCCACGTCCGCGCCGTCGTGCGCGGGCCCCTGCTGGCCTGCCCGCCCGCGTTCCCGGTGAAGCTCGCGATCCTGCGGCCCGACGGCCTGGTGGCGGCGCGTCTGACGGGGATGCTGTCCGATCAGGGAACGGCCGAGTTCGTCTGGCCGTGCCCCGTGGAGGCGCTCACGGGCCGCTACACTTTGAATCTGGAAGCCGGGGGGGACGAACCGGCCGGCAGCTTGTCCGTGATGGTGGAGGATTTTGTCCCGCCCACGCTGGCGGTCACGTTGAAAGGCCCTTCCGGACGCGTGGCGATCGATCAGCCGATCCCCGCCACGATCGAAGGCCGCCACCTGTTCGGCAGTCCGGCAGCAGGCAAGCGGGCTTCGCTGCGGGCCCGCCTCGGGCCGGCGCCGTTTCAGCCGCCCCAGTTTTCCGGGTATGTCTTTGGGGATCCCCGCCGGGAGCCGGTCTGGCGCACGATCGAGTGCGGTGAGCAGAAACTCGACGCCAAGGGCCTGGCCGTCTTCGAGGTTCGGCTTCCCGAGGGGTTGAATCCCGGCGGCGCCCTGTCCTGCACCCTGGCCGCCACCGTCATCGAGGACAGCGGCCGCGCATGCCCCGGAGTCGTGACGTTCCCGGTTGACGTCTACGCCCGGTATATCGGCTTGAAGCCGCTGGAGAGCAGCTGGGTGGCCGGCACGCCCGCCCGGTTCAAGGCCGTGATGGTGACCTCCGACGGGGCCCCGGTTGAGAACGAGCCGCTGGCGTGGACCCTGTCGCGCGTGAAGTGGATCTGGCGGCAGGAAATCGATTCCGAATCCGGCAGCCGTTTCAAGTATGACCGGCTGACCGAGCCCGTGCGCGACGGAACGGTCAATCCCGCGACCGGCGGCGTCGCCGACATCGTCTGGGATCATGCGCTGGAAGGGCAGTATGAGCTGACGGTCAGCGCGACGTCGGGCGCCTATGTGGCGGCCTCCGAGTTTTATGTGTCAGGCGGCAGTTGGGGCGACAGCGCCGGGTTCCGGCAGCCGGACAAGGTGTCCGTGCGCTTCGACCGCGAGCAGGTCCGGGCCGGCGAGGAAGCCCTGGTCACGGTTCAGGCGCCCTTCCCGGGGCTGGCCCTGATCAGCCTGGAAAACGGCCGTATCCGGGAAACCCGCGTGATGGCCATGGCCGGGAAGACCCTTGAATTCAAGATTCCCGTGAAGCCGGAGTACTGGCCCAACGTGTATGTGCGGGCCGTGGTGGTCCGTCCCCAGGACGGCTCGCTTCCCGAACAGGGCGTGTCGGTGGTGCGCGCCACCGGCCAGGCGTCTCTGAAGGTGATCCGGCCCGAGGCCGCCATGCAGGTCGCCCTGTCCGTGCCGGAGCGGCTGAAGCCCGCTGTTCCCTTCGTGGCGGAGGTGGCGGTGAAGGATGCCCAGGGCAGGCCTGTTTCCTGCGAGGTGACGATTTCGGCGGTGGACGAGGGGATCCTGCAGCTGACCCGCTACGAGACGCCCGATCCCCTCGGCTTTTTCGCCACGCCCCGCGGCCTGACCGCCTGGCTGCACGACGGCTATTCGCTGCTGCTGCCCGATCCCGAGGCGATCGCGGCTGCGGCCCGGATGAAAACCGGCGGCGACGCCATGGGCGCGGAGATGGCCGGCCGCCTGAATCCCATCCGGGCGCGCCGGTTCACGCCGGTGGCCCTCTGGTCCGGCACCTTGAAGACCGGCCCCGACGGCAAGGCGGCGGTCACGTTCCTCGTGCCGGAGTTTTCCGGCCAGCTGCGGGTCACGGCCGTGGCCGCCGGCGTCGGCGGGTTCGGAAACGCGTCGAAGGCGGTCGTGATCCGGCGCGACTGGGTGGTGCAGTCGGGCCTGCCCCGCGCGGCCGCGCCGGGCGACCGGATCGCCATGACCTGCCAGGTGTACAACGAGGGCGCGGCGGCCGGCGAGGCCGACCTCCTGGTGACTGCCGCGGGCGCCCTGGCCGGCAGCAATACGCATGTTCGCGTGGCCCTGGCGCCGGGTGAAAACAGGGGCGTCAGCATTCCCCTGACGGCCTCGGCCGCGGGCGTGGGAACGGTCCGGCTGGCCGTCGAGGCGGCCGGCGACCGGTGGGAGGAGTCGGTCGAGATCCCGGTCCGCCCGCCGTGGCCGCGCGTGACCCTGGCCGGGGTCGGCGCGCTCGCGCCCGGGCAGACGGCGACGCTCGACGTGCCCGGCGACTGGATTTCCAATTGGGGAACAGGCCGGCTGGCCTGCTCGGGCTCGCCGGGCCTGGAGAAGATGGGCGCCCTGGAATTCCTGGACGACTATCCCTACGGCTGCCTGGAGCAGACCCTGTCGAAGGCCTTCCCCTACCTGGTGGCGGCGGAGCTGACTGCCGCCTCGGGGCAGGGATATCGCAACTCGGCCGGGATCCGGGAGCGCGTGATGGTTGGGGTCCGCGGCGTGCTCTCCATGCAGACGGCCGGCGGCGGCTTCTCGCTGTGGCCGCGCGAAATGGAGGTTTACGATTGGGGCACGGCCTATGCCGTCCTGTTCCTGGCCAAGGCGCGGGACGCCGGCTATGCGGTGCCGCAGGAACCCATTGACCGCGCCTGCACATACCTCGAGCAGCGCCTGTCGGGCTGGCTGCGGGACGATCAGCCGCGGGGATTGCCATACGGCGCCACGGCGCTCACGGCTTTGGGCGCGGCGGGGCGGCCCGACCAGGCCGCGCTGACCCGGCTGATGAATAACGAGGATTACATGGGCCTCGATACGCAGGCGTGGCTGATCCAGGCGCTCCTGGCCTCCGGCCGGCGTGGCGAGGCGGCCGCCTGCCTGGAGCGGCTGGGCCGCGTGGAGTTGGACGAGCCCTTCCGGGAAGTGGGCGGGGCCCTGTCGTCGTCCATCCGGATCGACGCCCTGCTGCTCGACGCCTGGCTGCAGGTCAATCCCGAGTCCCCCGAGGTGCCGTTCCTGGTGAACCGGCTGCTCCTGTCCGAGCATGGCGGGTCGTGGGGCACCACGCAGGACAACGCCTGGGCGCTGCTGGCGCTGGGCCGCTTCGCGCGCCTCCGTCCGCCCGGACCGTCGACCTGCCGCGGCCTCGCTGTCAGCGCCGATGGAAAACAAACTCCGCTTTCCGAAACGAACGGCCTGGCGTTCGCAGAGCCGGGCGGACTGAACAAGCTGACGGTCCGGAACACCGGTGACAAGTACCTTTACTATGCGTGGAGCGCGGCCGGCGTTCCCTCGGGCGGCTCCGTTAAGGAAGAGGATTCCCAGATCGTCATCCGGCGCCAGGTGCTGGCGCTGAACGGGGAGGTTCTCGATGGAAAACGGTTCAGGCAGGGCGACCTGGCGATCGTCCAGCTGCAGGTCTCGGGAATGACGGTACCGCTCGACAACCTGGTCGTCGAGGAATTGCTGCCCGGCGGGTTGGAGATCGAAAATCCGCTGCTGGCCAACGGCTACGCCTCCTTCATGCCGCAGAATAATGCGTACCAGCTTCCGATCCGCTACATGACAATCCGGGACGACCGCCTGATCGCCTTTACCGGATCGGTGGGCGGCGTCGGTAACCTTTACTACCTGGTCCGCGCGGTCACCCCGGGCGACTACGTCTGGCCACCCGCCACGGTGGCCTGCATGTATGAGCCGTTCATCCACAGCCTCCGCGGCTGCGGGCATGTAACGGTTGAGCCTTGAGGCCAGCATGGGCCGCAAACTGACCAGCCGGGGCGCGCGCCGGGTCCTGTGGGGACTTCGGGCCGCGGCCTTTCTGCTGCTGGCGGGGGGGCTGCTTCTCGAAGCCGCGATCCGGTGGCTTCCGTTTCCGGAGGAGCTGTACCGGACCCGGTCCTCGGCCCTTCGCATCACCGACCGCGACGGCCGCCTGCTGCGCGTGGAACGGACGGCGGATGACCGGATCGCCTTTCCGGGCTCCGGGGGCGGGGCGGGGTGGACGCGGCTGAAACTGGCGACCCTGGCCGCCGAGGACAAGCGCTTTTACGCGCATGCCGGCGTGGACGGCTGGGCCCTGGTCCGGGCCCTGGCCCAGAACCTGGTCCTGCGCCACATCCATTCCGGGGCTTCCACCATCACGACCCAGGTGGTGCGGCTCAAGGAGTCGACCGGCCCCCGTACCTGGACGCTGAAATGCCGCGAGGCGTTCCGGGCCCTGCAACTGGAGCGGCGGCGGACTAAGGACGAGATCCTGGCGCTCTACCTGGACCATGCGCCTTTCGGCGGCAACCTGGTGGGGGTGCGGGCCGCCTCGCTGTCCTACTTCGACCGCGAGCCCGAGGCGTTGTCCCTGGGCGAGGCCGCGCTGCTGGCCGGCTTGCCCAACGCCCCGTCGCGGCTGCGGCCGGACCGCCACCCCGACCGCGCCCGGGTGCGACGCGACACCGTGCTGGACCGTCTCCGGGGGAACGGATTGATCACCGAGGGAGACTGGCGGACGGCGAAGGCGGAGCCGGTGACGTGCCGGCGGGGCGGGCGGTCGTTCGAGGCGCCTCATTTCTGCGACTGGCTGGCCGCGCAGCTTCCGGGCGGCGGGGAGCGGCGCTCGACGCTGGACTCCCGGATCCAGGCGATGGCGGAGCGGGAGCTGGCCCGCCAGGCCGGCGCCTGGCATGGCCGCCACGTGTGGGGCGGCGCCGTGGTGGTGCTGGAGGTGGAGACGGGCGCGATCCGGGCGTTCGCGGGGTCTCCCGATTATCGGGACAGCGCGCACGCGGGCCAGGTCGACGGGGCGGTGGCCCTGCGGTCGCCCGGCTCCGCGCTGAAGCCGCTTTTGTATGCCTTCGCCTTCGACTCCGGCGCCGCCGTTCCCGAAAGCATCCTGCCGGACGAGCCGCTGGCGTTCGGCGGCTATGAGCCGGTCAATTTCGACGGCGCCTGGCGCGGCCCGGTGACCTGCCGGCAGGCCCTGGACCAGTCGCTGAACGTGCCCGCCATGTGGCTCTGCCGGAAGGTCGGGCTGGGGGCGTGGGTGGCGTTCCTGGAGCGGGCCGGACTACCGGTCCGCGAGCCGGGCCGGCCTCCCCCCGGGCTGGGCCTGGTGATCGGCGACGGCCGCGTGCGGCTGCTGGACCTGGCCAACAGCGGCGCGGCGCTGGCGCGGCTGGGGATATGGAAGCCGGTGCGGCGTCTGGAGTCGGACCCGCCCGATCCGGGCCGGCGCATCCTGTCGCCCGAGGCGTGTTATCTGGTGGCGGACATTCTCAGCCAGGACAGCCGGCAGATGGCGTTCTACGGGCATTGCGGCGACGCGGTGCTGCCGCGTACGGCGTGGAAGACGGGGACGTCGTCGGGCTACCGGGACGCGTGGTGCCTGGCGTGGACGCCCCGGTATGTGGTGGGCGTGTGGATGGGGAACCCGGACGGGAGCGGGGGGCAGGGGCTGACGGGGGCGGCGGCGGCTGTGCCGGTGGCGGCGGCGCTGGTGCGCGGACTGGCGGCGGGCGAGCCGGCGGGATGGTATGCGGCGCCGCCGCGGCTGGTGCGGCGGGCGGCGTGTCCGGCCAGCGGCCAGCCGCCCGGCCCGGCATGCGGCGCCACGATCACGGGCTGGGCCATCGCGGGGGTGTCGGATCCCGAGCCCTGCCGGGCGCACCAGCCGAAGGCGGCGGCGGGCGGCGGGTCGGTGAAGATCCGTGAGCCGGCGGCGGGGCGGACCTATCGTCATCCGGCGGGCGCGGAGCCCGGCGGGGGGCTGATGCTGCGGGCGGATCTGGAGGGGGAAGGCGGCGAGCTTTTCTGGTTCGTGAACGGCACGTTTGCCGGGAAGAGCCCGGCCGGCAAGCCGTTGTTGTACCCCTGGCCGCCGGCGGGTGAGGTGGTCATCGCCTGTTCCGATAATCGCGGCTTCAGCGACTCGGTTGCCATTCGCGTGGAGTGAGCTGGGAAAAAAGAAGGCCGGCCTCCTTGCGGAGACCGGCCTTTGGTCAAGACTAGGTCTAGGCCTTGTTCAGGCGGGACTTGAGGTTCTCCAGCTCGGCCTTCAGCGCGAAGGGCAGCTTGTTGCCGTAGGACTTGTAGGACTCCTCGACGCTGGCGATCTCGTTCAGCCAGCCGGC
>CAYZVY010000209.1:0-7496 GCA_964481675.1 uncultured Verrucomicrobiota bacterium
ACGCCCAGAGCGTGGCCCTTCGCCGCCTTCTGTATATCAATCATCCGCTGGCCCGAGTGACAGGCCTTACCCTGAAGCGAGGCGCGTTCAACACCTATTCGGGCAATAACGGCCCGGGGGCGGTCTATTTGGGCGCCGGCCTGGTCAGCAACTGCATCCTGACGGCCAACAGCGCGTATAACCGTGGCGGGGCGATGTGGATGAACGGCGGCGTGATGGCGAACTGCCTGTTGCATAACAACACGGCAATCCAGTCCCAGGGCGACGGCGGCGCTTTGTACCTGTCCCAGGGCGAGGTCGTGAATTGCATCTTTTCCAACAACTGGGCGTATGCTTACGGCAGCGGCGTGTATATGACTGGCGGGCGCTTGAGAGACTGCCAGATCGTGAAGAATTACATGAGCAACACCTATGCGATGGATGGCTGCGGAATCTACCTGTCAGGCGGGACCGTGGACGCCTGCGTCGTGCGCGACAACAACGGAGCCTTCACGCAGCGCGGAGGCGGCCTTTTCATGAGCGGGGGGCGTCTGGTCAACAGCCTGGTGTTGAACAACTTCTCCCTGTCGCAGGGCGGGGGCCTTTACATGTCCGGCGCCGCAGCCGCCGTGCATGTGACAATTAGCGGTAACCGGGCCATCTCGGGCGGGCATGGTCTCTACCTCGCCGGCGGGGCGGTTAGCAACAGCGTCGTGATCGGAAACGGCAACTCGTTCTTCCAGAGCCGGGGCGAAAATGTCCTGATTCAGGGCGGCACATTCAACTATAGCGCCTCGACGCCGCTGATGGCAGGTCCCGGCAACCTGGCCATCGAGCCGCGGTTCGTGGACGCCGCCGCCGGGGATTACCGCCTTCCGCCCGGCTCGCCCTGCATTGACTCGGCCGCCGTCATTACCGACCTCACGAACGCACTGGGCGGGACGGTGCGCGCCATCGACGGCGATGGAAACGGCTTCGTCCTGCCCGATATGGGAGCCTATGAATCCGAATTGTCGACAGCCTTGTCCTGCGGTTTCAGTGCGCCCACAAACGAAGCCCTGTTGCAACTGGCCGCCATCCTCACGGCCACCGTCTCCGGGGCCGATACGAATATCGTCTGGTACGGCTGGGACGTCAATAATGACGGCGACTGGGACTACCAGGGCGTTGACCAGCGCATCGTCACCCATACCTTCGGCCCCGGTTTTTACACGGTGAACCTGTCGGTCAGCAACGCCTCTGCCGAAGGGGCATTTTGCTCGCTGCCGAATTTTTTCCGGGTGGCGACCCTGACCAATTACGTGGCTAAGACGGGTTTCAACGCCAATATCCCTCCCTATGACACTTGGCCGAAGGCGGCTTCCAACATTCTCGATGCGCTGGATGCCGCCTGGGCCGTGCCGGGCGTATCCCCGGTTGTGATTGTGTCGAACGGCACCTATGCGGTCAGCCGCACGGTCCGCGTGGCCACGAACATCACGCTGCGGAGCCTTAACGGGCCAACCGTGACGATTGTGGATGCGGGCAGCACGACGCTGGGCTTGCGGCGCGCGCTCTGGGTTGAGAACCCGGATGCAATCGTGTCGGGGTTCACCATGAAGAACGGGAGCCTTCCCGACTTTTCCAACGGCGGCCCCGGCATGTGCCTGCTGTCGGGCCTGGTGACCAATTGCATCATCACGGCCAATTCCAGTTATGTCAATGGCTCCGGGGTCTATATGCTTGGCGGCCGCCTCTCTGCTTCGCTGATCGCCAATAACACCTGCGGAGCAGGAACGGGAACGGCCGGCGGCATGTTCATGACCGGCGGGGTGGCGGACCGGTGCGTGGTGCGGAACAATGCCGCCAGCGGCGGCGGAAGCGGCATGAAGATGACCGGCGGGCTCTTTACGCACGGTGTGATTGCCAGCAACACGCCCACGGCCACGGGCGCGGTCGGCGGCGGCATCACGCTGGGCGGCGGAACGATCCGGAACTCCCTCATCGTCTCGAATGGCAGCGCGTTTGTCACCAATGGCGGCGGGATTTCCGTCACGGCGGGCCAGGTCGAATCCTGCACAATCGTCTCCAACCGGTCCACCACATCCGGCGGCGGCCTGGCGGTTTACGGGGGAACGGTTTCCAACACGATCGTGGCTTTCAACGTGGCGGCTGCTCAGGTGAACATTTCCGGCAAGACGAATCTGTGCGCCTTTTCCTGCTCGCCCGACCTGACGGCGGGTCCCGGCAATGTGGCGTCCCAGCCGCTGTTCCGGAATCGCGCGGCGGGCGATTACTGCCTGGCCCCCGGGTCCCCCGGCATCAATCAGGGAGCCCGGCAGGACTGGATGATCGGGGCACTTGACCTGGCGGCTCAGCCGAGGATCAGGGGGAATGTGGATATGGGGGCCTATGAGTCACCCTCTCTGTCCGGAACCTTGATCCAGGTCCGTTGACCGCGCGTGTCTGGCACCGGGTACCAGAGATCCTCGAAGCTCAGATCACGGTACCCGGTAGCCATGCAGCGTGTTTCGCCTCGGTTGAGCGGCGATTTGCGGGTTCGTGTATGCGCATGAGGCGAAACTCTGCTGCATGGCACCCCCAAGGGGAGTCGAACCCCTCTTCACAGGTTGAGAACCTGTTGTCCTAACCGATAGACGATGGGGGCGGCGCCGAAAAAGAACTGAAAATATATGCTCCCTGGCCCGCGAAGTCAAGATATTGGCGGTGGAAAGTTTCGCTTGTGAGGCTTATGGCGCCTGCCAGGCGTCCCGGACCAGCGTGAGCGAGCCGTCCGGCAGGCGCAACCGCCCGGCCAGGCCGGCGGGCAAGACGCCCGACAGGCGGACTCCGGAGGCCGTCTTGTCCCACGTCAGGGTCACCGGCCCCCGGGCCGTCATGACGGTGGCGCTCCCGGTATCGAGCAGATCCCAGGCCGGCTTCAACTCCACCTTCCGGGCTCCGGCCGGAACCGGGCCGATCCCCGCCAGGTAGCGGGGCAGGAAGTCGACCGGCGCCCCCGACCAGGGGTGGCAATAGGAGTCCAGGTGGTCGCCGTTGAAGGTTTCCCACAGGCAGGTGGCGCCGTTTTCCAGCATCACGCTCCAGCGGCGGATCTCGTTCAGCGCCTCCTTCATCAGTCCGTTTTCGGCGAGAACCGGCAGCAAGTAGACATAAAAGTAGGGGCCGCAGCGGGCCAGGCCGGCGTCGGCGCGGTCAAGGATGCGCTGCAGAAGCGCCCGCGCCTTGCGGCCGTGCACAAAGCCCGCAGCCACGCACCACACGTTCGTCTGCTGGCTGATCTGGGGCAGCAATTCGCCATTGCGCAGCCCATCGGAAAAGGCGCGCTCCCGCTTGTTCCAGAAAAGGGACACGGCCTGGCCGGCGATGGCGTCGGCCTTTTGCCGGTACGCGTCCTTCTCCGGTTCCCCGCACAGATCCTGAAGGTCCGCCATCGCCCGCAGGGCCAGGACCAGCAAAGCGTTCATGGCCGCGTTCAGGCCGCGTCTATCGATGCCGGGTTCCCCCACGTTGTGCCAGCCCATGCCGGGGTGGTCGATGAAGACATTGAGGAACGGATGCGCCAGCCCGTCGCCGGCGGCGGCAGGCGGCTGCGTCCAGCGCGAGACGGGCTTGAGCGGAGGCCCCGACGGTTCCACGAACTGGGCATCGTCCCGCTTTTCCCAGTCGAACGCAAAGAGGCCGTTGCCGTCGCATTGGCGCAGGAAGGCCTCGAGGGTGCGCCGGCAGCCGGGAAGGACCGCGCGGACCGTTTCCAGGTCGCCTGTTTCCCGCGCATAATCCCGTACCCCGATGACGGCCAGCAGGATGTAGTCGAGCAGGACGTTGGCGATGCCGCTGAAAACGGTTGATTTGAGGAGCCCGTTGTCGGCCTGGACGGCGAAGGTTTCCCGGATCAGGTGCCGCCAGTAGGCGGGCGAGCCGGTGAGGCGGTGGAGCCAGGCGGCGCAGGGATTGCCGTCGCCGATATAGGGCGCCTGTTCGCGCGTGGGGCAGTCCATCAACCCTTCCTGGGTACCCACCCGCTGCGTCCGCTCGCAGAGCCGCCAGATAGCGGTGAGGGCGGGGTCGGCGCAGGCAAAGCGGCCGTGCCAGGGAAGGTCGGGTTCCGAGGCCAGCCAGCCGAGGCGGGTGAACCGCACGCGCCCCGTGAAGCCCCGGAGCACCAGCAGCAGGTAGCGGCCCGAGGAGAATCCGGCCGGCATCCAGCGCGTGCGGCCGGCGCGGGCCTGGACGCGGTCGCAGTAGCTGTTGCCCTTGCGCAGGATGGCCGGCCTGCCGTCCAGCATCAGCTCCGCCCAGCCGATGTCGAGGACGCCCTCGGTGTCGGAGTCGAGCTCCACGACCGCCCCGCCCGTGTATTGCGCGCCCAGGTCGAAGATCAGGACCGCGTGCTCGGACGGGTCGAGCCGGTCCAGCTCCAGCCCGCCTGTTCCCGGGTTCTGCCCGGCGGTCAGGTACGACCGGCTCTCGCTCCAGGGTTCATCCAGAATGGCCCTGGCGTAATCCGAGCATTTATCCCCGGGGGAAAGCGGGTGGCAGGCGCCGGCCGTGGCGCCGGCGACCATCAGGAGGCTTGCCGGCTTGAAGGTGTAGCGGAGCGGCGGAAGGCCCGGGTCGAAATAGAGGCCGCCCGCCGGGGGGAAGGCGGTGCGCGCGTCGGCCGCGGGCCAGTCGTCGTCCGGGAAGGCGGCCGCCTGCCAATCCCAGGGGGCCTGGCGGGCGTCGAAGGATTCCACGAAGCCGATGGCCCAGGACCGCCGCGGGGTGTCGGCGCTCCACCCGCTTTCCGGGGCGACTTTCCAGGCCGGATCGGTCGCGAACGCCAAGGTTTCCTTCAGGGTTTCCACCGTGACCGCCGCCACCAGCCCCGGGGTTCCGGCCGGCAGGTGGTTGTGGAGCGACACGCCCGCGGCCTGCACCAGGATGGCGATGACGTTGCGACCCGCCAGCAGGTGGGGGCCGATGTCCAGGGTGGTTTCCGGCCGTCGCAGCGGATGGTGGAAGGTGGGGCCCCGCCCGAGGTAGGTCCCGTTGACCCAGACATGGAAGAGGGATTCGGCGAACAGCGTCAGGCGGGCGCGGCAGGGGCAGCCTTCCAGGGAAAACGTCCGGCGGAAAAGGCGGGTGGCATGGGCGGCGTCGTCGGCGCCGGACCAGATTCGTGAAACGCCATCGAGACTGCTCATGCGGACCTCGGGATAGGAAGGCTGTGCTACATCGCCATTGACAAGGGGGCGCTACATCCTTGAATATAACACGTTACGGTCAAGGGAGCAAATCGGTTATGGATATTTTTTCAAAGGTGATTGAAAATCCGCGGGACTACCAGTTCGACGTCGAGACGCTGGGCCCGTGCAAGATCGACTCGCCGGTGCGCATCCAGGATTTTCTGACGGAAGGCGCCCGCTGCGTCATGACGCTGGACGTGGAGCAGTTGCAGCGGACGTCCGAAAAGCTGGGCGCCATGCCGTCCTTTGAAAAGGCCGGGCCGCATGGCAAGATCTTCCACGATCCGGCCTGGAGCCGCGCCGCGATCGTGACCTGCGGCGGCCTCTGCCCCGGCCTGAACCATGTCATCAAGGGCGTGGTCGAGATCCTGGCGTTTGACTACGGCATCAAGTCCATTTACGGGATCCGGTACGGCTACCGCGGGTTCATTCCCCGGTTCGGGTATACCCCGATCCTGCTGGATCCGGAGCTGGTCGACACGATCCACGAGAAGGGCGGAACCCTCCTGGGCTCCTCCCGCGGCCAGCAGGACACGGGTGAAATCGTCGACACGCTGACCCGGATGAACATCAACCTGCTGTTCTGCATCGGCGGGGACGGCACGCTGAGGGCGGCCCGTGAAATATCCGACGAATGCCGCACGCGCCGCCTGGGCGTGAGCGTGGTGGGCATTCCCAAGACGATCGACAACGACCTGAACTTCGTGGGCCGGACCTTCGGCTTCGAGACCGCCGTGGCCGAAACCACGCCGATCATCCAGGCGGCCCACATGGAAGCCAAGGGCACCGCGAACGGCGTCGGGCTGGTGAAGCTGATGGGGCGCGACTCGGGGTTCATCGCGGCGTATGCCTCGCTGGCGCACCCCGTGGTCAATTTCTGCCTCATTCCCGAGCTGGACTTTGAAATGGCGGGCGATAACGGGCTGCTCCGCGCGCTGGAGCGCCGCTTCGAGAGCGGGAAGGATCATTGCGTGATCGTGGTGGCCGAAGGCGCGGGCCAGAAGCTGATCCGGGACGAGCCCGAGCGCCGGGACGCGTCCGGCAACATCCTGAAGAAGGACATCGGCGAATTCCTGCGCCGCGAGATCCAGTCCTATTTCGACGCGCGCAAGTTCGAAATGTCGGTCAAGTATTTCGACCCCAGCTACTCGATCCGCAGCGTTCCCGCGCGCGGCACCGACGCGATCCGCTGTTACCTGCTGGCGCGGTATGCGGTGCATGCCGCCATGGCCGGCCGTACCAACTGCGTGGTGGGCAACCCGCACAACAACAACAATTCCTACAGCCTGATTCCCATCCCCCTGGCCACGATCGAGCGGCAGAAGGTGGACATGAAGAGCGATCTGTGGAAGGCGGTGGTGGATGCCACCTGCCAGATCCACTACTTCGTCCACGGAGCCGACAAGAACCGCCTGGGCTAGCATCGGAGACCCCCTATGAGCGACACACCGACCGGAACGCCCGCCCCGAGCCTGCATTTCATCCGCCAGATCATTGCCGACGATCTGAAGAGCGGCAAATACGGGGGGCGCGTCTGCACCCGGTTTCCGCCCGAGCCGAACGGCTACCTGCACATCGGCCACGCCAAGGCCATCTGCCTCGATTTCGGCATGGCGCTGGAAAACGGCGGCCCCTGCCACCTGCGCATGGACGACACGAATCCCGTCAAGGAAGAGCTCGAGTACATCGAGGCCATCCAGGAGGACGTCCGGTGGCTGGGCTTCGACTGGGGGCCCCATTTCTATTTCGCGTCGGACTATTTCGGGAAGATGATCGAGTGCGCCGTGCAGCTTATCAAGATGGGCAAGGCGTATGTGTGCGAGCTGAGCGCCGAGGAGTGGAAGGACTACCGGGGCGTGCCGACCCGCCCCGGCCGCGAAAGCCCGGGCCGGAGCCGCAAGGTGGAGGAGAATCTGGACCTCTTTGACCGCATGCGGAAAGGCGAGTTTCCGGACGGCTCCAAGGTGCTGCGGGCCCGGATCGACATGGCCTCGCCCAACATCCACATGCGCGATCCGGTCCTGTACCGGATCCTGCACGCATCGCACCCCCACACCGGCGATGCCTGGTGCCTGTACCCGACCTACGATTTCGCCCACTGCCTGGAGGATTCGTTCGAGTCGATCACCCACTCGATCTGCACGCTGGAGTTCGAGGTCCACCGCCCGCTCTACGACTGGATTCTCGAGACGCTCGGCCTGTACCGGCCGCAGCAGATCGAGTTCGCCCGGCTGAACCTGAGCTACACGGTCATGAGCAAGCGCAAGCTGCTGGACCTGGTCAAGG
>CAYZVY010000210.1:0-5251 GCA_964481675.1 uncultured Verrucomicrobiota bacterium
TGCACGGGCGGGGTCAGGTCTCAACATTCAACAATTTATCGCCTTCGTTCTGATTCAGAAATACATTTTGAATTGAGTTCAGTGGTCAAGCCAGAGACAATTTACCCAACGAGACGAGGCAGACTATCGCTCGAAGTTCGCTCAGCCTGAGCAACATGTTGGCCGAGAAAAGGTGATTGACAAAACGGTCGGGGTGTCGTACATTGTCATACATGAAAACAGCCACCCTCAGTATTCGATTGGATGAAGACCTGGACCGTCTTCTGGGCAAAGCCAGCCGCCAGGCCGGCCGGAGTCGAAGCGATGTCGCGCGTGATGCCCTTCGGCGCCAACTCCGCCTGATGCAGTTTGAATCCCTGCGCCGACGGATGATGCCGTTTGCCGAAGCCCGTGGATTGCTGACCGACGAGGATGTCTTCGCGAAGGTGTCATGAAGGTGTTCCTGGACACAAACGTGATTGCCAGTGCCATGGCAACCCGAGGACTCTGTGCGGATGTGTTTCGAACCACGATCGAGTTTCATGAACTTGTTGTTTCGCCGCCACTCATCGGGGAGCTTCAACGCATCCTGAAAAGCAAGTTCGCCGTTCCGGCGGAGTTGATTGCCGACGTGGTTTTGCTCCTGCGGCAGGATACCATTGTCTCGGATGCTCTTCCGCTTTCCGCCCTTCCGTTGAAAGACCCTGCGGATATCGCGATTGTCTCCTCGGCACTCAATGGCGGGGCGGAAATACTGGTCACGGGCGACAAGGAAGTTTTAAGTCTGAAACACCTGGGCAACATGCAAATCTTGACGCCGCGTCAGTTCTGGGACAAAGAGAGAGGCCAGCCATCGCCTCGAAACTAGCTCGCAAGACTCGCAGTTTAGGCGGAGTGTTCGAGCTAACCAACCAATAATGATTCTGCCGAAAAATGATTTTGCCGTCTTACGCTGTCCAGGCGAGGCGCAAAACAGATCACGGCAGAATCATTCCGGGGATTGATTTTAAAGATCAGAAAGCGGATGCTTTTCTACCGGCCCGAACCCAAAGGCAAAACGATCATGAGTCTGCAAGCCGGTTTCGCCGAAGTCGACATCACTCCCCGGTCGTTCCCGGTTCGGACCTACTGGTCAACCGTGGACACGGTCATCGATCCCCTTTTTGCCCATGCCGCCGTCTTCCGCGACGACGCAACCGTGATCGCCTTCCTTTCCCTCGACATCGTGATCGTCGAGCGCGACTACGCGCAAAAGATCCGGGAAAAGGTGAGCCGGGCCTGTCCCATTCCAGCCCGCTGCCTCATGGTGTGCGCGACCCACAACCACGCGTGCCCCGCCGTTGTCGAACGTCCCTGGTCGGCAAAGGACGAGGACTACCTCGCGGACATGGTTGAACGGGGGGCCCAGGCGGTCATCGAGGCCTACCGGCGGCTGGCCCCGTCCGAACTGGGCACGACGACCGGTTATGAAAGCCGCGTGTCGTTCAACCGCCGCTTCATCATGAAGAACGGCTCGGTGATCTCGCAGCCGCCGTTCGATATTGTGGACCGGGAGGTTCTCGCCGGGGAGGGCACTATCGATCCGGAAATCGGCGTCCTGTGCGTCAGGGACGGGAACCGGAGAGTCCGGGGCCTGCTGGTCAATTTCGCCTGCCATGCGGTGCATTTGATGGGAAGCCTGTCCGCCGGCTTCCCGGGCGTGCTGTGCAATCGGCTGAAGGCGGCCTATGGCCAGGACGTCGTGTGCGTCTTTCTCAACGGCGCGTGCGGCAACGTCATCCACACGAACTATGCCGACCCCGGATACGAGGACACCAGGGAAAAGATCGGGACCGTCCTGGCCACCGACGTCGAACGGCTTGTCGGCGCCATCGCCTACTCCCCGGCGGCGAAACTTTCGGCGCAATCCGCCCTGGTACGGATCCCCTACCGGGAGATCGCCGGGCTCGAGCGGAACCTGGACAATCTGGCCGCCTTCAACGTGTTCAAATCCCTGATCGCGAAGGGCTGGTATCGCTGGTCGCTGGACAGGCTCAAGGCGCTCCACGCCGAACGCGATCATGAGGATGCGGAAATCCAGGTGCTGCGGATCGGCGGCGCCGTCTTTGGCTCCGTCCCGGCCGAATATTTCGCGCAGCATGCCTTGCGGATCAAGGAGCAGAGCCCGGTTGCCGACACCTTTGTCGTGTCCCTCGCGAACGGATGGCTGGGATACATTCCCCACCGGGAGGCCTTTGACCGCATCGGGGGCCACGAAAGCACGTGGTGCGTGTCGAGCAAAATGGCGCCGGAAGCGGGAGACCTCATGGCCGATGCCATGCTGCGGCTGATCGGGACGATTCCGGCTTAAGCCTTTCACGGAGCCTCACGCACGGGGAAAAAACGGGAAGGCCCTCCCACGGGGAATCATGTGGTCTTCCGCTCCGAGCCCAGGTAGGCTTCCAGCTCGACCGGGCTGGCCGCCTTAACCGTGTCGTGAATCATCTCCAGCGCGACGAAGCCCCCGCGCGACGTGATGAAGGTTTTCTCGTAGTCCCTCAGCGGGCGGCCCAGTTTCCGCTCCGCCTCCGCCACAATCGCCCGGTGCCAGCGCCAGGTGGTCAGTCCCGTTTTAAAAATGGTCCAGTTCATATCGGCCCCAGATTAGATCAACCGGAACGGGGCGTCCATTCCTACTTGTCTGGGCCGGTGATCGGACAGCTACCGCGGCCAGCGGCCGCGGCCACAGAAGACTACCGTTCGGGCGCTTCATGGGCACCCGCCTGCCCTACCTGAAAGCCGGAAGGCGCGAGCCGGCCGACTCCAGCAGGCGCAGGAGGTTGCCAGCGTAGATGGCGGCCTGCTCGGCCGGGTCCGGCACCGCGGCGGGCAGCCGCACCTGGTAGCAGCGCGGGTCGTACCCCGTGAAATCGGTGCCATACAGCAGCCGGTCCGCGCCCAGGGCCTTGCGCGCCTCCTCGATGCACCCGTTCTGCAGCCCGCCCGCCCCGCCGCTGATATCCAGCCACACGTTCGGCCGCGCCGCCAGCAACGGCAGCATGTCCAGCGAAATATGGGAACAGACCACCTGCAGCCGGGGAAAATAATCCGCCAGGAGCGGAATGTCCCCGTGCGCGTGCAGCTGCAGCACGTGCCCGTGCCGCTCGCACTCCGCCGCCAGCATCAGGAAGGCGTTGTCAATGTACCGGTACGGCTTGCGATAGGGCACCAGCTCCCCCACCCACTTGAAGCCCCGCTCGCGGAAGCGGGCCAGCCAGGCCAGAGAAACCTCCGGAAAGGCGGGGTGCAGGCAGCAGCCCGGGAACAGGTAGCCCGCGTGAGCCTCGGCCAGCTCCAGCGCCTCGGCGTTCCCCTCGTCCAGGTCGCGCTCCGTTTCGGCAAACACGCCCTGCCACATGTTGAACAGCACGGCGTCCGCGCCGGTCGCCTTCAGCACCCGCACCGCCTCGGCCACGGTGCCGATCCAGGGCTTGTGCCCGTTCCACTTCTCGCTGGGCAGATGCACATGCGAATCGAAAATCATAAGTCCTCCCGCAACATCCGCAGGACCACCCGGCCGACGGTCTGGAGCGACTCCGCCGACAGCTTGTCCGGGGTATCCTGCGCCGTATGCCAGTACCGGTTGTCCCGGTAGCCCTCGCCATACGCGAAATCGATCAGGTCCACCGCCGGCATCCCGGCCGCCAGGAACGGCACATGGTCGTCCAGCATCGCGCCGCCCAGCAGCGAGAACCGCCCCGCCGCCCCCTCCGCCTCCGCCGCCTTCATCACCGCCAGCATCAGCGCCCTGTCCCCATTATCGGGCAGCGTCACCCGCAGGTCGCGGTCGCCGATCATATCCAGCAGAATGACCGCCTTCACCCGGGCCGCCTCGCCGCTTTCCTGCAATTGCCGCGCCCGGCGCCGGCTCCCATGAAGCCCGTCCGCCGGCCCATACGCCACCCGGCACTCCTCGCCGTCCGTGAACAGGAACTCCAGCTCCGGCCCCCCGCGCCGCGCCGCGAGCAGCCGCGCCAGCTCCAGCAGCACGCCGGTGCTGGAGCCCGAATCGTTGGCGCCGACAAACCCCGGGATGCCGGCTTTCGTGTCGTAGTGCGACACGAGGATCACCTTGTCCGGGCTCGAGCCCGGCAGCCGCCCGATGACATTCCGGAAGGTGGCGGTGCCGTCGGGCGTGGCATCCTGGAACGCATCCACCACGACCTCCACCCCGGCCGCGCGCAGCCGGCCGGCCAGGTAGGCGGCCGCCTGCTCCGCGCCGGGGGTGCCCGAGACGCGCGGGCCGAGCGCGGTGAAGTCGACCGCCTCCTTCAGCGCCCGCCCGCCGTCGAAGGCCGCGGGCTCCGGCAGGCTCGCGGCGATCGGCGGGGCCGGCTTCCCGCAGCCGGTGGCCGCCGCCAGCAATACGCCCGCCAGGCTGATCCGGAGCCACCCCATATCAGTCCTGCCTCACCACGGCGGAGGCCGCCGGGTCCAGGGGATTCAGCCGCACGGCCAGCGAAAACAGGTACGGGAAATGGTCCTTCAGGTAAGCCGCGTAGACCACCCACTCCACGACCAGCAGGATGTAGGCGCGGCGGGCGTCCGCGCCCAGGTGGCGCAGGTCGGAGTCCGGAATCGCGGCCAGATCGGCCCGGTTGGCCAGCTCCTCCGTCAGGTGCAGGACGGCCCGGAGCAGGTCGGTGAACTCCTCGTGCTGGGACAGGTTGGGATTTTCCAGCAGGCGGATGAGGAAGTCGGCTTTGGCGGTCAACACGGTTTTCAGGGCGGCCAGCTCCTCGCGGCCGGGCGTCAGGTCCGCGGCGTGGCGGGCGGCCTGGCTGCGGGCCTTGCGCTCGTCGAAGGAGGCGCCCCACGCGTCCGGGTGGCCGAACGCGGCCTGCAGCTCGCCGACGGCGGGGTCCCAGGCGGCGAAGCGCGCCAGCAGCGAGGTGCCGATGGTGCTGAAGAAGGCGCCGATCAGCATGTTGAGCTTGTCCATCCGCAGGGCCTTGTCCCGGTCAGACAGGAGACGGTCGAAGAACACGGTCACGACCAGGACGGAGAGCGGGAGGAAGGCCAGGCTGGTCAGGGCCCACAGCCCGATATGCCGGAGGTCGTGGAAGCAGGCGTACAGAATGGCATACAGCAGGACGGAGGCGCCGATCAGCACCGCCGCCACGCGTAGCTCCCAGAAGATGCGGGTTTGTTTGGCCATACCCTCTATGATAGGCGACCCGGCGCGGGGAAGACAATAGAGAATAGCGGATAGCGGATAGCTAATAGCGGATAG
>CAYZVY010000210.1:5351-7434 GCA_964481675.1 uncultured Verrucomicrobiota bacterium
ATAGAGAATAGCGGATAGCGGATAGCTAATAGCGGATAGCGGATAGCGGATAGGGAATAGCGGACCGCGTTTCACTCTTGCGCGGGAACGCGGCAAACCGATACACTCATCAGTCAAGGAGCGAAGGGCATGGCCGAATTAAAAAACACGTTTTCCTGGTCGTTCAGCGCGGCGGAGGACTTCGATCTCTGCCGCCGGAAACGCTTCTGGGCCAAGTATGCCATGTGGGGGGGCTGGAATCCCGACGCCACCCCGCTCCAGAAGGCCGCCTACCGGCTCGGGAAGATGGATAACGCCTGGTCCACGCTCGGCCGCGCCGTCGAGGAAGCCGTCATGTGGGCCCTCCGCCGCCACCAGGCCGGCGTGGCCGTGACCGTGGACGAGGCCTATGAAAACGGGGCCCGCCCGCACCTGAACCGCGCCTGGACCGAGTCCCGCAAGAAGCTCTACCTCCAGAACTGCAAGAAGCACATCTGCCTGCGCGAGCACTACTACGGCGAGTGGCCGCCCGAGCGCGAAGGCGAAATCATCGAGGCCATCAAGACCCAGGCGCGCACCTGCCTCGTCCACTTCATGGAAAAGGTCCTCCCGCGGCTGGCCCACCTCAACCCGGCCCAGGAAATCCGCGTGGCCGTGATCGGCTCCGGGGGCGACCCCGAGTCGTTCGACTTCAACGGCATGAAGATCTACGCCATCCCCGACTACGTCTACCGGGAGGGCGACCGCCTGCACATCCACGACTGGAAGGCCGGCAAGGCCAAGGACTCCCACGCCGAGCAGCTCAAGCTCTACGGGCTCTGGGCGCAGGTCAAGCACGGCTTCAACCCCGGGCAGGTCGACATCTTCATCGAATACCTGGCCGACGGCACCTGCCTCCAGCTCGCCCTCACCCCCGACGACCTGGCCGCCGTCAAGGCCCGCATCGGCGATTCCGTGGCGGAAATGGCCGATTACCTGGTCGACAACGACATCGCGCTCAACAAGCCCCTGCCGCAGGAGGACTGGGACCTGCCGGTGGACTACCGGTGCTGCCGGCAGTGCAACTACGTGGAGCTCTGCAAGAAGGACCCCGACTATGCGCCCGGCGGCAGCTGACGCCATGCCTGACCGCCTCCAGCCCGTCCTGCTCCGCTTCAAGCCCGTTTACAAGGACTATGTCTGGGGCGGCACCAGCCTGCCCCGCAAGCTGGGGCGGCCGGACGCTCCCGCGCTGGCCCGCTATGCCGAATCCTGGGAGCTGGCCGACCATCGCGACGGCATGAGCGTGGCGGACGGCGGCCCTTATGACGGCCAGTCCCTGCGCGCCCTTTCCGCCCGCTACGGCGCCCAGCTTTCGGGCCGGCCGGCCAAGGGCTTTCCGCTGCTCGTCAAGGTGCTGGACGCGGCGGCGCGGCTCAGCGTCCAGGTCCATCCCGACGACGCCGCGGCCGGCCGGGACGGCGGCGAGGCGAAGACGGAATGCTGGTACATTCTCGACGCCGCGCCGGGAGCCGCGGTCTGGGCCGGCCTCCAGCCGGGCGTCACGGCCGCGGCCTTCATGGCGGCCCTGGAAACGGGCGCGGCGCCGGAGCTGCTCCAGCGGGTGCCCGTAAGCCGGGGCGACCTCCTGTTCATCCCGGGGGGGCGCGTGCACGCCATCGGCGAAGGCTGCCTCATCCTGGAGGTGCAGCAGCCTTCCAACACCACGTACCGGGTGTTCGACTGGAACCGGCCCGGCCCGCCCGGCCACCGGCCGCTGCACGTGGAGCAGGCGCTGAAAACCATCCGCTGGACGGAGGCCGCCGCGGCGCTGACGCCGCCCGGGCCGGAGCGCCGCGAGGGCCCGTGCCGCCTCCGGACCCGCCTTTCTTGTCCCTATTTTCATCTGGACGAACTGACCGTGAGCGGCCCGGTCCGAATCCGCCCTTCCGGCAACAGCTTCCACGCCCTGTTCACCGTCTCCGGGGGACTCCGCGTAACGATCGGCGAAGCGGACAGCGCGCTGCCCGAGGGCCGCACCGGGCTGGTGCCGGCCTGCGTGGAGGCCTACACCCTCCGCCCCGAAGGCCCCGCCGCCACGCTCATCCGGATTTCCATTCCGTAG
>CAYZVY010000211.1:0-7432 GCA_964481675.1 uncultured Verrucomicrobiota bacterium
TTTTTTTCTTTTCTTTCCGTTCCGACTTTGCGACCCTGTTTTCACATTTCCGGGCGTCCCGCGTCAGGAGTATCCTTATGTCTCGCGGGCCCGATTCACTTATTCCCATGCATGGCGGATTCCGGAACCTGAAGACATTTCAGCTGGCGGAATTGATCTACGACATTACCGTCCGGTTCTGCGACGCCTATATCGCGATACGCAGCCGGACCCACGATCAGATGGTCCAATCGGCGCGGAGCGGTTGCCAGAATGTGGCCGAAGGCAGCATGGATTCGGCCACCTCCAAAAAAATGGAGCTCAAGCTGACCGGCGTGGCGCGGGGCAGCCTCATGGAACTCCGGCTCGATTATGAAAACTACCTGCGCCAGCACAACCTGCCACAGTGGAAACCGGACCACCCGGCCCTGACGCGTTTCAAGGCTCGCCGCTGCGCCAGTATTCCTGATTTCCGGAAGTGGGTGGCGGAGGAGTGCTCCCTCGGAAATGCCGCGGCAGCCGTTGCCGCGAACGGGGCGCTTTCCCTCCTGAACCTTTGCCTGTACCTGCTCGGCCGTCAATTGGACGCCCAGGCCCGCGCCTTCGCACGCGACGGCGGCTTTACCGAGAAGTTGTACCAGTTCCGGAAAAGACACGGTTGACACGGTTGACACGGAGAAACACGGTAGGCACGGAGAAACACGGTAGGCACGGACTTACACAGACTTACACGGACGGACACGGTGTAAGTCTGTGTAGGTCCGTGTCCGTCCGTGTCTTCCGTGTTTCTCCGTGTCAATGCGCGGGCCCTGTGCTAAACTGTCGCCAAACGGAAGGAATGTGAATGAACCTGAAAGCCGTTTCCGCTTCCCTGTGTATCCTGGCCGCCGCGTTCGCCTGCGCCCAGACCGATCCCGCCTCCCTCGCCATCGCCAACCTGCAGACCAAGCCCAACGACGCGCAGTTCCTGGCCCAGATCAAGGCAGCCATCCCGGTCACCACCAATGCCGACGACCAGTGTTTTCTCGGCGTGGTCTACGCCCTGGGCTGCCTCGCCAGTGGCAACACCAACGAGGGGCTCGCCGTGCGGAGCCAGGTGCTGCGCACCTTCCCTGGCAAGTCCTGGAGCCGGGAACTGGCCGACGCCACCCTGATGGAACGCTGCGCCGCGTGCGACAGGGGCGAGATCCGCGTGCCCTGCGCCGCCTGCGCCGGACTGGGGACGTGCGCCAAGTGCCAGGGCACCGGGAAGGAAACCACGGCGGGGCTCGGAAAGCCCCGGAACGTCCGCTGCATCCAATGCCGCGGCGGCGGCATCTGCCGGACCTGCGCGGGGCTCAAGACGGTGCTCGGGACATGCGCGATCTGCCGGGGAACCGGCCTGCTGGCGTCCCCCGCCAAGGTGACGGCCGCCTACCTGCGCATGCTGAGCGCGGGGCAGTGACGCTGTTTCAGGGAAAGGAACGCGGCATGGGAACGCTGGCTTACAAGGCGAACGCGGAACAGGTGGCGGGGCGGCTGGCGGACCTGTATGCCCGGCGGGCGGGGGACCGGATCTTCGCGGCCATGGCGCTGCCGCCGGGCCCCGCGATGGCCGAATTCCGGGCGACTCAGACGGAAGGGGCCTGCGGCTACCCCGATCCCGCCGGGCGGATCCGCTTCTGGGACCGGGTCCTGGCGGAGCGGCCCGTCGTGGAGGACGATTCCCTGCCGGTCTGCTATCTGTCCGAAATGGACCAGGGCCTCTACGGGGGCGTGCTGGACGGGGACGTGCGCTTCGATTGCAATCCGGCCACGGGCTGGATTTCCTCCATGGTGCCCCGCCTGCTGGCCGACTGGTCCGGGCTGGGCCGCCTGCGCTTCGACCGGGCCCATCCCTGGTTCAGGCGATACCGGGACCAGCTCCGGATTTACCAGGAGACCGCCTGCGGGCGCTTCGGCATCTGCCCCTTCGTCATGATCAACGGCATGAATTTCGTCTTCGAGCTGGTCGGTGCCACCGACGCCTATCTCGCCATGAGGGAGGAGCCGGAGACCGTCACCCGCGCCATGGAGTTGGGCTTCGAGATCAACGCCGCCATCATGGACGCTTTTTTTGAGAGGGTTCCCCTGTGGCGCGGGGGCACCTTCCATTACGGGTGCCACTGGCTTCCCGGGCGGGCCGTCATGGAAAGCGTCGACCCCTTCCACATGACCTCGGTTGACGATTTCGAAGCCTGGGGGCGCGGGCCGCTGGAGCGGATTTTCGCGCGCTACGACGGCGGGCAGATCCACCTGCACGGCAACGGCCGCCACCTGATGGAGGCGGCGAGGACCGTGAAGGGGCTGACCGCCATCATCCTGGGGGAAGACCGCGGCTACCCCCGCTGCAGCACGCTTCTGGACGAGTTGCGCCGGCGGGCCGGCGACGTGCCCCTGACGGTGGGGCTGCCGTTTCCGGAATTCGAGAGGCTCCTCGCGGCCCACCGGCTCCCGGGCGGCATTTTTTACCAGGTCGAGGACGCGCCCAACGCAGACTCCGTCAACCGGTGCATGGACAAGGTCCGCGCGTATCGCGGGTGACGCGGCGCGGACCCGGCCGGCTCTTACGTGCCCGTGATGATGCGATTATCGGACCAGGCGCTGTATCCGGCATCCCCCGCGCGGATGCGGTAGGTGAACTCCCCGTTGCCGACGTTCCAGGGTAACGTCTGGGTGGTGTCCGGCGTGGCGGCGTGGTGAACCGTGTGCGCCGTCCCACCCTGCCAGAATTCGATGGTGTAGTGGGCGGCCCCGGGCACGCTGGGCCAGCGGATCGCAATGAGCGTGCCCATGAGATAGGTTGCGCCGGCGGCAGGATGGGTGATCACGGGCTTGGCCAGGGCGGCGATCTTGTGCCGGCTTTCCGTCCACCCGCCGATGCCGTCGCTGTTTTTGGCCCGCACGCGCCACAGGTAATCCCCGGCTCCGGCTTCGGTTAAATTGTAGGTCAAGGTGAGGGAGACGCCTTTATCGAAATCGGCCGACGGTTTGAAGCCGGAGTCTTTCAGCAGGACGCCGTTCCTCCAGAGCTGGAACTGGTAGCGGGTGGGCGCTCCCGAGGGCTGTTTCCAGGCGAACCGCAGGCCATAGAGGCCGGCGATCTTCTTGCCCGTCGGGTTAAGGGCGTCGGGCCGGCCGGGGGAGAGGATTGCAAAATAGTCGGTGGAGGTGTAGAGGGGCTTGTCGTTTTTGAAGTCGGTGATCTGCCATTTGTAGGAACCCGCCTCCGCGGACACGGCGCCCCAGTGTTTCCAGGTGGGCTGGCCGAGGGGCTGCGGGATGGACTCTTCCTGGAGAAACTGATAGTCGCCGTTGGGAGGCATCGCTTTGTAAAGCCGGAGGCGGTACGAGGTGCAATCGGCCGAGCGCGACCATGCCAGGCGGTTGGACGGGACGTTCAGGGACTGGTCATGGCCAGGGGTCATCACGCGGGGGACAACAAAGTGGCGCGGCACGGAGGCACTTCCCCTACCGTAGCCGTTGGACGGGGTGATGATCATGGCGTAGCGGCCCGGAGTCCAATCGGTGATGGGCGTGATGTTGGTGGCGGCGTAGTTGTGAGATTCGAGGAGGGACCCGTTGCGCAGAAGGTCGAGCTTGTAGGAGTCGGCGCCGGTGGCCGAGGACCAGACCATGTTAACCCCGTAGATGCCGATGCTCAGCGATGCGCCGGCAAGCGGCCGGATGATGGAGCTGGAGAGTGGAACGCCGATGGTGAAGGGCGCCAGAGCGGACCAGGGGCTGGAGAGCGTGAAGGCGGCATCGCCGGTTTTGCGGATGGCCCGGATGCGCCAGGCGTAGGAGCCGGCCGGAAGGATGTCGGGCCAGTTGGCAAGCGGTCCGGCTTTATCGGCCAGGACCGACATGGAGCCAAGCAGGTCGCCGTCCCGGAACATCTGGATCGAAAAGCGCGTGGCGTCGGGGTCGATGCCGTCCCAGTAGAGCCCCGGCGCATCGGAGGCTCCGGCAATGCGGGAGTTCAAGGGGACTTTCGGGTTGGGCGTGTCGGGCAGGAAGGTGAAGGAGAGGGGAGCCGACCACGGGGAAGCGGAAGAGAGGCCGCCTTTCTTGACGCGCCACCGGTAGAGGCCCACGCGCAGCTTGGCCGGATATTCGAATTTGGGGGCGTCAGCCGTATAGGTTGTTGCCGTGTCCTCGTCACGGACGAGTTCGAGCGTGAACTTGGCCGCGCCGGTGTCGGTCCATCGGAACGTGGGCTCCCGGTTGTCGATCGTGCCCGCGGGTGAAAGCGGCTGTGGGACGGCGCCAAGGGCCGCGGCCGCCCAGGCGGCGATGACGAGCGTGGAGACGACGGTTGAGACTTTCATGACGCACCCCTTTTGTAATTCCGCCCGGATATAAAGCTCAATTGAAGTTTAGTACGTTCCGGTACAGGGGCAAGCGAAAAAAGAACAAGCACAAAAAGGGCTCAGGCGCGGCAGCGCTTGCAGGCCTCGGCGATGAAGGCGGTCTGGGACATGGTGCGGTGCGGGTAGGCGGGCAGCGCAAGGCTCAGCCGGGAATCACCCCGGCCGCGGGCATACAGGGCGGCGACCGACTCGAGAATCTGCTTTTCGTCGTAGACCGGATCCGAGATGGCCGGCACCGAGGCGATGATGCCGATCGCGTCGCCCAGCAGCCGGCGGCCGTCGTCGAGGGTGACGTTGCCGACCGGAGGCTCGGTGAAGGCGTGGACCGCGTCCATGCGCGTGGCGCGGTACAGGGGCAGCAGGTCGCGGATGAGGCCGCAGGAGTGGTGGAAATACAGCTTCCCCGCCGCCCGGCACAGATCCGCGCGCGCGTCCGTGAGCGCCATGTTGTGGATCTCGAACAGGGCCGGGGAGATGACGGTGGTCGAAGTGTCGTCCATCCCCACCAGGGCGTCGACCCCGGACCGGGCGGTGATCTCAAAGCTGCGCCGGTAGCTGCGCTCCATCACGGCGAACAGGTCGGCGAGCGCCTCCGGGGCGTCCACCGTGAGGTAGGCGAGGGTGTCGACGCCGCAGAAAACCCGGTACATCATGCCGAGCGGCGTGCCCGCCAGGAAGCACATCAGCAGGCCGTCGTCGCCGATCCACTCCCGGCGCCGGAGGATGGCGTCCGCGCCCGCGGGATCCGGCTCCGTCGCCTCGTCCTCGAAAAGGGCGGCGAGCGCGGGCAGGTCGTCCGGCCCCTTGACGAAGTGCTCCACCACGTACGAGGTACCGTCGTCGCGCGCCTGGCGGCGCACCTGGCGGAGGTCGCCCGCCGGCGTGTGCCAGACGGTGACGGTGCCGTCGTCCTTGAACGTTTCCAGCTGGCAGCGGCTGTGGGTGATCCGGACCGGGGCGGGCATGTAGTCCAGGACGTCGAGCCCCAGCGCGCGGGAGTAGTGGACGGTGCTCGTGTCGTGCCATTTGACCGTCCCGAGCGCGGCCGCGAGGGCGGGGTCCATGCCGGCGCGGTCGGGCTGGTTATAGGGATCGCAGTGGCCGGTGAGCGGAATCCACTCCGGCCGCTCGCCGCGGAAGAGCCGGAGCATGTTGTCACGGGGAGTCATCAGAACCCGAGCCCCTTCAGCCACTTCACGCACAGCTCCGGCCACTGCCCCACGCTGGGGTCGTCGGCCGCCAGCCCCAGGCCGTGTCTCCCTTTCGGGAACACGTGCAGTTCGAACGGGACCTTGTGGGCGGCCAGGGCCGAGGCGAACAGCAGGCTGTTCTGGACCGGCACGCCCGGGTCCTCGGCCGTGTGCCAGAGGAAGGTCGGCGGGGTGCCGGTGTCCACGTGCTGCTCGAGGGTCATGTATTCCACGGCGGCCGGCGAGGGGGTGGGGCCCAGCAGGTTGTTCCGGGAGCCGCGGTGGCCCCATTCGCCGAAGCTGAGCACCGCGTAGCAGAGGATCGCGGCATCGGGGCGGGCCGACAGGCGGGTCACGGGGTCGGCCGAGCCGGCGTCCCCGTGGTCGGCATGCACGGCCACGCTGCCGGCCAGGTGGCCGCCGGCCGAGAAGCCCAGGATGCCGATCCTGTCGGCCTTGAGGTTCCAGGCCGTCGCGTTTGCCCGGGCCAGGCGGATGGCGCGCATGGCATCCAGCTGCGGAACCGGGAAGCGGTGCGGGGAAATCCGGTAGCTCACCACCCCGGCCGCGATGCCGGCCTGGTTGAGCATGCGGGCGATGGGCTCGCCCTCGTGCGCGGCGCGGTGGCCGTAGCCGCCGCCGGGGCAGATGACCACGAAGCCGGTGGGCTCCGCGCTCTCGACCGGGTAGATCGTGAGCGCCGGCGTTTCGGTGGGTGTCACGCCGTCTGGGGTGGGGATGCCGTCGGGCCACAAAGGGAACACGGTTTGCATGATAGGTCCTATAGGTCCTATAGGACCTATTTCCTTTGTTACGTGCACGCCTCGTTGATGGCCGCCAGCTCCGCCTCGGTCAGGGGCGGCGCCTTGAGGGCCTGCACGTTTTCCTCGAGCTGCGCGGGGGTGCTGGCGCCGATGAGGGCGGAGGTGACGGTCTTGCGGCGCAGCACCCAGCTCAGCGCCATCTGGGCGAGCGACTGCCCGCGGGCCTTGGCGATGGCGTCGAGCTTGCGCACCTTGGCCAGCACCTCGTCGGTGACGTTCTGGGGCTTCAGGAAGGTGTTGGGCTTGCTGGCGCGGGAGCCGGCGGGAATGCCGCCGAGGTAGCGGTTGGTGAGCAGGCCCTGGGCCAGGGGGCAGAAGCCGATGACGCCGACGCCCTCGGCCGCGCATGCGCCGAGGAGGCCGGTTTCCTCGACCCAGCGGTTGAAGATGTTGTAGCTGGGCTGGTGGATGGTGAGGGGCGTGCCCAGGCCGCGCAGCAGCCCGGCCGCCTTGCGGGTCATGTCGGCCTTGTAGGACGAGACGCCCGCGTAGAGCGCCTTGCCGGAGCGCACGATATGGTCGAGCGCCGCCATGGTCTCCTCGAGCGGGGTCTCGGGGTCGGGGCGGTGGTGGTAGAAGATGTCCACGTAGTCGAGCCCGAGCCGCTGGAGGCTCTGGTCGAGGCTGGCCACGAGGTATTTGCGCGAGCCCCAGTCGCCGTACGGGCCGTCCCACATCTTCCAGCCCGCCTTGGTGGAGATGATCAGCTCGTCGCGCAGGCCGCCGCCGAAGTCCTGCTTCAGGATGCGGCCGAAGCACGACTCGGCGGAGCCCGGGGGCGGGCCGTAGTTGTTGGCGATGTCGATGTGGGTGATGCCCAGGTCGAAGGCCTTGCGGATCATGGCGCGGCCGTTTTCGAAGGAGTCGACTCCGCCGAAGTTGTGCCAGAGGCCCAGCGAGAGGGCGGGGAGCTTCAGGCCGCTGCGGCCGCAGCGGTTGTAGGTCATGGCGGCATAGCGGTTCGGATCCGGCTGGTAGGGCATGGCATCCTCGGGGTTGGAGTAATGGGAGAATCGTATCGCGCCGGAGGGCAAAAGGCAAGATTGGC
>CAYZVY010000212.1:0-7378 GCA_964481675.1 uncultured Verrucomicrobiota bacterium
GGTGACGGTGGATGTGAGCGGAGAGCTGATCAAGGACGATGAGATGGCCCTGAAGGCCATCATGATGAGGCAGTAAGCCAGGTCAGTACCGGCAATCCTGTACGGTTGGGATTGCCGGTTTTTTTCCGTGAGCCAAACAACCCGAATCGGGGGCCGAATGCTTTTACGGAAAAAAAGGGTTGTGCCGTCATCCGGCATAGGTCAACGTGCGCGAAATCATGTTGCCTGTACACTTTTTTTCTTGATGGCGTTAAGCTCTATTGGTCAGGACTCCTTTCCTCTCCAGCCGCCCGACCAGTCTACCCCCCGCGCCGCGCTGAAGACATTCCTTGAGGAGGGAGATGCGTTTGGCGCCTTTCTGGCCCGCGAATACATCCGGTCTCCCACGCGAGCGGACTATCAGCACATGTTTTTTCTGGGGGAGCAACTGGTGCAAGGGCTTGATTTGAGCCAGGTACCCCCGGCTGCGCGCATGAAGGAGGGCCGGGCGGCGGCGTTCGCCTTGTACGAGACGCTGAGCCGCCTTCGGTTGCCTTCTCTTTCCGAAAGTCTCGGCACGGAAACGAGGGCCGACTCCGACGGCACGAATGTCATGCACTGGGTGGTGCCGAACACAGAAATCGTCCTGATCCGCGCGCCGACCGGGCCGCGCGCCGGCGCCTTCCTGTTCAGCCCGGAAACGGTAGCGCGCGCGGATGACTTTTACAATCAGGTCCGAAGCCTTCCTTATGTGCGAGCGGTTCCCCTGGAAAACGTGAATGATATTCTGGTTTCCGGAGGAGGCTGGCTCGTTCCGTACTCCTGGATCAAGGCGATGCCGGCCTGGCTGCGGAATCCCCTGGCCGGACAGGCCATGTGGAAGTGGGTCGCCGCGGTGCTTCTGCTGGCTGCCTTTGCCCTGCTGCTGGGGTTGGTCCTCCGCCTGTCCCGTCGCCTCACGGGGGAGCACCCTTTCCGGCGGGCGCTGGCGCAGGAGTCTTTCCCGTTGTTCCTGCTGCTGGCGGTTCCCGTGCTGACGTACCTGCTGCTCGTGCAGGTCAACATGCGCGACCATGTGGGCGGCGCCATCGAACTCGGGGCGACCGTGCTGATTTTTGTGGCCGGCGCGTGGATGGCCTGGCGCGCCGCGCCGGTGGTCGCCGAGGCGATCATCGCCTCCCCCTCCATCGCGCCCGAGAGCATTGACGCCCATCTCATCCGCATCTGTACCCGCCTGCTCGGGATTGTGGCAAGCGCGGCGCTGCTGGGCATGGGCGCCGACCGGTTGGGGGTGCCGGTATACGGGATTGTCGCCGGGCTTGGCGTGGGCGGCCTGGCCATCGCCCTGGCCGCGCAGCCGACCATCGAGAACCTGATCGGCGGGCTGAGCCTGTTCGCGGATAAGCCGCTCAGGGTCGGCGATCTGTGCCGATGCGGGGAAGACGAGGGGACGGTCGAGACCATCGGGCTCCGCTCGACGCGGATCCGGGGCAAAGACCGCACGGTGACGACGATTCCCAACGCGGCGCTGTCGAAGCTGCCGATCGTCAATTTCGCCCGGCGCGATCGGATGCTGCTCCAGTGCGTGATCGGCGTCCGCTATGAGACCAGCCCGGAGCGCCTGCGCTGCCTGCTGGCGACGATTCGGGAGATGCTCCTGAGCCATCCGCGCGTCCTTCCCGACGCGGCCCGCGCCCGGTTTGTGGGCTTCGGCGCTTCCTCGCTGGACATCGAGGTGTTCGCGTATGTGTCGACCAATGATCCGGCGGAGTTCCTGGGCATCCGGGAAGACGTGTGGCTGCGGCTCATGGACATCGTGGAAGAAAGCGGAACAGGGTTTGCTTTCCCGTCGCAGACGCTATATATTGCCCGCGATGCGAAAGCCCCTGTGCGGCAAGGTTCAGAGAGCCCCTAGAACACTTTTTCTGGTGGAAAGCCCTCGATAGGGCTGTCTTGAGTTTTGGAATGCAAACGCAAAGGAGACCAGGCCATGAGCAGTGAAGACAAGAAACACCGTTCCCACCTCCCGATGCAGAATACCGAACGAACGGCGTTCATCGCCTACGACGCGAAGGATCCGGACAGCAAGTTCCCGCCCATTCCGCAGCTGCGGCCGCCCAAGGGCGCACCGAACGTCCTGGTGATCCTCATCGATGACGCGGGCTTCGGCTCGTCCAGCGCTTTCGGCGGCCCCTGCCAGACGCCGAATGCGGAGAAGCTGGCCGCGAACGGCCTCAAGTTCAACCGGTTCCACACCACCGCGCTCTGCTCGCCCACGCGGCAGGCGCTGCTGACCGGCCGCAACCATCACTCCTGCGGCATGGGCGGGATCACCGAGATCGCCACCGGCGCGCCGGGCTACTGCTCGGTGCTGCCGAACACCATGGCGCCGCTGGCCAAGACGCTCAAGCTCAACGGCTATAATACGGCCCAGTTCGGCAAGTGCCACGAGGTGCCGGTGTGGCAGACGAGCCCGGTTGGGCCCTTTGACGCCTGGCCCACGGGCGGCGGCGGATTCGAGTATTTCTATGGGTTCATCGGTGGCGAGGCGAACCAGTGGTATCCGACGCTTTATCAGGGCACGACCCCGGTCGAGCCCGACAAGACGCCCGAGGAGGGATACCACCTCGTGGAGGACATGACCAACAAGGCCATGAACTGGATCTCCCAGCAGAAGGCGCTTGCGCCCGACAAGCCGTTCTTCATTTATTTCGCCCCCGGCGCGACCCACGCCCCGCACCATGTGCCGAAGGACTGGGCCGACAAGTACAAGGGCAAGTTCGACAAGGGGTGGGACAAGCTGCGCGAGGAGACCCTTGCCCGGCAGAAGAAGCTCGGTGTCATCCCGGCCGACGCCCAGCTCACCGCCCGCCCCAAGGAGATCCCGGCCTGGGACGGGATGCCCGAGGGGTTCAAGCCTTTCCTGCGTCGCGAGGCTGAAGTCTATGCGGGCTATATGGAATACACCGATTACCACGTGGGACGGATGTTGGATGGGTTGAAGAAGATCGGGATCTTCGAAGACACGCTGATCTACTATATCATCGGCGACAACGGCGCGTCGGCCGAGGGCGGCATCAACGGCTGCTTCAACGAGATGAGCTACTTCAACGGCCTGCAGGCCTTCGAGACGCCCGAATACCTTTCGGCCCGGCTCGAGAAACTGGGCGGCCCGGAGTCCTATAACCACTATGCCGTGGGCTGGGCGCACGCGATGAACACGCCTTACCAGTGGACCAAGCAGGTCGCTTCCCACTTCGGCGGCACGCGCAACGCCACCATCGTCTCCTGGCCCAAGGGGATCAAGGCGAAAGGCGAGATCCGCTCGCAATTCAGCCACGTTATCGATGTCGCTCCGACGATTCTCGAGGCGGCGGGCATTCCCCAGCCGGTTGCGGTGGACGGCATCCAGCAGGACCCGATCGAGGGTACAAGCATGCTCTACGCCTTCAACGAGGCGAAGGCGGCGGATCAGCACGAGACGCAATATTTCGAGATGTTCGGCAATCGCGGCATCTACCACAAGGGGTGGACCGCGGTGACGAAGCATCGCACGCCGTGGGCGGCACTGGATACGAAGCCGCCCGCTTTCGACGACGATGTCTGGGAACTCTACGATACGACCAAGGACTGGAGCCAGGCCAAGGACCTGTCCAAGGAGAATCCCGGGAAACTGCACGAGCTGCAGCGCCTGTGGCTGATCGAGGCCACGCGCTACAAGGTGTTGCCCCTGGATGACCGGCTGATGGAGAAGATGAATCCGGATACCGCCGGCCGGCCGGTCCTGATCAAGGGAAAGAACCAAATGCTGTTCGGCGGCATGGGCCGGTTGTCGGAGAACTGCCTCCTCAACCTCAAGAACAAGTCGCACTCCGTCACCGCCGAACTCGTGGTGCCGGAGAAGGGTGCCGAGGGCGTCATCATCGCCCAGGGCGCCAACATCGGCGGCTGGAGCCTGTATGCCAGGGAAGGCAAGCTCAAGTACTGCTACAACTGGGGCGGGCTGAAGCACTTTATCGTCGGTTCCGACAAGGCGATCCCGGTCGGCCAGCACCAGGTGCGCATGGAGTTCGCCTATGCAGGGGGCGGTCTGGGCAAGGGGGGCAAGGCCACGCTCTTCATCGACGGCAAGAAGGCCGGCGAGGGTGACATCGGGGCGACCCTGGCGGCGGTTTTCTCCGCCGACGACGGTTGTGACATCGGCGAGGATACCGGCGCGCCTGTCTCCCCGGAATACGGTTCCCATGGCAATGCCTTCAATGGCGAGATAAAGGGCGTGCTGCTGTCGATTGCCGATGACCCGGTCAATGCGGATCACATGGTCAAGGCGGAAGACGCCATTCGCGTGGCGCTGGCGCGGCAATAGGAAAGAAGCAACAAGGGTTCAGGGTTCGGGGTTCAGGTGAGACGGCCTGACTCTGAACCCTGACACCCTGAGGCCTTGTTTCCCGGTCAAGAGGTTGATGAAAGAAGAACGTGCATTTTTGTCAATCGCGGACTGGATGAAGGGTTACTCCCCGGCCGGGCTGCGATTGGATGGCGTGGCGGGGCTCACGGCCGCGGCGGTTGTGATTCCGAAGGCCATGGCCTGCGCGGTCATCGCCGGCCTGCCTGTCCAGGCCGGCCTGTATACGGCTTTGGCCGCCCTGCTGGTTTATCCGCTGTTCGGATCGTCGCGCGTGCTGAGCGTCACGACCACGTCCACCCTCGCCCTGATGACCGCGGCGGCCGTGGGCGTGACGAGCGGGGGAGCCTCGCCGGCCGATCCGCTAGCCGTGGGAGGCACGCTGGCGCTCCTGGTCGGCGCGTTTCTGGTTCTGGCCCGGATTCTTCGCCTTGGGTTTCTTGCTAATTTTATATCAAAACCGGTTTTGGTCGGCTTTGAAGCCGGCATCGGCGTTGTGATTGCCGTGAGCCAGCTCAAGTCGATCCTGGGTGTTCACGTGGCCAGCAAGACCACGGTCGGAACGTTGCTGGAACTGCCGGGGCTGCTGTCCCAGACGCACCTGCTGACCCTGGGAGTGGCGGCGGTGGGCATCCTGCTTCTCGTCGGCCTGCCCCGTCTTGTGCCGCGCGTGCCCGCCTCCCTGGTGCTTGTCGTGCTGAGCGTTCTGGCGGCGGCACTGTTCAGCCTGGGGGAGCGGGGCGTGTCACTTGTGGGCGCGGTACCAAGCGGATTGCCCCTCCCGCATTGGCCGGGTCTTGATCTGGTCAGCCGCTTGTGGCCGGTCGCTCTGGGGCTCGCCCTGATGTCATTTACGGAATCGGTGGCCTCCGCCCGGACCTTCATCCGCCGGGAGGATCCGCCCGTCCAGCCCGACAGGGAACTGGTCGCGATCGGGGCTGCCAATCTTGCCGTCGCCTGTTTCGGTGGATTTCCCGCTGGAGGCGGCACCTCCCAGACTGCGGTGAATGCACGCGCCGGCGCGCGCAGCCAGGGAGCCCAGTGGGTTGCCGCGCTCGTCGTGGTCGTCTGTCTGCTGGTCCTGTCGAAGGCAATCGGCCTGCTGCCCCAGGCTGCGCTGGGCGCGCTGGTGTTCGTGGTGGCGCTATCGATGATCAAGCCGGAGAAGTTCCGCGCCATCGGACGGATCCGGCGCGACGAGTTGGCCTGGGCTTTTGTGACCATGGCCGGAGTGGTGCTTGTCGGGACCCTTGAAGGGATCCTGGTTGCGGTCGCCATTTCCATCCTGACCCTGTTCTACCAGGCGAACCATCCCCGGGTTTATGCCTTGGCCTATAATCGCGAGAAGGACGTCTTCCGCCGCGCGGGCGAGCATGCGGGGGATGAGACGGTTCCGGGATTGCTGCTTATGCGAACCGAGGGCCGGTTGACGTTTGCCAATGCCGCGAACGCGGGGGACAAGATGAAGGCGCTGGTGGATCAAGCCAACCCGCGGGTCATCGTGCTGGAATGCAGCGCCATTCCGGATATCGAGTATACGGCCCTTGTCATGCTGACCGAAGCCGAGGAGAAGCTGCGGGACCGCGGCATCACCCTGTGGTTGGCGGCCCTGAATCCGGATCTGTTCACGATCCTCGAGCGTTCGCCCCTGGGCCGGACGCTGGGCCGGGAACGGCTGTTTTTCGATCTGCACAAGGCGCTTGAGGCCTACGGTGAACGCGAAGGCAAGAAAGGGGACAAGCCCGTATGAATACCGACAGCGTAGAGACTCTGTCGCCGGAGAAGGCAAGGGAGCGCAGACCTGCTCTCGCCCTGATCGCCAGCGGCTTCTTTATCGTCTTGCCGGTCCTGCTGGCCGGCCTGGTGCTGGAACGCGTATACGCCATTTTGCAGGAACTGCTTCTGCCGCTGTTTGACGCCATGCCCGGGACCGTTTTGCGCAATCCCGCCGTCCGTTTCACGGTGTTGATCCTGGTTCTTGCGGCGCTGCTTCTGCTGATCGGCTGGCTGGCGCGCACGCGGGCGGGAATGGCTCTCGGGCAATGGCTGGAGCAGAAGGTGTTGAACCGGCTGCCGTTCTACATGCTGCTCCGCAACCTGGCTTCGGGACTGCAGGGCCGGGACGACGATCAATCGCTGCGTCCGGTCCTGGTGGAGGTGGATATCCCCGGCTTGCGGCAGTTGGGGCTCATTGTCGAACAATATGCGGACGGCAGCGCCACGGTTTTCCTTCCGTCATCGCCGAATCCGTCGCAGGGAACGGTTGTGATCGTGGATGCGGCGCGGATTCGTCCGTTACCTGTTTCCACGCGCAAGGTTTTCGGGGCCTTGGCCCGCTGGGGACAGGGCACGGCATCATTATTGAACGAAGCCGGAGAACGGATCGGAAGGGGGAATTGATATGAATAAAGTTTTTTTCCTGGTTGTTGCAGCAGTGTTTTCAACGGCGCGCTTCGCCGGCGCCCAGGAACAAGCGGCGGATCCCGCGGCCGAATTGGCGAAGAAACTGGCGAACCCCGTTGCGTCGCTGATCAGTGTGCCCTTGCAGTATAATTACGACGAGAACTTCGGGCCCGAGCAGCAGGGCGAGAAGTCCGTGTTGAATATCCAGCCCGTCTGGCCCTTTTCGATCGGCGACGACTGGAACCTGATCACGCGGACGATCATCCCCCTGGTGGATCAGACGGATATTCCCCCGGGGACCGACGAGTCGGGCATGGGCGACATTCTGCAGAGTTTCTTCTTTTCGCCCAAGGCCCCTGTGAACGGCTGGATTGTGGCGGCCGGTCCGGTCGTGCTGTATCCCTCGGCATCGGACAAGGTCCTGGGCGGCCAGAAATGGGGAACGGGGCCGACGGCGCTGGCGTTGCGCCAGACCGGGCCCTGGACGCTGGGCTTCCTGGCCAATCATGTCGAGTCCGTCGCCGGGAACGAAGACCGCGCCTATGTCAGCTCGACGTTTCTGCAGCCGTTCGTGTCGTATATCACGAGGAC
>CAYZVY010000213.1:0-7347 GCA_964481675.1 uncultured Verrucomicrobiota bacterium
TCGCGGAAACGCCCAGGTAGTTGTCCTCGGGCACGCGCCAGGCGTCCGGCTGCAGGTGAATGTAGTGCGTGGTGCGGGCGTGGCCTGCCGGGAACCGCTCTTTCAGGATGATGTCGCGCGCCGTTTCGAAGGCGTTCACCAGTCCCATGCGCAAGGCGGGCAGCGCGCACCACCAGTGGTGGATCCAGACGATGGCCGGATGCAGCTCCTGCCAGCGGGTGCGCGTCATGATCTCCCGGCAGGCCGCCGCGATGCCGTCCGGCTCGTCGCCATTGCAATATTCGCCGGGGAAAACATTCCACGCCGCGGGCAGCGCCGCTTCGCCGCGGTTTTCGCGGGAATCCCACCACGCGGGATCCGCCGCCGGCCTGTTGTTTTTGTCAGTCCGGATCCAGGCATGCCCGTCCGGCAGCCACTCATGGGCCACGGGCCGGACCCGATTCAGGGCCGCCTGCCACTCCGCCCGCTTTTCCGGATCCACATCCAGGGCGACTGCTGCCGAGATGGCGTAGCGGAAGGTGTTGCGGATCAGGATCAGATCGATGAAGCAGTCGCGATTATGCTCGCAGTTCCGACTCCAGGGCGGCCCCTCCAGGTTGAGGGAGGGGAAGATGTCGCCGCTGTCGTCCATGAACTTTTCAAAATAGCGGCAGTAGAAATCGGCGGCCTTCCTGAAAAAGGGGTACGATCGCTTTTCCAGGAAGTCACGGTCGCGGGTATACTCCCAATGCCACCAGAGCGGCTGGCCCATCCAGCCGATCATACCCAGCGACCGCCCCGCCGTGTTGGTGCTGAACTGCCGCTCCGGCGTCACGAACGGCAGCACCATGTGCGTGATGTAAACGCCCTCGAAGCCGAACGTCAGCCGGCACAGGTGCTCCAGGCTCGGCATCAGATGGTCCAGCCAGTCCGCGTAGCAGGCGATCCATTCCGGATGGCCGGCCGGCAGGCTGGGGAGGAACATCTTCTGGATGTTCATGTTGACCGTGTAGACGCCATGCCAGGGCGATTTCTCGTAGGGTGCCACGTTGGCGCAGAGGCCCGGCGCCAGCGCCCCTTTGCGGATGTGCGTGTTCAGGGCGAACAGATTGCGGTACCAGGTTTTTTCCAGTTCCCGGTCTTCGAGAGAAAGGCCGGAGGCGTCCCAAAAAATGGACCAAAGGGACACATGGGACCCAAGGTGGGCTTCATACGCGGCGGTGGGATTTGCGCCTGCCAATTCGACCGAGAGCGTGGCGCCGTCCGGTGTTTCCCGGTCCGTGGCCACGCCAACCGACCATTCCGCGGTGTGGCCGGAATCGAGGGTTACCTTTTGCAGAAGCTGGTAGGGAAGCGCTTCGACGGGGCCAGCGGCGACTCCATCCGCCTTTTCCGGAAAGGCGCCGGCGAGATGCCAGGCGAACGGGGCGGCGCCGTATTCTCCCGGGATGCGCTGGGTGACGATTCCGCGGGCGGCGTCCAGCAGGCGTGTTTCGGGAGCTGGCATCGAGGCGTCGAGCGGGTCGGGAAGCTTGCCCACGACCAGTTGCATGGCGCCCACCAGGCCGTCGGCGCGAAGCCGCAGCCGGATGGCGTTGGCCGCGGCGTCGGCGAACGCCTCGATGACGAGCGTGCCCTTGCCGTGCCAGACGTAATCGAAGGTGAACGTGGCGGTCACCACGCCGCGGGCGATGTCGACCACGGTTTTAATGTCCGTTGAGCTGATACCCGAATGGCGGACGGAAACGAAACCGGCCGGCTTGGGGCAGGGGAAGGGATGCTGGCTCCAGCCCTGTTCCTCGTCGGGATAGGCCAGCTCCGGCGGCGGAGGCCGGTCCCACGCCGGCTTCGCGCGGTAGTTGGGGCCTTCGAGGCGGAAGCCGTAGTCGTGCGAGGCGCGGATGAGCTTGTCCTGGGGGTAGACGCTTTTCGCCGTCTCGTAATCGAACCGGGCGTCGAAGATGTCGCTTTTCCCCAGGTGCAGGCGGAATTCGTTCTGGAACACCTGGACCAGGGCCCCGAGGTCGCCATTGCCGATGGAGGGCGCTTCGTGGAGGTTGTTGACGGGGCCATGGAAGACGAGCGAATGGGCGGCTGTGGGGCGCATGGAGGAATCCTAACCGGACGCCGGTGCGGGATCAACGTTGTTCCATGCTATTTGCGGCGGATCGGGTCGATGGACATTTTCCAGGTGGCTCGCGCCAGGCGGATAAAGACACGCACGGGGAAGAAGGTTGCCTGGACCAGGTTGGAGTGGAGGTTGGAGGCCATGTAGCGGAGGGCATCCCGCGTGGCCACGCCCGTCTTGGGCTCTTTCAGGGTCAGGATCCACCCCACGGCCGCCAGCCGCAGCACGCCGGAGCAGAGGAAGAGCACGCCGTGATAGGTCAGGGGCCAGCCGCATATCGTCGTATGCCAGTCGCTGCCCAGCCACTCGGCCACCCCGCCGCCGAAGAGTCCGCTGAGCGTGCCCGCGACGGCGACCGCCACGCTGTTGATGGCAATGAAGGCGCTGTCGCTGGACCGCTTGCCGCCGCGGACTTCCGTCATGCGCAGAAGCAGGTTGAAGGAGGCGATGTCCATGCCGGACCAGGCCGCGGTGGAGATCAGCACGATCAGGTAGCCCGGGATCCAGCTGTCGCGCGTGACGAAGATCCAGCTGGTGGCGCCGTTGATGACCAGGATCCCGGCCGCGATCAGCGCGGGCTTCGAGCCGAAGCGGTCGACGATCCGCCCCCAGAACGGGTAGGTGGCCATTCCCACCAGGAGCGGGATCGAAACCAGCAGGATGTTGGCCCGGACGTTGCTCATGCCCACCGCGTCGAACAGGTAGAGCCAGACGAACTGGCCGATGAAGCCGGTGGCCAGGGTCATGGTGAAGGAATAGCCCAGGAACCGGCGGAAATTGGGATCGGACAGGGGGCCTCGGAGCAGGTCGCGGAAGCGGAGGGCGGGTCGGGTGGATTCCCGCGCGTTGTCGGGCACCTTGAGGAAGAGCAGGATGTCGATGATGCCGGAGACTCCGGCGACGGCGAACAGGGCGCTGATGACATTGCGCATCAGCCGCTGCTCCTCCGGTTTCGGCCAGTCCAGCGCCAGCCCGCACAGGAAGGAGAGCACCAGCCCGACCGCCTGCCCCAGCTGGACGCGGCGGGAGAAGTAGCGGCCGCGGATGCGGCCCGGGATCAGTTCGGCCATCCACGACATCCACGCGGGGGAGGAGATGTTGGCCAGCACCGTGGAGGCGAGCATGGCCAGCAGCAGGCCGGGCCATTGCCACGGCTCGGGCAGCAGCCAGGGCAGCCCCGCGATGACCAGCCAGAGGACGCGGTGCAGGCCGGCGCACCAGAGGAAGGTTTCCTTGCGGTGGCCGTACCGCTCCAGGAGGAAACTGGCCGGCAGCTGGACCAGGGCCCCGACGAACGGGACGGCCGCCAGGAGGCCGAACCCGAAGTTGTTCACGTGGAGAAGCTTGGCGTAGCGGGTGAAGCTTGCGCCGCTGACCAGGTACATCCAGCCTGCCCCGAACAGCCAGGCCACGACCACCCGCCTCAGCGCGGCGCGTAAATTCGGTTGAGACTCGGTGTCCATAAGCGGTCGTTTATAGCAAATGGGCTTTCCGAAACAAAGCTAACAAGATCAGTGCCCGGGCACCACTTATGCTTGAGTCCTTGCGCGGTTTGATTAGACTATCCGCTTACTTCAACTGAAGGGGAAAGATACCATGGCATCCATCAAGAAGGTTGGCATTTTAACGGCGGGCGGCCTGGCCCCCTGCCTGAGCTCCGCGATCGGCTACCTGATCGACCGCTACACCAAGGTTGCGCCCGAGGTGGAGATCATCGGCTATGTGAACGGCTACATGGGCCTGCTGAAGGGCGACAGCCGCGCGATCACCCCGGCGGTGCGCGCCAGCGCCCTGAAGCTGGCCGAGTTCGGCGGCAGCGCGCTGGGCAACAGCCGCGTCAAGATGACCAACGTCAAGGACTGCGTGAAGCGCGGCCTGGTGAAGGAGGGTCAGGACCCGCAGCAGGTGGCGGCCGACCAGCTGACGCGCGACGGGGTGGACGTGCTGCACACCATCGGCGGCGACGACACCAACACCTCGGCCGCCGAGCTGGCGGCGTTCCTGGCGAAGAACCAGTACAAGCTGACCGTGGTGGGCCTGCCCAAGACGGTCGACAACGACGTTTACCCGATCCGCCAGAGCCTGGGGGCCTGGACCGCCGCCGAGGAGGGCGCCCGCTTCTTTGCCAATGTGGCGGCGGAGCACAGCGCCAACCCGCGCATGCTGATCGTGCACGAGGTGATGGGCCGCAACTGCGGCTGGCTGACGGCCGCCACGGCCGCCGCCTACCGCCGGATGCTGGACGAGCGGACCTTTTTCCCGGACCTGGGCCTGGGGCGTCTGCAGCGCGAGGTGCACGCCGTGTATATGCCGGAGCTGGCCCTGGACGTGACGAGCGAGGCGGCCCGCCTCAGAAAGGTCATGGACCAGGCGGATTGCGTGAACATGTTCGTGTCCGAGGGCGCCTGCCTGGACGTCATCGTCAAGGAGATGCTGGCCCGCGGGGAAGAGGTGCCCGTCGACCCGTTCGGCCACTACAAGCTGGACAAGGTCAACGTGGGCGCCTGGGTCGGCAAGCAGTTCGGCGACCTGCTGGGCGCCGAAAAGACGCTGGTGCAGAAGAGCGGCTATTTCAGCCGCGCGGCCGCGCCGAACGCCGAGGACCGCAAGCTGATCCGCCGGTGCGCCAACAAGGCGGTCGACTGCGCGCTCCGGGGCAAGGGCGGCGTGGTGGGCGAGGACGAGGACAGGGACGGCCGGCTCCGCGCCATCGAATTCCCGCGCATCAAGGGCGGGAAGCCCTTCAACACGGATCTGCCCTGGTTCAACGAGATGCTGCAGGCCATCGGGCAGCCCAAGGGCGAGAAGGTCACCGTTCAACATTGAGTCCGGCAACGGGGAGGGCGAGGCGATGTCTCTTCAGGGCAACATGCTGATCGGCCAGAGCGGCGGTCCGACCGTCGTGATCAATCAGAGCCTGGTGGGCGCCGTGCTGGAAGCTAAAAAGCACAAGGCGATCCGCGGCATCTACGGCGCGCGCCACGGCATGAAGGGCATCCTCAAGGAGGATTTCCTCGACCTGCGGCGCGAGTCCGGGGCCGTGCTGGAAGCCGTGGCCGCGACGCCAGCCGCGGCGCTGGGCTCGGCCCGCAAGAAGCCGAAGCCCGAGGAGTGCGTCCGCGTGTTCGAGATCCTGAAGAAGCACGATATCCGCTTTTTCTTTTATATCGGCGGGAACGATTCGGCCGAGTCCGCGCACCTGATCGACGAAAACGCCAAGCGGGTCGGCTACGAGATGGCCTGCTACCACATTCCCAAGACCATCGACAACGACCTGCGCGAGAACGACCACACGCCGGGCTACGGGAGCGCGGCGAAGTTCGTGGCCTGCGCCGTGATGGGCGACACGCTGGACTGCCGGGCGCTTCCGGGCGTCAAGATCGATGTCATCATGGGCCGCAACGCCGGGTTCCTGACGGCCGCCACCGCGCTGGCGCGCACGCGGCCGGACGACGGGCCGCACCTGATCTACCTGCCCGAGCGGCCGTTCTCGTTCGCCCGGTTCGCGGACGAGGTGGAGGCCGTCCACCAGCGGCTGGGCTACTGCGTCGTGGCGGTGTCGGAAGGCATCGTCGATGCCGCCGGGAAAGCCATCGCCTCCCCGTTTTCGAAGGAGGTCGATTCCTACGGCAACGCCCAGCTGAGCGGCACGGGCGCGCTGGGCGACCTGCTGTCGGCTGAGCTGAAGGAGCGCAAGCCGGATATCGATCGCGTGCGGGCCGACACGTTCGGCTACCTGCAGCGCTCGTTTCCGGGGCTGGCGTCGGAGGTGGACGCGCGCGAGGCGCGCGAGGTCGGCGCGCTGGCGGTGCGGTGGGCCCTTTCGGCGGAGCCCGCCGGCACGGTGGCGATCCGCCGCAAGCCCGGGAAGCGGTATGGCGTCCGCTATGAACGCCTGCCGCTGTCGGCCGTGGCGAAGGAGACGCGCCGCATGCCGGACGCGTTCATCGCCCCGTCGGGCAGCGATGTGACGGCCGCGTTCCTGGACTATGTGCGGCCGCTGGCGGGGCCGCTGCCGAAGGTGGGGGTGCTGAAGGGCGTTGCGGTGTTGAAGAGATAGGACCTATAGGTCCTATAGGACCTATTTCAAGACCTGGTTGCGAGACAAGGGGTTCCAACATGTCCGAGAAAAAGATCATTCCCTGCCGCCCGAAGTGGAAAGGGACGATGACCGACCGCGCGCGGTTCAATGCCCAGATGCAGTACCAGCCGATCGACCGCTGCTTTAACATGGAGTTCGGCTACTGGGAGGAGAACTTCACGGAGTGGGACCTGTTCGTGAAGAACGGGATCGCCACCAACGGGGAGGCGGACCGGTTTTTCAACTTCGACGTAACCGCCTGCACCGGCGCCTCCATCTGGATGCGGCCCTCCTTCGAGAGCAAGGTGATCTCCGAGACGGCCACGACCCGGATTCTCCAGAATGGGGACGGCCTGCTGGCCGAGGTGCCGCGCGACGGGCACGACACGATCCCCCATTACATCAAGGCGGCCATCGTGACGCCGGAGGACTGGAAGCGGTGCAAGGCGGAGCGCTTCCGGCGGGACGACCCCGGCCGGATCCCGGATGTGGCGGCGATCAGGACGGCGCACCCCGACACGCGGACGTATCCGCTGGGGGTCTGGTGCGGCTCGATGATCGGCAAGATCCGCGACATGCTGACGTTCGAGGGGCTCGCCTACGCCACCTACGATTATCCGGACATGGTCGAGGACATGGTGGAGACCTGCTGCGTGCTGGTGGAGGATTCGCTCGACCGCCTGCTGCCGCACGTCACGTTCGACTACGCGGCCGGCTGGGAGGACATCTGCTTCAAGAACGGGCCGATCGTGTCGGTGGACTTCTTCAAGAACGTGGTGATGCCGCGGTACAAGCGGATTTCGAAGAAGCTGAAGGCGGCGGGCATCAAGCTGTGGTGGATCGACTGCGACGGCGACGTGCGCCCGATCCTGCCCTACATGATGGAGGGCGGCTGCAACTGCCTGTTCCCGTTCGAGGTCAACGGCTGCGCGCACCCCGCCGAGCTGCTGAACGAGTACGGCAAGGACCTGCGGATCATGGGCGGGTTCGACAAGATCGAGATGGCGAAGGGGCCGGAGGCGATCACGCGCTACATGAAGACGCTGGTCCCGCTGGTGGAGCGGGGCGGCTACATTCCGTTCTGCGACCACCGCTGCCCGCCCAACGTCAAGCCGGCCGACTACCTGTTCTACCTGGACCTGAAGGAGCGGATGTTCGG
>CAYZVY010000214.1:0-7289 GCA_964481675.1 uncultured Verrucomicrobiota bacterium
GCCGCTGGTACGATCCCGCCTTCGACCGGTCCGCGTGGCGGACGATCGACACGGCGACGCCCTTTTACCTGCAGGGCGACGGCATGTACGACAAGCGCGGCGTGCCGTACGTCGGCTTCATGTGGTACCTCTTCGAGCTGGAGGTGCCCGAGGCAGCCATCGGCAAGCCGGTCCGCCTGTATGCCCCGATCGTCGCGACCGAGGCGTGGGTCTGGTGCAACGGCGAATACGTCGGCCACCGTCCCTATTTCGAAGCCTATATCCGGCCCCAGCCGCTGGAGTTTGATGTGAGCAAGCTCGTGAAGGCGGGGAAGAACATCCTCGGCGTACGGGTCAGCACCAGCGCCAGCCGCGTCCAGGTGGCGGAAGGCTTCATGGGGCCGCTCTTCCTCTATTCGCCCAAACCCGTCCCGTAACCCGGACGGGATGGTCCTTCATTACGGTTTGAGGATCCCGCGCAGCCGGAAGAATCCCTGTGTGCCGATCACATCCGGCGCATGCCAGCAGCGGTTGGTCGGTTCGGCGGCATCGTCGATCGCGTGGATCCCGTTCGTGGCCCATGACGGCGAGTTCAGGGAGCGCGTCAGCTCAATCCGGATATCCACATAGGAAACGGTCGCGGTCGCCTGCCTGGGCACGTCCACGACCGGCCTGTTCGTCAGCACAAAGAGGGCCAGCAGGGGATCGTTCGACCCCAGGTTCGCCCCGAAGGCATACTCGAAACCGTTCTGCACGCCGTTCGTGTTGTGATCGTTCGTGAACGCAACAGGAAGGTTCGTTCCGGCGCCATGGTTCAGCGCCCATTCCTCGAAGCTGTCCGGCGGCGGGTCGTCGTCCAGGATGATCGCGGTCACCTGCTGGGCGCCGTTCTCCTCGCCGTTCACGAGGGAGCCGATGTCCACGACGATGGTTTCATTCGCCTCGTCGATCGAATCCTGTACAGGCAGCAGCGTGGTCGAGCCGCTGAGCGTATAGGCCGGGATCGTGATCACGGGCGACGGGGAAACCGCGTAGTCGTTGGTCTCCGTCGCCGTGCCGGACAGGGACAGGTTCACCACAACCGGCAGGGGCGCCGCTTGCGACAGCGTCGCCGTCAGCGTTACCGTTCCTCCGGCTTCGGGCATCGGACTGCCGAGCTGGCTCAGGGTGACTGTCGGCAGGATCACCGTCGTCTCGCCCTCGGTCCCATACCCCTGCCAGGCCGAATTGGCGTACGCCCGGACCCGGTAGGCGTGGATCCCGTTTGTCGCCGAATAGAGGGCATGCGAGGTGGACGTGACATTGCTGGCCAGCGTCGTCCAGGACCCGTACCCGCTGATGGCCGCGCCCGAGATGGCGATATCGTCCAGGGCGAAGCCCCACGCCGGAAAGCCGCTCCACCCGCAGGCGTATTCGGTGCTCATGACAAAGCGGATGACGCAGGAATCGCCCGTGTTGATGCCTTGCGCATTCAGGGCGGAATAGGAATAGGAATAGCCGGACCACGAGCTGATGTACCCGTTATAGGTTCCGAGCGTCAGCCAGGTGCTCCCGCTGTCCTTGGAGATCTGGCACTTGAGATAGCCCCCGTCCGCGTGAAGCAGCGACATCAGGTAAAAGGAAACGGACGTGCTCGCCGTCACCGTGAACGGCTTCCGCAGGGTCAGCGCCTGGACCGGCGCGTACCAGACATACCCGTCGTAGAGTTGCATCAGGTAGCTGTAGCCGCCGGACCGCTGCCCCGCGCTGCTGCGCCGGGCGCTTCCCGACACATACCAGTTGTCCTGCAGGTCGTTTTCGCTTTCCGCGCCGTCAGAAAACCCGCTCAGGGTGGCGCGCATCCCCTCCTGGATCTCATAGAGGGCCGCCTGGGAACAGGGCTCCCACGCCACGGTGTAAGCGGAGGAATAAGTCGTCTGGTTGCTGACCGTTGTTTTCAGCGATTGGATCGTGCAGCTCATGGTGTTCGCGGCCGCCGAGAAGGTGTTGGCGCGCAGGTAGGAGTACGAGGCCGACTGGTTGCTCCGGTTGTAGGCGGCGGACTGGTAGCGCATCGCGTTGGCGCTCTGGTTTCCTGTCTGGTCGCGGAACCCGCCCGACAATCCGTTGCTGCTGCTCCACACGTCGCCCGATTCGGACCGGATGGGGGTGGGGGATTCGATCGTGCCGAGGGAGTTGTCGCCGTCCGCCTCTTCGAGTTTGACCAGCGGATGGGACCATGCGCTCAGGTCGTTGTTGCAACTCCGGCTATCCACGTGGGAGATCACCATGCCGGGGAAGATCGAGGCGCTGTCATTGTCGAATCCCGTCCGGGCCCGGTTTTCCACCAGGAAATACTCGCCCGTCGAGACCCCGTCGCGCAGGAGAAGGACAGCCGGGTTGTCCTCCACGCGCGCCAGGCTTATCCCTGTCCTGGAATGGGTGATGGCCGGCTTGACAAATCCCAGCATGTATTTGGAGTAGGCGCTGAAATGCGCGGGCCGGTTGCCTTCCGAGCCGTTCCAGTTGCCGTGCGCCATGACGCACCACTTGCCAAGACCGTCCGTCGCGTTGCTGTAGTCGTAAAGGTCGGGCAGTCCGAAGACGTGGCCCATTTCATGGCCGATCACCCCGATCCGGATGATGCTGGTGCTGGTTGTGGCCCCCCTCAGCGCCGGTTCGGTGTGGCACCGTCTCATCTTGACGCCGTCCTTCGTCACCACCGCGCTCATCTCGCCTTGCTTGGACCAGATGCAGGCCGCGGGGTTTCCCGTGATCTCCTGCCCGTGGCCGGAGTGGATCACGGTCAGGCAGTCGACCCATCCGTCGCTGTCGGAATCGCCCTGGGAAAAGTCGAAGCCCGCGGCATCCGCCGCCGTGATGGCGTGTCCGATCATCTGCAGCCAGTTGGTATCCTTGTCGGCCACGCCGTCCGTTCCGTAATAGGACTCGTTCTGCGGCAGCCGGACCCACTTGCAGACGACGGATTCAACCGTCAGGTTGCCGTAGGAAACCTCCTTGTAATAATCCCTCACCGATCCCGCGGCGCCGTCCGTCGTGTGATTCACCTGGTTGAAAAGATTCGAATACTCGTTTACCGCCACGCGCCCATATGAGCTGCTAACGGTGCTCCCCCCCGTGTTCCAGTGGTTGGAGAAGCAGGCCAGGAGTACGATGTTGCGGATCGTCTTTGTCCCCGAAACAGGGATTGAGGCGGGCGACAGGGTCGGGGCTATCCGCGGGGCCATCGCCTGCTCCATGCCGGGAGCCGGCTCGGGAGGCGGCAAAGGCGTCGGCGGCTCACGCAGGGCCCGATCCCGCGCGATCCAGTTTTCATGCAGCAGGACCTGCGCCGGCATGGCGTGTTGGATCAGTCCGAGCGCCAGCGGATTCACCGAGCCGACCCGCGCTTCGGCAATCGCCAGGAAAGCCGCCCGGTCCGGGGCGGGCTGCGCGTAGTCCCAGTACCCGTCGACCGGGTTTTCGAGAACCGCATAGCCGTCCTCCGTCTCGTGCCAGGAGAAATATTCATCGCCCAGCAGGTACAGGTGAAACGCATGTCCGTCCGGTTGCAGCACGTCCTGCCCGTCGGGACTGGCGGGCGTGGCCTCCAGAGGCTTGACCGCGCCCGGGAAAAAAAGGATTGCGATCGTCATCGCCGCAAACGCATGCCGACGGAGGCCGTGCCGGAAAGAAAGGACATGAACAGAATCAGGGGAAGAGCAGATAGTCATACTCACCTCCCTTCTTGATTTAGCTTAAATCGATTTGTCAGGCGGTCAAGCTTTCTTTGATGTCATTTCCGATCGCGTCATTTCGCTCTTGGTAGGTCGGGCGCTACGAGCCCGACGTCGGTTTTACATGCATGTCATTCGCCCGTCTTTCGCGTCGCTGTGCCGGGCTCGTAGCGCCCGGCCTCCCCAGATCGTTCGCGTCAATTATTTCACAGCTTCGCAGCGCCCGGCCTACGCGAAGGTGACAACATAATCGCAGATGCGCCGGACGGACCCTGTTTTTGCAAGGCTTGCGACCCGGATTGCCTTTTGATAGCATGGCCGCTGTGGAGGCTGTTTTAACAAGGCCGTGTGACGCCGTTGTCCCGGTTAAACGCGGGAGGGAATGATGAGAATAAACGGGATGGTCTTCCTGCTGGCGTGCGTGCTGGCGACTCCGGCCCTGGCCGGTTCCAGGGACGCGATCATTGAAAAATACAAGCGCCAGTTCGGCCCCGTCCGGACGCGCTTCGAGCGCGAGATGCAGGACGTCGCCAAGCAGATGCTGGCCGATTACGAACAGGTCCGGCTCGCGGCGATGCAAAAGAAAGACCAGGCCGCGGCCAATGCGGCCGACGACGCCATTCGCGAGTTGAGGCAGCGGAAAGGGCCGCTGACCTGGGGGGAGGATCTGGTGATGATGCGCCATCTCCCGGAGCTCGAGAAGCTCCGCGCGGCGTTCAGCGCGCAAGTTTCGGCTACCCTGGAGCTGATGCGCGCGGAATATGGCAAGGAGAAGGACCGGGCGATTTCGCTCCGCGATCTGGACAAGGCGAACGCGCTGTCGGCGGCCCAGGCGCGGCTGACGGGCGACAGGGTGCTTCAGGAGTACGTGTTCGGAGACGTTCCGGGCGCCCGGGTGAGGGTGACGTGCAACGTGCCTGCGCAGGTGGGGGTGCTGAAGGCGGGCGCCGGCCGGTTGTCGAACATGGGAGACGCCAGGATCGACAGCACCCGGTTGCGGGATGCCGTGTTCACCGTAGTGCCCTGGCAGTCGCAGCCATCCTGCGCGATCACCGTGAAGGACGCCGGAATCCTGTATGTCCTGTGCGTGGGCAGTCAGGGCGGGTCCCTTGCGGCGGAAAGCGACAAATGGCCACGGGCGGAAGGGGTGGTGACCGGGGGCTGGATCCCCCCCCTGTTTGCCCGGTATGTGCGTGAAGGGGAGTCGTTTGTGGTGTCAGGGTTTGAGTGCAGCATCATCGCGAATGCGATTGAATTGGCGAAATAACGGCAAGCAAGGGCCGGCAAACGCCTACGAGATAAAAAAGAAATCCCCGCGCGCTTTCGCCCGCGGGGATTTGCCGGTCAGCTTAACGGAGTCTTAGCGGATGAGCGCGGACACTTCAGCCCAGAAGGTAAAATAGCCGTTGATCGGCGGGATAACGCGGTCGCGGCTGAAGATGCCGAGCGTGACCACGACGGAATCGCCGGGCTGCATGACTTTCCGCCCGTATTTGGCCTTCAGTTTGGATTCCATCTGGATCGTCACATCGGTATACGGAACCCCGTTGACCTTGCCGTCCTTCTTCTGCAGCGACCAGTTGACCGTGCTCGCCAGCGCCAGGCGGAAGGGCTTGCGAAGCTCGGGTTTGAGTTTTTTGGCCGGAGGGCCCATGTCCGGTATGAACTTCAGCCGGAAGTCGGCCATGAGCGCGCCGGTGCTGGGGTCCAGGCGCCACTGGAGCACCTTCATGTCCATAGCCTTGGACACGTTGATGATCGTGCCGACGACTCTCCAGGTGATGGTGGACTGGTCGGTCAGGTTGCCGACCGACGCCTCAATCGTATCCTGGCCGCCCGCCGTTCCGGTATAGGTGTAGCGGGCATCGCCGTTGGCGTCCGTGATGCCGGTGCCGGTCGAGGGATTGGCGCCGGTCACCGCGAAGTCGACCCGCACGCCCACCACGGGATCCGAATATTGGTCAAGCAACCGCACGACCAGCGTGACGGACTGTCCGGTGTTGCGCGAGGCCGTTTCCGGGGTCATTTCCATCGTATGAACCGTGGCCACGGGGGACAGGGACATGCCGCCGGCATACCCGTAGGAATCGTAGTCGTTGAATCCATACATGAAGACGCCGAACGGTTGGGGCGCCTGGAACCGGTGCGCGCCCAGGGCAATGGGCACGCTGCCGCCCACAAAAGTGGAGGTTCCGATCTGGGTGAAAAGGGTGGGATCGAGGGCCACGCCATCCATGCTCAACTGGCTGACCGCCGCCGACGGCACCACGATGCTGACGAAATTCGTCGCGAATCCCGCCGCGGGAGTGGCCATGATATAGCTGGACAGGAATTGCTCATGTGATGGAATCATCATCATGAAGGGATCGCCGGTGATACTATCGTAGGAGTTGCCGTTCGCGTATTGCATGACCAGAATGGGCTTGTCGGCATTCACCGTTGAGTTGGATGTCAGGATCTGTTCGAAGAATTCCCCGCTGTCCAGGGTGGCGACCAGCACGTCGTCTACAAACACGGACGTGTTATCCTGGCAGGCCAGGTAGCGGAACGTATCGCCGTTGGCCCGTCCGCCCAGCGGTACCGTGTAATGGCGCTGACCCCAGGCGCTCACCGGAGGCATCTGGTCGAAACAATGATCGGCGGCTTCGGTGTTTATTGGAATATTGGCCGCGCCAACCCCACCGAACACCGCCACCGGTTTGTCGGATTCAACGATCGTTCCGGTCAGGTCGCCCTCCGGTCCCGTAACCGAAGACCGTAACTGATAGGCCTCGCCCTGGTTGAGCGTGACCGTGTAAGGCGTTCCCGCCGCCCGGGTGCCCACCGTCACGGAGGGGGTCACGGTGACCGTCGTGGTGTCCGCCACGGCGACCACGCCAAATTCGCTCCCGAACCTCCCCTGATTCGCATGAACGCTCTCATAGCTCATCACCATATAGTCCTGCCCCAGGGAGGCGGTCGGCAGGATGAATGACGCATCCGTCGACTCGGGAAACTGATTCAGCCCGTAAACGGAGATCGTCTGGTCGGACGTCACATGGATGCCCCGATCCTCAATGCCGTCCGCCGTCGAGAGCATGGCGGTGATGGGCACAACGATCGAGGTGATCGTGCCCGCCGTCACGTTGCTGCTCTGGGTGAACGCCAGGCCTGGCACCGACACCGTGAAGTTGGCATTGGTGTCGGACGACACGTAGACCGTCACGACTGATTCCTCGCCGCCGGCATTCAGGATAAAGGCCAGCCAGAAATCTGTCCCCTTGGTTGTCTGCTGCGCCGCCATCGCCGGCTTGCACAGGGCGAGGATGCAGGCCAGGCCCGCCAGGCCCGCCATCCGTTTCAAAATCCGCATGCACGAAGCAGTCTTGTGGGTCGCGTTCATGATTCTGTTTCTCCCGTCAATGGATTGTCGTTAAATGTTAAAACCGGTATCCCGCCGCCGCGCCGGCCGTGTAGCCGCTGGCGTCCACCGAAACGGTGTTCGGGCCGACCGTCACGTCAACCTCGTCGCTCACCCATTCGTAGCCGCCCCAGATGCCGGCGAAGAGGTGGTCGGTGATCTCCACGTCCACCCCGGCGGTGGCGCCCGCCCCG
>CAYZVY010000215.1:0-7284 GCA_964481675.1 uncultured Verrucomicrobiota bacterium
ATTTCATGCCTTTCCGCGGAAACGGAGTCCCGCGGCTGATTCCTTGATGTTTGGGTCTTTACTATACGGGCTCGATCCCGCCAAATCAAGTATATCCCAAGAGGGCCTATCCCAAGATGGTCCCAGGTGGCCGAAGGGAACGGAATCGCACCCGGCGGCCTTGACTTAAGACCGCTCCCCGGCCTGGCACGACACCCACCCCTCGCGGCCCGGAATCGTTCCCCGGACCAGTTTCACCAGGGGCAGCGCCGCAACCGGCGGCAGGCCGTCAGACAGGGGCGCCAGCCGGCTGCCCAGGCTGTTCATGCGGTCGAGGAAATCGCGAAAGAGCGGGAGATGCCGGATGCCCTCCGATTCCGCGTGCACGCACAGCACGTTCAGCCCCTCCGGCCTGAGCCGCGCCGCCAGAAAGGCGTTGAACGTCCCGGCCGTCACGCCGTTCCGCCCCACCGCCTCGTCGAAGGTGGGCAGCGTGACCGGCACCTGCGGCTGCGCCAGGGCCCGCCCCCCCGCGACCGGCCGGAAAACGGACTCCCCGCGGCCGTCGCTGTTGTACCTAAAATTGAATTGCTCCTTCTCCGCGAGCGCGGCGTCGGTGCACCGCCAGCCGGGCGCGGCGGAGCAGCTTGGCGGGGCCCCCGCCGCTTCGGCGAGCAGGTCGAACGCCTGCCGCAAATGGCGGCGGATGGATTCCGGCGGCATCGCCTCCAGGTTCGCCTGCCAGGCGTGGTGGTCCCAGGCGTGCAGCCCGATTTCATGGCCGGCGGCGCGGGCGGACCGGATGACGGGAGCGAGCCGGCGGCCGATCACCGGGCCCGGCCACAGGGTCCCCCGCAACAGGATGTCCCAGCCGTAGAGGCCGGGCGCGTTCGTGCGGAGGAGTTTCATGAAAAAGGCCGGGCGCCACAGGCGCCACAGGTGGCGCCCCATGTTGTCGGGACCCACGCTGAAAAAAAAGGAGGCGCGAAGACCGCGGCGATCCAGCTCGCGCAGCAGGGCCGGAACCCCCAACCGGGTGCCCCTGTGCGTGTCCACGTCGATGCGCAGCCCGATCCTCATGCGGAAGCGCCCGGGTCAGTCCGTTTCGGCCCGGCGCCGCCCTCCTCCTGGAACGCCGCGGCCTGGCGCAGGAAGAAATCCAGCGTCTTCGCCACCGACTGATCCAGGCCGATGGACGGCTCCCAGCCCAGCAACCGCTTGGCGTTGCGGATTCGGGGTTTCCGGAAATGGACGTCCTGGTACCCGGGCCCGTAGTAAGCCCCGCTTTCCACCTTCCTGTAACCGGCGAAAACGGGGAACCGCGAGCGGAGCGGGTGCGTCTCGAACCGGGCCACCAGCATCTCGGCCAGCTCGCGGATGCTGACATCGTTCGCGGGATTTCCGATGTTGATGATCGCGGAATCGCAGGCGTCGTCCTTGTTGACGATAATCCGGTAGAGGCATTCGATGCCGTCGTCGATATCGGTGAAACAGCGCTTCTGCTCGCCGCCGTCGATCAGCAGGATCGGGGTTCCCTCGACCAGGTTCAGAATCAGCTGCGTAATGACGCGCGAGCTGCCGATGCGGGCCGCCATGAGCGAGTCCAGCCGGGGCCCCACCCAGTTGAACGGACGGAACAGCGTGAACTTGAGGCCGGACTGCTGGCCGTAGGCCCACATGACGCGGTCCAGAAGCTGCTTGCTGCAGGCATAAATCCAGCGCTGCATCCGGATCGGGCCGAGCACCAGCTTGGAGTTATCCTCGTCGAATTCGTCCTCCTCGCACATGCCGTAGACTTCCGACGTGGACGGAAAGACGATCCGTTTCCGGTACTTCACGCAGTATCGGATGATCCGCAGGTTCTCCTCGAAATCCAATTCGAACACCCGCAGCGGATTGCGCGTGTATTCGATGGGCGTGGCGATGGCCACCAGGGGCACCACCACGTCGCAGGTGCGCACATGATACTCGATCCATTCACGGTGAATGGAAATATCCCCCTCCGCGAAATGGAAGTCGGGCCGGACCAGCAGGCGCTGGATATGGGTGGTCCGGATGTCCATCCCGTGGACTTCGTACCGCCCGCTTTCCAGCAGCCGCTCGCTCAGGGCGTTGCCGATGAAGCCGTTCACGCCGAGGATGAGCACCCGCTTCTTCCGCTCGGGCGCATGCCGGACCCCCCCCTTGACGCCAAACCGGGTCCCCGCGGCAAGGTTGGAATCCTCCGCCAGCTGCGCGCCCGTCATGTAAAGGCCGCCCTCGGGCTCGGCAAATTCCACCGTCACGGCGCCGCTCCGGCAGGCGATCGTCAGCGGCCGGGTCGACAGCACCGTTCCGGGAACAGCCCCGGGAGCACCCCCGGCCAGGGACACGTTCCAGAAAAAAAACTTCCGATCGCCCACGAAACTGAAGGCCCCGGGATAGGGCTTGGTGACGGCCCGCACCAGGTTCCGGACCTCCTCCGCTGTCCGGTCCCACCCGATCTGGCCGTCGGCGGGCTTGCGCCCGCCGAAATAGGAGGCCAGGGCGGAATCCTGCGGCATCCGCAGGGCCGTCCCGCTCCGGATCCGCGGCAGCGCCTCGTCCAGCATCAGGCGGCCCTCTTCCACGGCCCGGCCCATCAGCGACCGGGCGTCGTCGTCGTCCCGGATGGCGATGCGGCGCTGCGCCACGATGGGCCCGTCATCCGGCCGGGGAGTCATCTCGTGCAGCGTGACGCCGGTCTCCCGCTCGCCATTGACGAGCACCCAATTGATCGGGCACCGGCCGCGGTAGCGTGGAAGCAGGGAGCCGTGCAGATTCAGGCAGCCCGCCGGAGGGATCTCCAGAAGGACCGGCCGGATCAGCCGCCGGTAATAGAAGGAAAAGAGAATGTCCGGCTTGAGCTCCCGGATTTTGTCGACCCATAAGGGGTGGTGGATGTCCTCGGGCGCGTAAACGGGGATGCCGCGCGAGGCGGCCAGCTCGGCCACGGACCGGAACCAGCGGGCCTCCCCGGGATCGTCCTGGTGAGTGAACACGGCCGCCACCTCGAAGCCGTGGCGCAGGAGCGCCTCGATGCCCATGCATCCCATGTCGTGGTAGGCCAGGACCATTGCTTTCATGAGGGTTTTCCCGCAGCGGTCGGACTGCCCGCCAGCCGGCTTTCGCCGGCCACCCGGTCGATGAAATACCGGGGCCGCGCCCGCACATCGTGATACACCCGCCCCAGGTATTCCCCCAGCAGCCCCATGCCGATCAGCTGGACGCCCATGAACAGGAACAGGAAGGCGAACAGCGTGAAGACGCCCTCGCCGGCCCAGCGGGCGCCGAACATGAGCCGCAGCACCAGCAGCAGGACGCCCAGGCTGACGCCGGCCAGGGAGGTCAGCCCGCCCAGGATGCTCAGCAGGCGGAGGGGAAAGGTGGTCATGCCGGTCAACAAGTCGAACTGGAGCTTCACCAGCGTGAAGAACCCGTACTTGGATTCGCCGGCGGCCCGCGAGACATGGCCCACCTCGATCTCCGCCGTCCGCCGCGCGAAGCTGTTGGCGAGAATCGGGATGAAGGTGCTGTGCTCCCGGCACTGGAGCATGGCGTTCACGATCATCCGGCGATAGGCCCGCAACATGCAGCCGTAATCCCGCATCATGATTCCCGTCGTCTGCTGCACCATCTTGTTGACAAGATGGGAAGGCAGCCGCCGGAACAGGCTGTCCGCGCGGTGGATCCGCACGGAACCCACCACGTCGTACCCCTCCTCCATCTTGCGCACGAGGCGGGGAATCTCCTCGGGAGGATTCTGCAGGTCGGCGTCGAGGGTGACGACGATATCGCCTTTTGACTGGGCCAGGCCGGCCATGACCGCGGCGTGCTGCCCGTAGTTGCGGTTCAGGAATACCCCGACCAGACGCCCGGGGTGAAGGGCACAGGCGTCGGCGATCCGCTCCACGGACCGGTCGCAGCTTCCGTCATCCACCAGGATGATCTCGAACGGATTCCCGGCCGTTTCGCAGGCGGCCACGCAGCGCCGGACCAGCTCCGGCACATTGGGCTCCTCGTTGTAGACCGGGATCACCACCGAGACGGACCGCTGCTCTGTCATATCAGGACATCCTTGATGGCCGCCACCACGTCATCCACATCGTCTTCCGTCATATCCGGGAACAGCGGCAGCGAGCAGATCCGGTCCGCGTTCCACTCGGTTTCCGGCAGCATGCCGCGCCGCAATCCCAGCCGTTCCCGATAATACCGGTGGAGATGGACGGCCCGGAAATGGAGCCCCGTGCCGATCTGCCGTTTCTTCAGTTCCGCCATGAAAACGTCCCGGTTCATCGCGGCGCCGCCGCCCGTCAGCCGCACGATCAACAGGTGTCGGGCATGGGTGTGCGGATAGGCCGGATCGGCCAGCGGCAGCAGCTCGGGCACCCCGGCCAGCCGGTCCCGGTACAGCCCGGCCAGTTCGCCCCGCTTCCGGTTGAGCGCCTCGAGGCGGGCCAACTGGCTGAGGCCGAGAGCGGCGGCCATGTCCGTGAGATTATATTTGTAGCCCGGCTCCTGCACCTCGGCCTGCGGCGTGCGCCCGTGCGTCAGCCGGTCAAAGGCGTCCGCCCCGAGCCCGTGGAACCGGAACCGCCGCACGCGGTCGAGCAGCGCCGGATCGTCCGAGCATACCATGCCGCCCTCTCCCGTGGTGATGGCCTTGATCGGGTGGAACGAAAAAACAGCCGTCCCGCGGCGGCCCACGGGCTCACCCTTGTACGCCGTACCCAGGGCGTGAGCGGCATCCTCGACCAGGGGAATTCCCCGTTCCGCGGCCAGCCGCCGCAGGGGGTCAAGATCCGCCGGGGCGCCCGCAAAATGGACCGGCACGATCGCCTTCGTGCGCGCCGTCAGGCACGGGGCCAGGGTGGCGGGCGTCATCATCAGCGTGTCGCGGTCCACCTCGGCGAAGACCGGCGTGGCGCCGGCCAGCACGATCAGGTTCGGGGTGGAGACCCAGGTCATCGAGGGGGTGACAACTTCATCCCCGGGCCCGATGCCCAGGGCCTGCAGCACGCCCTGCATCCCGGCCGTGGCGGAACTCAGCGCCACGGCGCCGGAACTCCCCGCACAGGCCGCGAAGCGCGTTTCGAATTCGGCCGCCCGGGGGCCGGTGGTCAGCCAGCCGGACCGCATGACCGCCGCGACGGCAGCCACGTCCGCCTCCGAAATGGACGGGCGCGAAAACGGCAGAAACGCGGTGCGGGGGGCGCGGGAAGCGGTCATGCGCACGCTCCTTTCGCGCTGCCGCGGAACACGCCCACCCAATCCCGTCCGCCCTCGATAGGACGGGCGGATTCGAACGCCGGAAACTGCCGGAACAGGTCCATTAGGGAGCGCTCATCGAACCGGCCGCCTACATAACGATCGCCGCCAGGATGGGTCAGCCGCCTGGCCAGCGCGGCGACCCAGGCATGCTTCGAATCGGACAAGTTACGGACGGGCTCGCTGATCACGAGCTTGAGGCGGGCTGACGCGAGCAGGATGGCGATCACCCTGTCGGCATGCGGGATGAACTGGCACAAACTGCCTTGCAGGATCACCACATCCGCCTCGGGGACGGGTTCCTGCCAGAGGTTGTGGATGCGCGCCTCGACGGAGTGGCGACGCACCCACGCGACCATTCCTTCGGAGTGGTCCAGGGCGAGATAAGACGACACGTGGCCGCGCAGAAACGCGCGATACAAGTAAGCATCCCCAGCGCAGACATCCACGACGGAAACCCCCGGCGGGACTTCGTCGGCGACCGCCCGGTAACGGGCCCTGAAATGGGAACCGTACAGAAGGCGCATCACCATATGATAAAAGGGCGGATGAGAATAGATTAACGAACGCTTCATGGACGGTCTCTTACCCCCAGTGACTTTTTTGGGGGGACATCGATCGGGGGGGCCAGGGAAATCGCCAAATTGGACAACAGCAAGCCTTCCTTGTCAGCGCTATGGAGTGTCAGGAACGACAGGCCGTGAGGCACCTTGAAAGGCTGGGTCACGCCATGGCCACAGGAGAAGACGAACCCGGCAAAATACGGCATGACGCCCGCGTTAGACCGGATTAGCCGGGGGAACGACACAAACGCCTGAACCGGAGGCTCGCCGTTGATGGCATGCAGAACGATGGCGGGTATTTTCAAGTCCAGGTCGAAAATCCGGTTCGTTTCCTGGTGGATCGCCAGATGCTGAACCGGCGCGCAGGATTGCACGTCGAATGACAGGGTCGCGGATTCCGGGGAGCCGGCATTATAGACGTAGAAAGCGGAGTCCTGCTCCATGCAGTACCACATCTTCCAAGCGGGGTGCGTGAAGAGGGAGACGGGATGCCAGCCGTTGGCGTACCCGGTCCCGAGGGCCTGCCCCTTCCGTTTATACCAGGCAGGCAGATCCTCCATGGTGTTGTAATAAAGACAATACCGGAAATAGGAATCCATCGACAGATAGGTGAAATAGTTCATTCCCATCTTGGCCAGTTCATACCCTTCCGGATTAGTGATCGGAGTTTTCTGCGCAAAATGGTGACCTCGCCATTCCCAGTTCACATTCGTCTGCCCGTATTCCATACGGGCTCCGGTGGCGAAATAACCGAGCAACGGATCTTTTTCGCAGGATTCCCGGATAAAAGATGCCACCCCGAACTTGGCATAGTCCTCCGCATTATTGAATACAGGCGGATAGGCCACATAGATGTCGTCCGGTTTGTATTGGGTGAGTCGTGAGGTGACATAATAAAAATTATCGAACAACACCCTGCGGTGAGGGACGGTTCGAAGAGCGGCAACGATCTGCGTTGGACTATGCATGTTAGCCTTCATCTGATAATAAACGGAATAAGGCTTCCAGAAGAGGCCCATCCGGGCGGCTATCATCAGCGCCATCACGAGGGCGAACGGAAACCATTGGCGGCCAGCGATACGAACCGCATCCATCCTTTCCGCTACAAAAACGGCGCTCGCGGCAAGCAGGCCTTTTATGCCAATATGGATAAATATGACATAGCGATAATAGTACCATATAAATTTCGGCGCCATCCCGATCAGCAGGAGATAAACGGCAAATGGAAAAACGACCCAACAGGCAAAGACCGTCGCCATCAAAGGCGAGCGGCGGCGAATGCCAAAGAATCCTATCAGAAGCAGCATGCCCCAGGGAAGATTTCGCCAGCCCCTCCCCCATCCCACAGAAGCCAGCAAATCAACTAATTGCGAAACATCGGGCCTCATACGCTGACTGGAAACACTGCCATCCCATAGAAGGCGATATCCAGATCAAAAGGCGATAAATCCCCCGT
>CAYZVY010000216.1:0-7256 GCA_964481675.1 uncultured Verrucomicrobiota bacterium
CCCCAATCCAGCACAAACGTGATGTGTTCGGCCGGCTCCTCGCGCAGCCGGCGGAAGGCCGCCGGCGCTTCCGCGACCGGCACGACCTCGCTGAGCACCGCCGCCACGTCCAACTCGCCCGTCGCCAGCAACCGCAGCACCCGCTCCCGTTCATGCGGCAAATAGGTCCGGCAGGTGACCACCTCGGTCTCTTTGTTGAACAGCGTCTCCTGGTAATCGAGCGCGATCTCGCCGGGAAAGGACGCCAGCAATACCAGTTTCGGCGACGGCTCGTAACTGTTGCCCCAACTCTTCCCGCGCAGCAGCGGCAGGTTGGCCCGCACCACCGCCGGCACGCCCGTCGCGTCCAGCAACGTGTCCACGCCGTCCGGGAACACCGCCCGTGCCGGCGCCGGCCAGTTCTCGCCCACCAGCAACGGATGCGTCTGACCGAGGCGCGCCGCGACGGCGAGCCGGGCCGGGATCTTGTCCGCCACGGCGACCCGGCACCCCGCCCGGCGCAGCAACGCGGCGGCGAACAACCCGATCAGGCCCTGGCCCGTCACCAGCACCCGGTCGCCCGGCAGCGGCGCGGCGCGACAGACGCCGTGCATCGCAATCGAAAGCATCGACAACGCCGACGCCGTCTTCAGGTCCACCCCCGCGGGTAGCCGCACGACTTGCGCGGCCGGGGCAATGGCATATTGAATGTGGCCGCCCCACCCCGACGCAATCCCTTCGGGACAAACCGGCGTGCCGTTCAGGAATACGCGGTCGCCCGGCTGAAACTCGCCGGCCCCACGTAGAATCGTCCCGGCCAGCGAGTAGCCGGTGATCATCGGAAACGGCGGCGCGTTCGGTTCGCGGCCCGCCAGACACCGCAACTCCGTGCCGGGCGAAATGGTCGAGAAGGCCGTTGCGATCACGACCTCGTCCGCGCGCGGTTCACGCAGGGTGTATTCGCCGACAACGACGCGATTCGGTTCCCGGGCAACAACGCAGACTGTCTTCATCTTTCCTCCGGTAGGGCTGGCAGCCCGTTGAAATCATCACTTCCCGCTCGTAGCCGCGCCTGATAAGGCGTGGCTGTTCGATCTTGCGGCCATTCTCGGGCCGTGCCACCGCTTATCAGCGGCGGCCACAATCTTCTCACCGGGCTGCTCGACACAATGCCCTTCAGCGAATCCCATGTGCTGAACGTTACGCCACGGCGTCGCGCTCGGACAATTCCATTTCAGTGTGGTCATTTCTCCGACCGTTGTCATCCGACGGTCAGCACCACCTTGCCGAGGTTCTCCTGCCGCTGGAGGATCGCGTGGGCTTCCTCGGCGCGGGTGATGGGCAGGGTCCGGTGGATTCGCACGCCGACTTCGCCCGACGAGAACGCCGGCCACAAGAGTCGTTCGAGTTCGGCCAGTATCTCCGCCTTCACGGCGTTGCTCCGGCTGCGGAGCGTGCTGCCGATCAGTCTGACGCCGCGCTTGAAGAAGTCGGTCATGTCGAGTTCGCCCCTGGCGCCGGCCAGGGAAGCGATCACGATCCAGCGTCCACCGCGGGCCATCGTCTGAAGACAGGGTCCCAGGTCGGGGCCGGCCACGCAGTCCATCGCCACGTCCACCGGATGCCGCGCCAGCACCGCCGCCGTCGCCTCGTTCTTCCGGTTGATGACGACATCGGCCCCCAACGTCCGGACAAAGTGCTCTTTTTCCGCCGACCCGACCGTGGTGACGACCTTGGCCCCCAGCCGCTTCGCCAACTGGATCGCCGCCATACCGAGCCCGCTGGCGCCGGCCGCGATGAAAACCGTATCCCCGGCCTTCATGCCGCCTTCGCGGCACAGGTTCAGGTACGAGGTGGCAAACGCCTCCGGGATCGCCGCCGCTTCCGCCATCGAAAGTCCGTCAGGAACCGGCAGCGCAAGTTCGGCCGGCACGACCACCTTCTCCGCGTAGCCGCCCCCGCCCAGCAACGCGCAGACCTTGTCGCCCACCTGCCAGCGGCCGTGCGCCGGGGCCGCGAGCACCACACCGGCCGCCTCGAGCCCCGGCCACGCAGGCCAGCCCGGCGGCGGCGGGTAGGTGCCCTCGCGTTGCATCAGGTCGGCTCGATTGAGCGCCGTGGCGTGGACGCCCATGAGAATCTCGTTACCTTGCGGCACGGGGTCGGCTACTTCGCGCCAGGTCAGCGACCGGTCGTCAGCTATCAGCATCGCGTGCATGTCATGCCCTCCAGGGGGTGTATCCGGCGGCGGCCAGCAGCACGGCCTGCACCCGATAATCGTGTTCGTAGGTATGGGGATTCGCCATTTCGCCGCGGATGATCCCGGCCAACTCCAGCAGTTGGTCCGCGTAGCGGTCGCGCTGGATGCCAAAGTCCAGGGTGTGGGTGCCGGCGGCGTAGTCCGGAGTGCCTTCCCGCAGCGTCAGCTGCATCTGCAGCGGCTGACCGTCGAAACGTTCCAGCGGACAGAGGTCCAGCGTCCCTTTCGTGCCACACACCCTCAGTCGCCGCCGGCTCAGCCCGTCGGCCTCCAGGCTGCAGGCCCGCAGCGTCGCGGTGGCGTGCGGATACTCCAGCACCGCCAGGCAATGGTTCCTGATGCGGTCGGGATAACCGGGCGCCGATTTCAGAAACGGCGTCACCCCCACCGGCCTCCCCAACATGGCCACGACGATGTCGATCAGGTGGCACCCCAGGTTGAACATGATGCCCCCGGAGAATTGCCCCAGATACTCCTGATAGGCGTCGCCGCCGTAATCGTGGCTCATGCCGGCCTGAACCTCGAAGACCTCGCCCAGCCACCCCTGGCGCACCGCCTTCAGCGCCCACTGGATGGCGGGATTGCAGCGGAACATGTACCCCATCTGCAGGGGCAGGTGTCGCGCCTTGCAGCCGTCGAGCAACCGGCCGAACGCCGCGAGGTCCTCGCCGCCGGGCTTGTCCATGTGCAGGGCCAGATGGCGCTCCACGCAGCGTCGCGCCGTCGGCACCAGATCGAGATTCGGGGTCTCGACGGTCACCGCCTGCAGGCCGGGAAGCTGGAACAGCTCCGTTTCCGTCAGCCAGGGCAGGCCTTCGTAAGGCCGCAGATCGGAGCCGGAAAACTTCGCCGCCGGCGAGGAACGGTCGTCCACGACCCCAACAATCTCATACACGTCCGACAGTTGCCGCAGCGCCCCGATCTTGCCCGCGGCGTGTTCATGGCAGACGCCGATCTGCCCGATCTTGATCCGGTCCATGAGATTTCGTCCTTCTCCTCTTCCGGCCGTGAAGGCCGCCCGCGCTCAATCACCCAGCGGATGCTTGCGGTCGGTCAACGGGAACGTGATCCTGCTGCCGGTCAGATGCGAGGCATAGATGCCGTGGATCATCTCCACCACCCAGCCGGCGTTGTACTGGTTGGAGAGCGGCAGCCGATCCTCCTGCACCGACTGTATCAGGTCCCATGCCGCAAAACGATTGGCTTCCAGGAAGAAGGGCGCGGGCGGGATATCCGCGCCGCAACGGCTGTAGTCCAGCGGCTCGGATCCGGGGATCGCCCGCTCTTCCACCAGCGGCACGTCCTCGAAGCAGTCCATCCCGTCCGGCTGGAAGGGCTGGCGGCTGAGACGCAGGCGCCGCTTGCTGCTGTTGTGGCCGTCGTCGAACAGCATGGCCAGCGTGCCCCCGCTGCCGGTGACGGAGATGCCCATGTTGTTGACCCCGCGGGCATAGTCATAGAGTCCCTTCCTGGACTCGAAGATGCCGCGCACCTCGCCGGGGAAGCGGAAGGCCGCGTAGACGTTGTCGCCGGCCACCGGGCCCAGCGGTTCCACGGTCCTGGCCCGGTCGGTCCTGACGATGGGCCGCCCCTCGGTGGTGATGTCGGCCCAGACCGACTCGGGCTTCCCGAAGCAGAACAGCTCGAGGTCGAGGATATGGGTGCCGAGCACGATCAGGTCTTCGCCGCCGCCGCGATGATCGCATTTGCCACGACCATACACCGTCAGCGGCGTCCCAATGGCGCCGGCGGCGATCATGGCTTTCAGCGTGCGGAACACCAGGCTGTAGCGGGCGGGGTGCGCCATGCAGATTTTGATCGGGTGCTTTTCCGCCAGGGCAATGATCGCATCCGCCTCCCTCAGGCTGACGGTCATCGGTTTTTCGCAATAGATGCTGATCCCTCTTTCCGCCGCCGCCTTGATCTGTTGAAAATGGTCATGGGGATGGCGGGAACACAGCACTACGATGTCCGGTTTTTCCCGGTCCAGCATTTCGAGATAATCAAGATAATGGCGGCTGGCTCCGACGCCCCGCAGGGCGGCATCGACGTGGGTGCTCTCCGCATCGAATAGCGCGGTTACCTCCACGCCGGGAAGGCCCCGGAATGCGTTATGCAGCCCATGCAGTCCGAGCATGGGCTTGGATCGGTCCTTGGCGATCGCTATCTTCCACGTTTTCATGGTCAGGCGCCTCGTGGGCCAAGGGTGCGGCCGCCGTCGATCAGGTAGTCGACGCCGGTGATATAGGAGGCTTCGTCTGAAGCCAGGAAAGCGATCAGCCCGGCCATTTCGTCCGCGGTGCCCTGGCGTCCCAGGAAATTGCCGCTGGCAGCCGGAGCTACGGCTTCATGGGTCACCAGTCCTGGTGAAATGCAGTTCACGTTGATGTTGCAGGGACCGAGTTCCATGGCCAGGGCCTTGGTGAAGGAAACGACGGCCCCTTTGCTCGCTGAATAGACCGCCAGCCTGGGAATTCCCGTGCTGGCGGCGATGGAGGCGACATTGATGATCGTGCCGCGTTTTCTCCCCACCATGGCGTCGAGCACGGCATGGGTAACATAGAGGGTGCCTTTGATATTCAGGTCAAGAATCCATTCCCAGGAGCCATCGGGTGCATCTTTGAACGACATCTGCTTGTGCCATCCGGACCCGGCATTGTTGACCAGAATATCCAGGTGTCCAAACTTCAGAAGTATTTCAGCGACGGTTCTTTTGACATCATCATTCTTCGTAATGTCCAAGGTGAATGGCAAGGCCTGGCCGCCAGCGGCACAAATGGCATTGCTCACCTGTTCGGCTTTGACTTGATCGATGTCGACGACGGCCACTTGCGCACCGTCCCGGGCGAGTCTTATCGCCGTGGCTTTACCGATGCCGTTGCCGGCGCCGGTTACCATTGCGTTCTTTCCTGCAAGATTCACCATTTCGCACCCACCTTCAGTTCTGCTCAATCCATGCCGCCACAGGACCGGCCGCCGTCGGTACCGTCCAGCCCCTGCGTCTCATCACAGCCACGGGAATTGGGGATTCTGCTGTTTGACCCGTTCGGTGATCCTGACCACTTCAAAGGCATGGGCACTGGTGACCGGGAAGGGGATGCCCTCACGCATGGCCTGATACAGATGCTGGGCGATGGCGATCTCAACCTGGTCCCACAGGATCGTGTCCGGCTCGACCTTGCGGGTCTCGTCAATCCAGGGGAGCTCCCGCTCGGCGCACACGGCTTCGCCCGGCACCGGAGTTCCCGCATGCGCGGACGCGTCCGGCCAGCGGAACTGCGGATCGAGGTATAGGAGATGGATGCTCCTCTGGTCCTGTTCGTAAACCAGCGTGCCGCGGTCACCATAGATCGCGCAATAGGGACCCGCCAGCGCCACCGAGTTGCTGATCTCCAGCTCGACGACCACCTCGTTTTCGCCCACCAGGGTGATTTTGACGTGATCGTCGGCGTCGCCCGGCGTCAGGATGCGCCGCAGGTAACTCCACACCTCCCGTACCGGGGCATCGAGGAGTTGCAGTCCCTGATCGATGAGATGAGGACCCCAGACGCTGAGCTGGCCGCCGCCGCAGTCCAGCCGCATCTGCCAATCGTTCCGGCGCATGAACGGATGGTGCTTCGAGAGCTTCACCACCTGCACCCGCCCCAGCAATCCCTCGGCGATAATCGCACGCGCATTCATGAAGGCGGGCTCGAAGCGGTGGTTGTGACCGAAGTAGAGCCGGCCCGGGTACTTCTGGTCGAGTTGCTGAAGAAGCCGGAAATCCTCCGCGGTCACCCCGATCGGCTTTTCCAGCAGGACGGTTTTCCCGGCGGCGAGGGCCTGCGCGGCGTTTCGGGCGTGATCCAGCGAGCGGGTGGCGATGATCGCCAGTTCCATATCCGGGTCGGCCAGGAAGTCCGCAAAATCGGAATAGCCTTTGCCGCCGGATTCCGCCGTCATGGCGCTGACCCGGGCCGGATCGAGGTCGCAAAGCGCAACCAGTTCATAGCGCTCCCGATCGCGCGAAAAGAGCCGGCAATGCTGAGCCCCAATCCGGCCGATGCCGCAAACCCCGAATTTGATTCTGCTCATGGTGGTCATCGTCCTTTTCCGGGAATGGCTTCCCTCCGGAACCATATGGAATACCCGGCCCTGCGGTCAAGATTCGGGGAAGCGCCCTGATCCTCGCGTAAGGCCGGCGGCCCAACAGGGTTCCTCCATCACCCGGCCCAGGGTCACGGCTCGCGAGGACGCTCGCCCTCCTTAAGATTGCGCCCTTACTGAGCTCCGGGAGGGCGACCGTCCTCGCGAACGGGGTTATTCAACAGCCTGCTAGCGGCGGTGGCGGATCCGGTTTATGAGTTCGTCCTGGCTGGCCCGGCCCAGTTTGGTGAACTTGTCGGAATAGCCGCCCACGCGCACCATGAGGTTGGGGTAGTCCTCGGGCTTGCCTTGGGCTTTCCTCAGGACCTCCACGTCGGTCATGTTGCCCTGGAACATCTGGCCGCCGGCGGTGAAGAACGTCCGCAGCAGGCCATCGACCACCTCGGGCGTGGCGAACTGGGGGTCGAGGTCCCACATGTGGCTGGCGCCGCCGGAGAAACGCTCCAGGGGCAGGCGGACGGCGGAGTTCATGGCCGTGGTGATCCCCTCGGTCATGGCGGAACTTCCGGGAGTGATGCCGTGGGCGATGGGCGTCCCGGCCAGGCGGCCGTCGGCGGTGGCCCCCAGCCTCGCCCCGAAAACCGGAGCGAGGCCCGAGGTCATGATCATCGGCCTGATCTTGCCGCCGCAGACGTTGGTGTAGGACTCGAAGACAGCGCAGACGTCGTCGACGACCCGTTTGACCATGGCGTCCGCCTCAAGGTTGCCCTGGCCGAATTTCGGGAGGGCCAGCAACCGCCGGCGGAGCGCCTCGTTCCCCTCGAAGTTCCTGGCGAGGACCTCGAGCAGCTCGTCGCCCGAGACGAAGCGGCCGTTGAAGACGGCGGCCTTGATGGCGTGCAGGGTGTCGCCGGCGTTGGGCATGCCCAGG
>CAYZVY010000217.1:0-7241 GCA_964481675.1 uncultured Verrucomicrobiota bacterium
AGCCGCCGCCGGTCCGGGCTGGCGCTGGCGTCGCAGACGGCCTCGACCCAGATGGCGCTGTTGGCGGGCAGGGCCCGGGCATCCAGCCGCCATTCGGCCACGGCAAACTCCCCGGGCAGGATGCCCTCCAGGCGCCGGGCGGGGGCGAGGCGCGTTCCCCCTTTATCCGGATGGCCGAGAAACGGGCTGACCATGGCCGCGAGCGGCACGTCGCAGACATAGAGCCGGCCGCTGTGGACATCCGGGGTGCCGTTGGCGACGGCGGCCCGGATGTCCAGCTGGTTTTCCCCCCGGCGGGTGTCCCGGCTGACCCGGACGAGGCTGTCCCCGAATCGGGGTTCCGGCAGGGGGCGCACGACCAGCTCGATTTCCGCTGTTTTTCCGGCGCGGCCGCGGGGCCCGCCCGTTTCGACCCGGATCCGGGTCCGCACATAGCCCGGGTGCCCGTCGGCTGCGGCGATGGGGGGGCGGTCGCCATGCGCCTCGGCTTTCCAGGGGCGGCTGACCGACCGGGTTCCGCCCGGCGGGATTTCCGGGATGGTGACGGCCGCGAGCACCTCCCCCGTGGCGGCTTCCACGAAGCGCACCGGAACCCGCTTGGCCGTGGTTCCGCCCGGATTGTGGACGGCGGCGTGGAACGTGACCCGCTGCCCGGCGAGCGGGGCCGCGTCGGAGACGCCGGCCCCCGGGAATTCGTCCCAGGCCAGCTCGACGGCCGCGGCCGGCTCGCCGCCGACCAGCAGCCAGCGGTTGATGCCGGATTCCAGCCGCGGGACGGTGGGCGCGTGGGCCTGGCAGACCAGGGCCAGGTTCACCCGGGCCAGGGCGGCGCGCCCCTGCCACGTCAGCCGCACCAGCACGTCGTGCACGGCGGCCCGCTTCAGCGTGGCCGGGGCCGTGCCCGCCGGAATGGCGCGCACCGACAGGTGCGGGTCGAGAACCAGGCCGCCGGCGGCGGAGCCGGACCCCAGGTCGTGCCAGGTGCGGCGCTCGTCGCACGACACGGCGACGCGCGACTCCCCCCGGCCCGCGAAGGCCAGCTCCAGCCGGCCCGCGATCAGCGGGTAGGGGCAGTGGACCCGGTATTCGAGAACGGACGGCTTCCTCGGATCCTCCGCCCGGATTGTTCCCGAATGCGAAACAACATTGACGGCGTTTTCCGCTTCGGTTGCGAGGTGGGCCTCGTCCAGCGTCGGGGCGTAGACCCAGTCGCCGTTCACGTAGTCGGAGGGCTCGCGGGGGGCCAGGCACCAGAGGCCGCGGCTGGCGTGATGCAGGCGCAGGCGCTCGCCCCGGCGCAGGGTGAGCATCATGGCGTGGGAGTCCTGGCGCGGCTCGTAGGTGCCGCCGGGGCCCCACTGGGACCAGTAGTCGGCATACGTGGCGGCGCGGTCGCGCGGGAAAAGGGCCTTGAACAGGTCCGGGTGCTCGTGAAGGTCGAGGCCTGTCGCGAGGCTCCCCAGGTCGGGCGAGGGGGCCAGGATCTTGAGGTAGGCGTCCATCACGCGCCAGGCGCCGTCGAGGAACACCTCGCACGAGGAGTGCCCCTTCAGCAGGGGCGCCCGGACCTGCAGGCCGGCGGCCTCCATGAGCAGGTGCTGGAAATCGGCCTGGCCCCAGCAGAAGGAGTAGCCGTAGGCGTTGATGAAGCGGGTCATGTCGTATTCGCCCCAGCCCATGGAGAACGAATAGGTGTGGCGCATGCAGAACCGGTAGACCGCCACGGCTTTTTCCAGTTCGGTCATGCCGGGCCGGACCACGGTCTTGACGAGTTCGGCGATGCTGAGGAAATCGTGCGCGCCGTCGCGCAACAGGCGCAGCCCCCGGCCGGGGCCGCGGATCTCGACCCAGCGGTTGACGGGCGTGGTGGCCGTGACGGTGAAGGGGGTCACGGGCGCGGAGGCGGGCTGGCAGTGGCGGCGGCTCTCACGCGGGATGAGGGGGGCTGCTTTACTCAAAGGTCACCCGATTGGCTTTGAAGTTGAACATCAGCCGGCCGTCCGGCAGGGGAACGGTCAGGCTGTCGGCCCCGCTCTTCACCGCACCCACCTTGACGGGCGTGGCGCCGAAGCTGATGACGGACACAAAGAGCGCCGTCTTGCCGGTGGCCCGGGCCATGAGGAAGGGCGCGGGCTGGCGCACGTTCTGGTAGGCTACGTTGGCCCATCCCGTGGCCGTGTAGAGCTCCATCGGCGCGGCGCCGGTGTTCAGCAGCTGGTTGTGCATGCGGCTGCCCCCCTGGTCCCAGGCCACGGTGGCGCGGCCGCCCGCCTTGATTTCCCCTTTTTGGACATCCGATGGTACGCTATACATGGGCTCGGGCCCCAGCGAGGCGATCGCCGCCATGGGAACATCCGCCGTGATGGACCCGAAGCTGTGATGGGTCAGGTCGTAGGTGCGGGGCGTCTCCGAGCTCAGCCGGTCCACCACCACCAGTACCCCTTTGCGAAGCGCGATGTGCCGCTCGAAGCGGACGCCGTCGAACACGTTGTCGGTCCAGGCTCCCACGGCGCGGACCGGCGCGTCGTCGCCCTGGAAATAGAGCCGGTGGCCGCCGCCCAGATGCTGGCTTTTCTTGTCCACGGTGACGGTGTTGTGGCAGAGCGAATGGTAGCCCCAGGCGCTGCGCTTGGGCCAGTCGGGCACATTGGCCGAGAGGCCCGCGTCGATGTTGTACAGGCTGCCTTCGTCGCAGCCGAAGAGGCGGCCCCCGCCGAACAGGATGAGGCTGAGCTTGTCCGGGTGGCTGTGGGTGGTGGCCGGCGGGCGGTGGTCGAGGGCCACGTAAACCGCGGCCTCCCCGCGCCCTTCGCGCAGGACGCTCATGCCGAAGTCCTCGAAGGTGAGACTGGGCAGCTGGTCCGCGTTCGTGACCGTTCCGCCGGGCGCGGGGGAGTCCCCGCGGTTAGGCACCTGGCCGTTGGGCATGGCGAGGTTGTCGAGCAGGCGGCGGCCTTTCGCCAGGCGGTCGAAGCTCAGCCCCGTCTCGATGCCGGAGGTGGTGACGGCGTCGGCGAGCGTGGAGACGAGGCGCACCACGCCGGCGTGGTAGCCGGAGGCGATGCTTTCCTCGGTGCTGCCGTCGGGGGCGAAGGCCAGGTCGATCTTGGCCTGGAGCCCGTGGTCCCCGAAGAGCCCCTCGGCCATCAGGTTCGGGTCGCCGGTGGTAAGCCCCGCGAAGAACAGCATGTTGTTGATCTCATCCTGCATGTTGGTCATGCCGGGGTTGATCTTCATGCTCTCCAGGGCGCGGACCCAGATGAACCGGCGGAGGATCAGTTTCCGATCGTCGGGACTGAAGGCGTCGCTGGGCCACACCCAGTAGAGCGCCTTCATCATGGGGCCCACGATGACCGAGGCCTGCACGTAGGTGGCGTTGTTGGGGCACAGCGCGCTGGTGGCTTCGATCAAGGGAAGGACATAGGGATAGTCGTTCCCTTTTTCAGCATAAAGCACGAACCAGTCGCGCACTTTTTTGGCATAGTCCCTGTTCCCCGTATGGGCATAGGCCGCCGCGAGGGCCTGGATGTCGTCCGTGATGCGGCGGTGCAGCGCGCCCGAGGTGTGGGGGGTGTTGGTGAACACCTCGCCCGTCTCGCGGTCCTTGAAGGTGTCGAAGGCCGTTTCCTGCATCCGGGCGAAGCGGTTCAGGTCGGACTGCCCCATCCAGGCGGCGGGCCCCGGCGGCAGGCGCAGTTCCCGCTTCATGGCGTTGGCGATCTCGGGCTCGTTCGGCATCCGTGGTTTGGTCATCGGGTTTTTCGGCGGGGCGGCCGGGGCGGCCAGGAGGAACGAGCGGACCTGGCCCGATTCGGGTTTCCCGGGCTCGCGGAACCAGGCCTGGACGCGCGCGTGCTGCAGCGGCTTCATGCCGGGGGCCGAGCGGGCGGTGAAGGTGACGGTGGTGGAGCCATGCGGCGGCAGGTCGAAGCGGGCGGGCTCCAGCGCCGGCTGGAAGGCGGGGGCGGAGCCATCGAGCGAGGCTTCGAGCGTGACCGGCTTGTCGGACAGCGAGGCGATCCGGAAGGTTTTGGAGTAGCGCAGCGTGCCGTCGGGGGCGGGCTCCGTGACCAGCGGATCGTAGGGCTTCATCCAGTCAGCCTCGATGCGGAAGGCGTCCTTCACCAGGGTGGGGTTGCGCATGCGGACGGCCGTGGTGAGGCCGCCCGGCGTGTGGATGAAGGTGAGGGCGGCGTCGCCGGGCTCGAATATGTCGGGTGCGGCCCCCTGCCATTCGCAGAACGCGAGTGCGTAGGAGCAGGTGACCCAGCGGCCGGTGGGCCAGGTGATGTCCACCGTGGCCCAGCGGGGGCAGCCGCGGGCGCCGGGGCTTTCGATGTGGGGGAAGCCCCGGGTGGCGAGGCCCAGGTCCGAGACGGGGCCGCCTTCGATGAAGTAGTCGACCAGCAGGCGCGAGTAGGGGGCGATGGTTTTCGGGGTCAGCACGCCTGAGTTGAGTTTCAGCAGGCCGGAGCCCCTGACCGTGAGAACGCCGCTGTCGAAGCCGACCTGCAGGCCGTCGGGTTTCCAGAGCGAGGGGTCGCGGAAGGAAATCAAGCCGTTCGTCGAGTCGCTCCGCTCAATCAGCGGCGGCCAGGCGGGTGCGTCTCCGGCTGCGGCGCCCGCCGCCGCGGCCACTAAAAAGGACGAAACCATTGTTTTCATTAATTCATAATAATGGGGCCGATTCGGCAAAGCAAGCGGCGAAGGATTTCAGGGCATCGGCTGGATGTCCAGTTCGCGGTCCATGTAGAGGGTTTCCCCCTGGGGCGCCACGGCCAGCTGTTCGAGGGAGAGTTCGACGACGAGCGCGCCGCGGGCCGGCTCGTGCCAGACCCGGCCGCCGGTGGCCGCCGGCGCCTTGCAGGTGTCGGTCACGATCACGCGCGAGCCGGGGAGGGTGATCCGGAACGCGGAAAGCGGTCCCGTCGCCGGTGCCGGATTTTTCGGATCCGGTTTTCCAGCCACGATAGGCAGGGGCGCCCAGGGGCCATCCCCGTTGCGGCCCTCCACGACGACGCCGGCGATGTTCGTGACGGCGTATTCGGTGATCAGCGTCGGCTTCTGCCTGTCGCTTTCATCGCGCGCCACGCGGTGAACGGTTCCGGTGATGCGCACCGTGTGATCGCCGGTCAACTCCACGGTCTTCAGGGCGAGCTGCTTGGTGTTCGGGCTCCAGTGGCCGATGCCCAGTTCCGCGGTCATCGACACCGCCGTGGCGGTGGGCGCGTTGGTGATCTCGTAGAGCGCGGCGCCGGGCTCGAGCCGTTCCCAGGCCCCCGCGGTGTAGGCCGGTTCCTTCCGGGCGAAATCGGGCACATGGAGAAGATCGGTCCCGTTGTAGATCAGGCGGCGCAGGCGCCCGCCCTGAATGGGCGCGACTTTGACGGTCAGGGGCCCGCGCGTGAGCGTGACGAGGGGGCCGCCGTGCTGCATGATGGATCCCAGGCGGTAGGAGCGGCCCGTGCCCCATTCGCGCGGGCTGGCTTCGCGGCAGTTCGCCACCAGTTCCAGGATCCGGTCGCGGGAGTTGGGAATATCGGTCCGCACCAGGCGGTCGCCCTCCTCGCGGACCGGCCCTTCGGTAAACAGGATCACCGACTCCACGCCCACCCGGGCCTCCCGCACGCGCCGCTCATAGGGCTCCTGTCCCCTGGCGCGCTTGAGGGCGCGGTCGAGGCAGGCGTTTAGCCGGGCCATCAGTTCGGGTTTCAGGTACTTGTTGGTGAGCGTGGTGTCGAACTCGTCCAGGTGGACCATGGCCGGTTGGGTGACCGAGTCCTCCAGCAGGTTGATGTAGGCGAGCATGTCTTTGGCGGCCGGGCCGTAGTAGCCGGTGCAGAACGATTCCGTCAGGGTCATCGGGTCCAGCGAGGGATCCCAGAGCAGGCGGGACCAGACGTCGTTCTTCAGCACCACGAGGTCGCCGCCGGTGCTGACGTAGTTGCCCTGGATCATGACGCCGTGCACGCCCCATTCGTGGTAGAGGCGGATATTGCGGGACATGGAGCGGAGGGTGGGGAAGGCGGCCATGAAGTTGTCGAAGTTCACGCCGTAGTCCCAGATGGAGACGCGGTTGGGGGCGATTTCCAGCCAGCGCCGGAGGTTCAGGTAGAAGTTCCTGTTTTTCGCGCACTCGTCGATGCCGTGCACGATGCAGTGGCGCAGGTGGGGCATCCAGATGTGGACGTTTTGCCGGGGCGTGGTTTTGGCGGGCGGGGCTTCCAGGCTCATGTAGGCGGCGGTGCCGATCCGGACGCCCGGGTAGCGTCCTTCCAGGATTTCGGCCGTGCGGTTGATCATGCGCAGCAGCGTGGCCGCGTAGGCCGGCTTGACCGTGCCGTCGGGATCGGTCCAGGCCTCTTCCCCGTAGATTTTTTTGCAGCGCTCGCATTCGCACATGCCGCCGTACCAGTCGCCCATGCCGGCCATGTAGATCGTGTTGGTGACGTCGCGGCCGGTGGCCTCGATCCGCCTGGCCATCGCGTCGGCCAGGGCCTCGGCCATGCCCGGCGCGGTGTAGCACATGTGCAGGTTGTTGAACTCCCGCTTGCCCGCCTTGTTCATGGGGAAGAATTCGGTGTTGGCGTCGCCCGCCGCCTTCAGGTAGGGGCAAAGCGTGTGGGAGCCGTCGAATTGTTCGGGGCTCACCGTCCGGCGCTTGAGGGGGAAGTCGTTGATCATGCGCTGGGCTTCGGCGCTCAGGATGCAGTGAAATGGCATGGCGGGGGACCCGCTGATCGGGTTGAAGGAGACGGTCAGTTTCTTTTTGACGGGCACGTCCTCTTCGCCAATCGACCACCAGCGGCAGCCCAGTCCCTGTTCCAGGAAGGCGTAGATGCCATATTGCAGGCCGCGCAAGGCCGCGCCCTCGATGACGACGCCGCCGTTGGTCATCCGGACGGCGTAGGCTTCGGGGTTGGGGGAGAGGGCCGGATTGATGACGGCCTGGATGGCGCGGGCGGGCGGGTTGGTGGCGGGCTGGATGGGGAACACGGCGCCCCCGCTCAGGCGTCCGAGATAATTCGTGAGTTTCTGGGCGGCCAGTTTCTCGCCGGGCGAGGCGTTGGTGGCGATGAGGACGGGGCAGGGCGGCGTTTTGGCGTCCCACAGGACCATGCCCTTCTCATGGAAAAAGGGAAAGGCGCTCATCCGGCACGAGAACAGGATGACGGGCAGACACAGCAGCAGCCAACGTGTTTTCATATTCGGATATTATCAATATTCAAAAATAATGCAAC
>CAYZVY010000218.1:0-7181 GCA_964481675.1 uncultured Verrucomicrobiota bacterium
TGGGTGGGCTGGAGGCGGGAGACCTGGCCGGCGATGCGGCCCATGTCGGTCCAGTAGCGCTCGGCGCTCGAGTAGATGGAGGGGTCGAAGAGCTTGACGGCGTGCAGGGTGCGGCAGCCCCGGGCGCCCTGGCGGAGGGCCAGGTAGACGACGCCCTGGCGGCCCTTGCCCAGTTCCTGGATGAAATGGTAGGCCACGGGGTAGCGCAGGGCGCCCTCGCGGAGGATGGCGCGATAGGACTCGATCAGCCGGATCCGGTCGCCGTCGGAGGGCGGGGCGGGGGCGGCTTCCTCGACAACCGTTTTTTTATGGTGATCCTGGAGGGAGAGGGGATCGGGGCTGGTTTCGTCGTTCATGCGATTCCGGGGTCGGCGCGGGGTTAGGCGGGGGCGCCGAATTGTTGTTATACTATGGATTTTTTCAGACGAATGCAATAGTATTGACCTCCGCAACGAGAACCGGAGCACACATGATCGGACTTTTGAAGAAACTTTTCGGCACCAAGAGCCAGCGCGACATCAAGTTGATGCAGCCGCTTGTGGCCCGCATCAACGCATTGGAAGCCAGCTACCAGAACCTGTCCGAGGAGACGGTGAAGGGGCATACCGAGGCGTTCCGCAAGCGGCTGGCCGCCGGTGAATCGCTGGATGACCTTCTGTGCGAAGCTTTTGCGACGGTGAAGAACGCCTGCCGCCGGCTGGTGGGGCGCGAGATGGAGGTGTGCGGCCAGAAGCGGGTCTGGGACATGATCCCCTTTGATGTCCAGCTGATGGGCGGCATCGCCCTGCACAAGGGCAACATCGCGGAAATGGCCACGGGCGAAGGCAAGACGCTGGTCGCCACGCTTCCGCTCTACCTGAACGCCCTGACCGGGAAGCCGGCGCACCTGGTGACGGTGAACGACTATCTGGCCAAGCGCGACTCCGAGTGGATGGGGAACGTGTTCGCCTACCTGGGCGTCAGCTGCGGCTGCATCCAGAACTGGATGTCGCCGTCCGAGCGGCGGGTGGAATACGCCAAGGACATCACCTACGGCACCAACAGCGAGTTCGGCTTCGACTACCTGCGCGACAACGGCATGGCCTTCCGCCCGGAAGACCAGGTGCAGCGGGGCCACTTTTACGCCATCGTGGACGAGGTGGACAGCATCCTGATCGACGAGGCGCGGACGCCTCTCATCATTTCGGGCCCGTCGCCCGAGTCGACCCACCAGTTCGACAAGCTGAAGCCCCGCGTGGAGCGGCTGGTCCGCCAGCAGGGCGAGATCTGCAGCCGGATCGCGCAGGAGATCCGGGAGCTGCTGCCCATCGTGGCGCCCGACGCGGCCGAGGGCGAAGGCGTCAAGGCCAAGCCCGACGTGACGCTGGACGAGGCCAAGCAGCGGATCCGCCACGGCCTTTACAAGATTTACCACGGCATGCCCAAGCACAAGCAGATGCTGCATCTTCTTGAGATTCCCGCCATCCGCTCCCTCCACGAGCAGGTGGAGAACATGATGCTGACGGACATGAACAAGGAGCTGGCCCGGGAGCTGACCGAGGAGCTCTTCTTTGCCACGGACGAGAAGGGGCACGAGGCGAGCCTGACCGAGAAGGGCTGCCGCGAGCTGAACCCGGCCGATCCCGACGCCTACGTGCTGCCCGACATCGTGGCCGCCATGTCCGACATCGACGGCGACCCGAAGATGGACACGGCGCAGCGCACCGAGGCCAAGCAGAAGGTGCAGCAGCTGTTCTCGGAGCGCAGCGAGCGCATCCAGAACGTCGACCAGCTCATCAAGGCCTACTGCCTGTACGAGAAGGACGTCCACTACGTGGTCATGAACAACCAGGTTCTGATCGTGGACGAGTTCACCGGCCGCATCCTGCCGGGCCGGCGGTGGAGCGACGGGCTGCACCAGGCGGTCGAGGCCAAGGAAAGCGTCAAGATCGAGCAGGAAACGCAGACGCTGGCCACGATCACCATCCAGAACTATTTCCGCATGTACGAGAAGCTGGCCGGCATGACCGGCACGGCCGAGACCGAGGCGGACGAGTTCTTCCAGATCTACAAGCTTGACGTCATCGTGGTCCCGACCAACCGGCCGGTGCGCCGCGTGGACAACGACGACCGGGTTTACAAGACGAAGCGCGAGAAGTACAAGGCCATCATCGACGAGATCGTGGACTGCCACAAGCGGGGGCAGCCGGTTCTCGTGGGCACGATTTCGGTGGAAACGTCGGAGCTGCTGGCCCGCATGCTGCGCGGGGCCGGCGTGCTGACCGTGAACGTACTGAACGCCAAGTATCACGACAAGGAAGCCCTGATCGTGGCGAACGCCGGCCAGAAGCAGGCGATCACGATCGCGACGAACATGGCCGGCCGCGGCACGGACATCAAGCTGGGCGAGGGGGTCGTGCCGTTCGATCGGAGCCTCATCCTGTCGCCGATCACCCTGAATTCCAAGATGGATGACGGCAAGACGCTGAAGCAGTACCTGCTGGAGAATCCCGGCGGGTTACACGTGATCGGCACCGAGCGCCACGAGTCGCGCCGCATCGACCGCCAGCTGCGCGGCCGCTGCGCGCGCCAGGGCGATCCGGGCTCCACCCGGTTCTACACGTCGCTGGAGGACGACCTGATGCGCCTGTTCTGTCCCGATCGCGTGGCGAAGCTGCTCACGCGCTGGGGGCTGGAGGAGGGGCAGGAGCTGGAAAGCTCCATCCTGACGCGGTCCATCCAGAACGCCCAGCGCCGGGTGGAGCAGCACAACTTCAGCATGCGCAAGCGGACGCTTGAATACGACGACGTGATGAACAAGCAGCGCACGATCATCTACAAGTTGCGCGGCGAGATCGTCCGGTCGAGCGACGTCAAGGACACGCTCTTCGGGATGATCGAGGACTATCTGCTGTCCAAGGCCGAGGAGCTGCTGCTCGACGGGAACGACGAGACGATCAAGTCCTTCATGGAGTGGTTCCAGCTGACCTTCCCCGTGCCGCTGCCGGCCGAGAAGGTGGGCACGGACAAGGATTCGATCGAGATTTTCTGCGCCACCCTGCTGGACCGGATCAAGGACGCGTACAAGATCAAGGCGGCCATGAGCGACCCCCGGACGGTGGGGCTCTTCGAGCGGTTCGTCCTGCTGAGGGCGATCGACATCAACTGGCAGGACTACCTGCGCAGCATGGACCACCTGCGCGAAGGCATCCGGCTGCGCGCCTACGGCCAGCGGGATCCGCTGATCGAATACAAGAAGGAAGCGTTCGAGATGTTCGGCACGCTGATGACGAACATCCGCCAGGAGGTGGCGGCGAACCTGTTCCGGCTGGCGCCGACGGCCGCCACGCCGCCGCCCCAGCGCGTCACCCGCGTGGTGCATGAGAGCGTGCAGACCCTCGGCTCCGGCAATGCCGAGCCGGCGCCCGAGGAGAGGCGCCGCCCGCCCGCTGCGCCCGCGGCCCCGGCCCGCCCGCGCGATGCGGTGGACCGCGCCCTCGAGCGCTCGGCCACGGTGCAGCGGGCCGGCCCGAAGGTGGGCCGCAACGACCTGTGCCCCTGCGGCAGCGGGAAAAAATACAAGAAGTGCTGCGGGGCGGGCTCATGATGGTAGCCGGCCGCCAGGTGATTCGGTGGCTGGTTTGCACGTCGGCCGCCGCCGGATCGGGGATCCTCATGGCGGGCGGGTTCGCCCCCTGGGAGAGCACGTCCACGCCCTGGGGGGCGCTGATCCCGCTTTTGCTGCTGGCCTGGTACCGGCCGCCGCGCGAGGTTTTCTGCTGGGGCCTGCTGAGCGGCCTGATCGCCTGGCTCACCGGGTTGTTCTGGCTGACGGCCCTGCACCGCACCGCGCTGCTGCCGCTGGCGGTGATCATTCCCGGCTGGATCGCGCTGTCGCTCTATTGCGCCCTCTACACGGCGGCCTTTGCCTGGGCCGTGGCCCGCTGGATCCGGTGGACCGGCACGGCGTCGCTGTGGCGGAACGCCGCCAGCGTGGTGGTCATTCCGGCGCTGTGGTGCGGCCTCGAATACTGGCGGGGCGTCCTGTTCACCGGCTTTCCCTGGAATCCCCTGGGGGCAACCATGGCGGGAAACCCGGCCATTTCCCAGATCGCCGAGATCGGCGGCGTCTACCTGGTCTCGGCCGTCGTCGTGCTGTTCAATACCTCGATCGCCTTCACGCTGGCCCGCTACGTCGACTGGCGGAACATGAAGCCCTACCGGCCTCATGTCGAACTCTTCATGGGCCTGACATTGATGGCGGCCTGCACCGTCTGGGGCCGCGCCCGGTATGCCGAGTTCGGGTCGCAATCGGGGAACCTGCTGGTCGGCATCGTCCAGCCGGCCGTCCAGCAGAACATCAAGTGGGATGCCGCCTTTGCCACCGAGGTGCAGGACAGGCTGGAAAAGCTGACCGCCGACGCGGCGGAAACGGGCATTGTGCTGGGGCGCAAGCGGCCCGACCTGATCATCTGGCCCGAGACCTCGACTCCGGGCGACCTGAACCAGCCGGGCTATTTCGCTCAGGTGAAACGGCTGGCGGCCCCGTACGGGCCGCTCCTGCTGGGAAGCATGTATGAGTCGGGAAGACGCTATTATAACAGCTCCCTGCTGATGGACACGAACGGGACGGTCGTCGCGCGCTATGACAAGCAGCATCTGGTGCCGTTCGGCGAATTCCTGCCGTTCGACAAGTGGATTCCCGCGCTGCAGAATCTGTCGCCCCTGGGACTGAGCCTGAACGAGGGGTTGGTTCCCACCGTTTTCACGGTGCCGGAAACCCAGGCGCGCTTTTCGGTGACGATCTGTTTCGAGGATATCTTCCCGTACCTGTCCCGGCAGTTCGTGCGGGAAGGGGCCCGCCTGCTGATCAACCAGTCCAACGACGCCTGGTTCGACGGCACCGCCCAGCACCGGCAGCACCTGAATCTGAGTGTCATGCGCTGCATTGAAAACCGCGTGCCGGGCGTGCGGGTGTCCAATTCCGGCGCCTCGGGGTACATCGAGGCGAACGGCCGCGTCTACCGGACCGGGTTCGCCGAATCGGACGACGGCTGGCTGGGCCTTCCCGGCGCGCTGGCCGATGGCGAGAGGCTGTCGGATGTGGCCCTGGTCAATGTGCCCGGCGCCGGATCGGGCGGAACGGTCTTCACCCGGTGGGGCGATGCGGTGTGGGCGATACCGTGCGCCGCGGCGACGGCGATCTGGTTTCTGGCGGTCGCGTGGATGGACCGCAAGACGATCAAAGGAGAAGCAGCGTGAACGAGGATGTGATGGCACGGCTGGACGCGATTCGCGGCCGGCTCTCGGAAATGAGAGGTTATCTTTGACTTGGACGCCAGACGCGCCCGGGCCACGGAGCTTGAACGGCGGACCACCGCGCCGGATTTCTGGAACGATCCCAACAAGGCCCGCGAGCTGCTGGACCAGGTCAACCGCGAGCGCGAGCTCATCACCCCCTATGATTCCCTGCACCGCAAGGCCGAGGACATTGCCGTCCTGATCGAAATGGCCGGCGCCGAGTCCGATCCCGAGCTGTCGAACATGGCGGAGGCGGAAGCCACCGGCGATCTCGAGCCGCTTGAAAAGGCGGTGATCGCCATGGAGCTCAAGTCCATGCTGAGCAGCCCGCTGGACGGCAACAACGCCTTTCTGACCCTGCACGCCGGCGCGGGCGGCACGGAGGCGTGCGACTGGGCCGCCATGCTGCACCGGATGCTCCGCCGGTATTGCGAGAAAAAGGATTTCAAGGTCGAGCTGCTCGATTACCAGGACGGCGACGAGGCGGGCCTCAAGAGCGCGTCCATGCAGGTGATCGGGCCCTGCGCCTATGGTTACCTGAAATCGGAGCGGGGCGTGCACCGGCTGGTCCGGATCAGCCCCTACGACGCGAACAAGCGGCGGCACACCTCCTTCGCCTCCGTCGACGTGGTGGCGGAAATCGACGACACCATCGATATCGAGATCAACGACGTCGACATCCGGGTGGATACGTTCCGCTCGAGCGGCGCGGGCGGCCAGCACGTCAACAAGACCGACTCGGCGATCCGCATCACCCACATGCCGTCGGGGTTCGTCGTCTCGTGCCAGACCCAGCGCTCGCAGCACCAGAACCGCGCGCAGGCCATGAAGATGCTGAAGTCGCGCCTGTATGAGCTGGAGCTGGACAAGAAGAAGCGGGAGATGGACCGCTTTTACGGGGACAAGGGCGACATCGCCTGGGGCAGCCAGATCCGGTCGTATGTCCTCCAGCCCTACACCCAGGCCAAGGACGAGCGCACCGAGGTCAAGACGTCCAACATCCAGGCCGTGCTGGACGGCGACCTGGACCTGTTTGTGGAGGCCTATCTGAAAAAACTGCGGCTGGCGGGCTCGCCGACACCGGGAGGAAACGCGCATGGCGCTTAAGAGCATGACGGGCTACGGGCACGGGGAAGCGGTGATGAGCGGCGTCCGCGTGGACGTGGATCTCAGCTCGGTCAACCGGAAGCAGTTCGATTTCCGCCTCAACCTGCCGAAGCCGCTGGCGTTCCTGGAATCGCTGTTCATGGAAGTGGTGCACGAGTCCGTTTCCCGCGGGCAGGTGAACGGCTCGGTGAACGTGACGGTGTCGGAGCACAAGCGGCAGCAGGGCGCCAAGGTGGACGCCTTCCTGGCGCGCGCGTTCGTGCGGGAGCTGCGGAAGATCGGCGCCGAGCTGGGGCTGGCCGACAACCTGGGCACCAGCCTGCTGACCCAGCTTCCCGAGGTGGTGCAGTACCATTATGTCGAGGAGGACGTCACGCTGATCCGCCCCGTGTGCGAGAAGGCGCTGCGCCAGGCCCTGGTGGCGCTGGTCCAGATGCGCGAGCGGGAGGGGGCGGCGATCGCGCGGGACCTGGACGCCCGCCTCCGCAAGCTGGGCGTGATGCGCGAGCGGATCGGGAAGCTCGCCCCCACCGTGGGGCCGCGGTACCGCAAGAGCGTGCTCGACCGGCTGAAGCGCGCCGGCATTCCCGTGAATCCCGAGGACAGCTCGATCCTGAAGGAAATCGCCCTCATGGCCGAGCGCGTGGACATCAGCGAGGAGATCACGCGCCTGGAGAGCCATCTGAAGCAGGCGCATAAGCTGATGGGCCAGAACCGCGAGCCGGTGGGGCGGTCGCTCGACTTCCTGGCCCAGGAGATGTTCCGGGAAATCAACACGATCGGCTCCAAGGCCA
>CAYZVY010000219.1:0-7131 GCA_964481675.1 uncultured Verrucomicrobiota bacterium
TCGCGCCAGGAACGGGCCGATTTCGGCAGGCTCCTGGGCGAGGGTGGGGAGTGCCAGTGCCAGCAGCAGCAGTTTGTGTAAGGTGCGCATAGGCCGGTAACCTATCACGCTCATGCCGGGGCGGAAAGAGAGAACCACGAATGGACACCAAGAACACGAATAAGAGAAGAGCTCACACGGAGACACGGCGGCACGGAGAAGAGGTTTGTCGGGGAAGCCCCGAACCTTCGGTTACATCCTGTTTCTTTTTGGATAGGGTTAACACCTGATGGCCGGCCTCTTGCTATCTCCGGTGGTATGATTTATCGTTGGGTCAACGAAAAAGGAGAAGACCTATGAAAAAATGGATGTTGATGGTGATATTGGCGGCGGTGGCGGGGACGGCGGGACAGCTTCAGGCGGACGATACCGCTGCCCACCGGCTGGGAGCGGGCGCCAACTATTGGGTTGTGCTCGAGAATCTCGACGACGAGGACATCCGGGACCTTGACGAGGAGGGCTTCAGCTATTTCGCCTCCTACCAGTACTGGCCCAGCCTGCTGGGCATCGAGGCCCAGGTGGAAGTGTTCCCGGATTGGCTCGGCAAGGACGACGCCTATGCCCCGCAGGCGTACCTGCTGCTGGGGCGCACGCTTTACGTCGGGGCGGGCGCGGGCCTTGTCTACTTCGACGAAGACTGGGCCGACGATCCCTTCTACGCCGTGAAGGGGGGCCTCAACCTGGAACTGCTCCCCGGCATGTTCCTCGACATCTCGGCCAACTACCGGTTCAACAGTGAATCCCAGTTCAAGGACGAGGATTCGAATATCGACACGGACACGGTTTTCCTGGGCGCCGCCCTCCGGATCGGCCTGTAAGCGGGTAAGGGGGAGCCGATCATGATCACTGACGTGGCTGGCGCAAGACTGGGTTTGGATTGGGACGACACGGTGACCGACTACGCCGGGGCGTTCGGCTTTCTTTGCCGCGCCTTCCGCAGCGTGGTCATCATCACGCTGAACCATGGCGTGACGCTCGAGGAGGCCGAGCGCCGCCTGGGCCGCACGATCGAGCGGATCGAATATTGTCCTGACGAGGAGGTCATGGCCGGGATGTCGCACCGATGGAAGGCCCGGACCTGCCTGAGGCTCGGCGTGGACCTGATGTTCGATGACGATCCCGATGTGGTGCGGGAATGCCTGAAGGCGGGCGTCTTCGCCATTGGCGTACAGCCCATGCCGGGCGGCGGCGGGCGTCAGGCAAAAGGCTAATCCCGCACCAGGGCGAATGTCTTGGGTACGCCGCCCTCGTAAGGGACGAGCCACTGGCCATCCTTCTGTTTGGCGGCCTGGCGCCGGGACGAAAAGGACCAGTCGGCCGGAAGGCGGATCGACCGGTCGCCTGCGGCGCCGGACAGGATCAGTGTCCCTGTTTTCTCCGCCAGCATCACTTCGGCGGGGCCGCCTTGGAGGCGGATATCGAATGCTTCGGCGGGATCCGCGCCGAACGTCGTCAGGCCGGTGCAGGAGGCCGACTGGCAGGCATAATGCGAGCCGCCGATGATCAGCTTGGAATCCGGGCCTTGCAGGCACAGGTCCGCGCCCTGGGTTTCCACGCGCCAGGGCGACTGGCCTTCCCCCTTGCGATAGGGGAGGATCAGGGTCCTGAAGTGGTCCTGCCCGCGCAACCGGAGGATATGCTGGCGCTCCGAGAACGGGCGGCCCTGGGCTTTGGCGAATTGGTTCGCCTCACCGGAAGGATGCCAGTTGTGCCCCCAGTTGCCGATGGCGGCCTGGGCCGGGGACTCGGTCTGGACGTACAGGTCCCAGTCGATCAGCCACTGCCCGGTGAACTGGAAGCGGTTCAGGCCCGCGGCCAGCGCGAACGGGACGCCGGCCGACGGCAGCTGCTGGTTGGTCTTGACCGTGCTGCTGAAGAAGCGCTCTTCCGGCAGCACAACGCCGCCCGGCGTCTTCACCTCGCCCTGCGCCATCAGGTTGAACGTCGAGATCATGATCGCGTTCGTTCCCGGCCGGTTGGTGAAGACGTCGTCCACCACCAGGACCGGGTGGGCGGGATCGGAGTGGAGGGACCAGACGGTCCGCTGCCACTGGAGATCCTTCCGCGCGGGCCAGCGGAAGCGGGCGGAGGCGGCCGCGCTGTTGGAGAAGGACGCCAGCGGGCGGTGTTCCGTGTCGGTCCACGGCGCCATGTAGTGCGGCCAGTCCAGCGGGACGTTGTTGCTGTCCCAGGGCTGGTTCAGTCCGCTCTCCGGCACCGCGATGCTGTGCATCAGCCCGCCGTCCGAGCGGGGGACATACATGGAGCCCCAGTCCAGGGAGAGCGGCGCCCCGAGCGCGTAGACGATCAGCGCCCCGTTGTCGTTGTGCCGGTGATCGCTCAGCACCTCGCCGTTGATAAAGTACGCGGCCGATTCGTTCGTTGTGTCCCAGCCGTGGCGCAGGACGGACATCCAGCCCGGGAACTGGTCGTTCCCCAAGTTGGGCGAGACGGCGGGCAGGCCGGAGTCGACCTTCAGCTGGGAGCTGCCGTAGAAGGCGCTGTGCGGGGAGCCCATGGCCTGCCAGGAGCCCATGAGCCGGGCGCTCAGGGCGGGGTCGGACTTGGCGAAGCCCGTGCCCAGCTGGCCGGTGCGGAGCGAGAATTCGGTCGAGCTGTCGCCAACGGCGATGATCTTCCGGAGGCCGCCGAACCGGACCTCCGGTGGCGTCAACAGCTGCATTTCCCATTCGGCGTAGCGCTTCAGGAGCGGGTCGGTGGCGAAGGCGTCCAGCAGGCCGCTCGTCTGCAGCTGCTGCAGCATGTTGAGGATGGGGGTCATGGAGGCGCCGGTGTAATGGGCGCAGGCGGTGCAGGCGCCGCTCGCCTTGACGAAGTCGTGAAACTGCTCCAGCGCCAGCGGGCCCACCTGGCGGGCGCGGTCGCGGAACAGCGGGTGGGCCGAGAGGAAGACCGTATAGTTGTAGCGCGTGCCCAGCCACATCGAGGACATGTTCTGCGGGCCCCAGTTGACTCCGGCATCCTGCTGCATGGGGGCCAGGTCGTTGTCCCAGAGCAGGAGGCCGATCAGGGCGGCGCACTGCTTGAGCTTCCGCTTCTCCGCGGGGTCGATCAGGTCGGAGCCCAGCAGCTGGTCCAGCCGGATCAGTCGCTGGGAGAAGCCCGAGGCGCCCATGAAGTAGTGGGTTTCGTGCTTGTAGATGCCTTCGCCGTTGACGAGCGTCTCCAGGTAGGAGCGGACATGCTCCCGGATGCTTTCGGATCCCTTGACAACCGCATGGGTGCTTGGAGCGGTCCAGAAATCCAGCATGTCCTTGAAGGTGTGGTCGGCGGCCACCATTTGATTATAGAGCGCGTGGCCGTTGGTGCGGGCTTCGGTCTGCAGCTGCTCCGACAGCCGCTTCCACACGCCGGCTTCGACATACAGGCTGCCATAACCCGCGGCGGGATCGGGGTAGTCGGCCGGCAGGGCCTGGAGGGCGGTCAGGTTGACGCCGCCGTGGAGGTTCATCTGCCGGTTGATGGCTTGCACCTCCAGGGGCGGCTTCAGATCCGTGGATGTCTTCCCGAGGAACAGGCCCCAGCCGAAGCGGATGCGGGTGGTGTACTGCTGCGTGGGCATGAACCGCTGGAACGCCACCTGCAGCCGGACCTGCGGCTGGCCGTTCGTCATCCGGGTGTCGATGCTGACGCCCGAGAGGCCGGGCCGGATGAGCCGCGAGGGCGGGCCGGCGAAGAGGCCCAGGAGGTTGTCGCCGCCGCCGGGCCGTGAATCATAGAGCTGCCAGTAGAAGCCGGTGTTGAAGGCCCAGGGATCCCAGTGGGCCATGAAGGGGCAGCTGGTGCGCGACCAGCGGTCCGTGAGGGACCCGTCATAGGGGAGGTTCATCAGGGCGTCGTGGCGCTGGAGGTTTCCGTAATAGGAGTAAACGGCTCCGTTGGTTTCCATTCCCTGCGCGGGCGAGTCGGCGTGATGGCCCCGGTATTGGGCCTTGTCGGGGTTCAAGCCCTTCGTGACATCGATCATGTAAGCGACATCCGTCTCGCACTCCTCCTCGAAGAGGATGGAGGGCTGCCCGGCTTGCAGTTCGATGGTGACGGCATAGGGGCCTTCCCCGGCCGGCACGTCGGGATAATCGGGCGGGCCGAGGTTGGAATGGAGCGCCTTCTTGTCGTAGGTGTACCGGATTTTCACCCGGGCCACCAGGGGTCCGCGGTCGAGCCATTCCACGGACATGGCTTTCGCGGGGCGGGCCATGCTGTTGGGACCGACGGCGGTCCAGATGCCGTCCTGGAAGCGCAGCCCCTGGATGGGCGCGGGCGTGATAGCCAAGTCGGCGGGGGCTTTCGGCACGCGGAGGCCGACCCGTTCGTTGGAGATTTCGACATAATCCGGCTGTTCCGTGATCTGGAGGCCGGGGGCGGCCGCCGCCTGATCCGCCACCAGCCGCCAGGTTTTCACCGCGCCGGCCGGCAGGTCGGTCCGCACGGCCATCCGCCCGTCGCTCATCACCTGGAAGGGGACCGCTTTTCCCTGTTTGTCCACCAGAGATGCGCGGGAGGAATCCAGTTTGGGCGGAGCCTCGAAGAAGACGATCTGGTCCGGATGCGAGACCCCGAAATCCTCGTGCAGGGAAAACGTCGTCAGCACGGGCGGGGGGACCGCAAGGGAGGCGAGGCTGACGAGGAGCAAGGCGAACAGGCCGGTCAGGGATCTCATGGCTGGGTCCTTTATTATACGTGCGAAATGGTCACTATGCCCGTGCCTGTGCCGGAGCGTCAAGGATGCAATGCGCCCGGTATCCGCTCTCGAATCCGCAACGCCGGCACCGGCGTGACGTCAGGTTCGTTCGCGGGCGGCCCCACGCAGCCGGTATCGGTCAACGGGGCCAATTATTTGCTGTCGATCACCTCGGCGGGCGGGGACGGCAACGACGTCGTGGATGTGTACCGGAATACCGTGGGAACCATTAGGCTGATCCGGTAGCGACAGATAGCGAATAGCGGATAGCGGATAGCGAATAGCGGATGAAGAGTGGGTATATGCGGAAGCGCCTTTAAGCGCCCGAGCTCTTCAAACTGCAGATGGAGCAGGGGCCGGAGCACCAGAGATCCGGACTCCTTCGTCGTCCGGATCACGGTGCCCGGCTTGGCCCTCGGGTGGAAGGAGGCATAGCGGATAGCGGATAGCGGAAGGAAGCATAGCGGATAGCGAATAGCGGAGTGTTGAGCGAGTTGGAGAACAATAGCTGATAGCGAATAGCGGATTATTCGCTATCAGCTATCAGCTATTCGCTATTTTATGGTGCGCCTGGCAAGGATCGAACTTGCAACCTTCAGCTTCGGAGGCTGACGCTCTATCCAATTGAGCTACAGGCGCACAGGAAAATCAACCGTTCTTGCGGGCAAAGTCTTTCATAAAGGAGGCCAGCGCGTCAACACCTTCCATGGGGAAGGCGTTATAAATCGAGGCGCGGATGCCGCCCACGAGCCGGTGGCCCTTCAACGCCTTCATGCCGGCCTTGGAGGTTTCCTTCAGGAATTGCTCTTCCAGGGCTTCCGTCGGCAGGCGGAACGTGATGTTCATCTGCGACCGGTCGGCCGTCTCGGCCGTGCCCTTGTAATACCCGCCGCTGCCGTCGATGGCCGCGTAGATCTTGCCCGCCTTCTCCGCGTTGCGGCGGTACAGCGTGTCCACGCCCTGCTTCATGATCCACCGGGTGGTCAGCATGAGCAGGTAGATGGAAAACGTGGAGGGCGTGTTGTAGAGCGAATTCTCCTCGGCATGCGTGGAATACCGGTAGAACATCGGCACGGTGGCCGGGCAGCGCGCCATCAGCTCTTTCTTCAGCGCCACCACCACCAGGCCCGACGGCCCCAGGTTCTTCTGGCAGCCGGCGTAGAAGAGCGCGAACTTTTTGTAGTCCAGAGGGCGGGAGAGGATGTCGGACGACATGTCGGCCACGAGCGGGGCGGCGGTCTGGGGAATCGACTGCCACTGGATGCCGGCGATGGTCTCGTTGGTCGTCATGTGCAGGTAGGCCGCGCCCGGGGTCTGCTTCAGCTCGTCCTGGCGGGGCATGCGGGCGGGGGTGAGGGCCATGGTGTCGGCCGCCACGCTCGTTTTCCCCACGATCTTGGCCTCGGCGTAGGCCTTCTTGGCCCAGGTTCCGGTGAGGGTGTAATCGGCCACCGCGCCGACGGTCAGCAGGTTCATCGGCATCATGGCGAACTGGCCGCTGGCGCCGCCCTGGAGCAGCAGGATCTGGTAGGAGTCGTCCAGCCCGAACAGGGTGGTCAGGTTGGCAAGGGCTTCCTGGTGGATCGGATCGTATTCCTTGCCGCGGTGGCTGCTTTCCAGGATGGACATGCCGGAGCCCTTGTAGTCGAGCAGCTCCCGCTGGGCTTCCTCCAGGACATCCACCGGCAGCACCGCCGGACCCGCACCGAAATTGAATACGCGCGCCATAATGCCTTCCTTCCAAAAAGAGTTAAAAAACGTAGCAAGCCCTGCCCGCAAAGTCAATTGATTTGGCGACTGATCTGGCTTGTGCTGACTCAGGCCCAAGTCCAACCACGAATGGACACCCATGAACACGAATACGTTCGGAACGAGCAAAACAAAGAATGATTAGCCACGAAAGAACGCAAAGAACACAAAAGAAACGATCAATCGCAGTAATGCGCCCAACGCTGCCGAGGTCTCAAAAGGGCTGTTGACGAATTGGCCTTCACTCGTGTATATAGGTTCTTTATAGGTTGGAGGGCTCATGGAAGCGGTTGGTTTAAAGCGGCCCGGCAAGCGGCAGTCGGTGAAGGACACCCTGGTCCGCTGGATCCAGGAACAGGGGCTGAAGCCCGGCGACCGGATCCAGAGCCAGAACGAACTGGCCCGCCATTTCGGCGTGACGGCCGTCACCGTATACAAGGCGTTGACGGAACTGGCCCGCGAGGGGGTTCTGCACCGCATCGACGGCAAAGGCACCTTCGTGGGGCCCGAGCCCCGCGCCCTTGCCCTGAAAACCGCCTGCCTGGTGCTGCCGGGCCGCGACTTGGACCAGCCCGAGGCCAACCCTGACTACTGGCCTCACGTGCGGCAGCTCCTGCTCGCCTTTCACGATGCCCTCACCG